>NZ_JBFAWY010000040.1:0-61553 GCF_040680575.1 Streptomyces sp. NPDC052020
TGATCATCGACTTCGTCATGAACCACACCAGCGACCAGCACCCGTGGTTCCAGGAGTCCCGCAGGGACCCCGACGGCCCCTACGGCGACTACTACGTCTGGGCCGACGACGACAAGCAGTACCAGGACGCCCGGATCATCTTCGTCGACACCGAGGTGTCGAACTGGACGTACGACCCGGTCCGCAAGCAGTACTACTGGCACCGGTTCTTCTCCCACCAGCCGGACCTCAACTACGAGAACCCGGCCGTGCAGGAGGAGATGATCTCCGCGCTGAAGTTCTGGCTGGACCTGGGCATCGACGGCTTCCGGCTGGACGCGGTGCCGTACCTGTACCAGCAGGAGGGCACCAACTGCGAAAACCTTCCTGCCACGCACGCCTTCCTGCGGCGGGTGCGCAAAGAGATCGACGCCCAGTACCCCGACAAGGTGCTGCTGGCGGAGGCGAACCAGTGGCCGGAGGACGTCGTCGACTACTTCGGCGACTTCTCCACCGGCGGCGACGAGTGCCACATGGCCTTCCACTTCCCGGTCATGCCGCGCATCTTCATGGCCGTACGGCGCGAATCGCGCTACCCGGTCTCCGAGGTTCTGGCCAAGACCCCGGCCATCCCCTCGGGCTGCCAGTGGGGCATCTTCCTGCGCAACCACGACGAGCTGACCCTGGAGATGGTCACCGACGAAGAGCGCGACTACATGTGGGCCGAGTACGCCAAGGACCCCCGGATGCGCGCCAACATCGGCATCCGCCGCCGGCTGGCCCCGCTGCTCGACAACGACCGCAACCAGATCGAGCTGTTCACGGCGCTGCTGCTGTCCCTGCCCGGCTCGCCGATCATCTACTACGGCGACGAGATCGGCATGGGCGACAACATCTGGCTCGGCGACCGCGACGCCGTCCGCACCCCCATGCAGTGGACGCCGGACCGCAACGCCGGGTTCTCGTCCTGCGACCCGGGGCGGCTCTTCCTGCCCACGATCATGGACCCGGTCTACGGCTACCAGGTCACCAACGTCGAGGCGTCGATGGCCTCGCCGTCCTCGCTGCTGCACTGGACCCGCCGGATGATCGAGATCCGCAAGCAGAACACCGCGTTCGGTCTCGGCTCCTACACGGAACTGCCCTCCTCCAACCCCGCGGTGCTCGCCTTCCTGCGCGAGTACGAGGACGACCTGGTGCTGTGCGTGAACAACTTCAGCCGATTCGCGCAGCCCACGGAGCTGGACCTGAGCGCCTTCCAGGGGCGGCATCCGGTCGAGTTGTTCGGCGGGGTCCGCTTCCCCGCCATCGGCGAACTGCCGTACCTGCTCACCCTCGCGGGTCACGGCTTCTACTGGTTCCGGCTCCGCAAGGAGGCCGTGTAGCGCCGGCCGCCACGGCACCGGACCGGCGTGATGGGACCGGCCCGGCTCGATCGGGCCGGTCCGGGATCCAGGCCCGCGGACGGGTCGGTTTCCCCCGTCCCGCCCGGGGCACGCATCAGTAACACCCCGACCACCCCCGGGGAAAGGACACGACGCCATGTCGGAAGCCGCCACCCCTTTCGTCACCGCCGAGCCCGGCCTCCTCGCGTCACTGGACCCCCTGCTGCGGGAATGGCTGCCGCGGCAGCGGTGGTTCGCCGGCAAGGGACGCCCGGTCACCGGGATCTCGCCGGTCACGGCCACCGAGCTGCTGCCGCCCCCCGGACTCCCGGCCCCCCGGCGCCGCCCGGGGGAGGAAGCCCCCCGTGAGCGGGGCGCGGGCGTGCCCGGCACCAGGCCGGGCCTGTACCACCTCGTCGTGCGCGTACGGCAGCCCCTGGTGCCGGTGCCGGGCGCTCCCGAGCACCCGGGCGACTGCTACCAGCTGCTCATAGGCATACGCGAGGTGCTGCCGCCCCGGCTGGCGCCCGCGCTGATCGGCCACGTCGCCCAGGGCCCGCTGGCCGGGTACACGGTCTACGACGCCCTGTACGACCCCCGGCCCGCCGAGGTGCTCCTGGAGGCCCTGCGCACCCGGGACCGCGTCGGCCCGCTCCGCTTCCACCGCGACCGGAACCAGGAGATACGGTCCGGCCTGGTCCCCCGCCTGGTGACCGCCGAGCAGTCCAACTCGTCGGTGGTCTACGGGGATACGCTCATCCTCAAGCTGCTGCGCCGGATCGTGCCCGGCGTCAATCCCGACCTGGAGCTGCCGCTGGCGCTGGCCCGCGAGGGCTGTCCGCGGGTGCCCCCGCCCACGGCGTGGGTGGCGGCGGAGCTGGGCGGTCAGCCGTGGGTCCTCGCGGTCCTCCAGCCGTACGTGCAGGGCGCGGCCGACGGCTGGGAGCTGGCGCTGCGCGAGCTGGCCAAGGGGGAGGACTTCGCGGCCGAGGCGCGGGCGCTCGGGCGGGCCACCGCAGAGGTGCACACGGCGCTGGCCCGGGCCCTGCCCACCGTCACCCTCGGGCACAGCGCCCTGGACCAGCTGGTCGGCGGCATGGTCGCGCGTCTGGAGGAGGCCGTGCACGCGGTGCCCGCGCTGCGGCCGTACGCCCCCGGGCTGCGCTCGGCGTTCACCGCGCTCGGCGACCTGGCCGCCGAGGGCCGCACCTGGACCGCGCAGCGGGTCCACGGCGACCTGCATCTCGGCCAGTGCCTGCGCTCACCGGACGGGGAGTGGTCCCTGATCGACTTCGAGGGCGAACCGGCCAGGCCGCTCGCCGAGCGGCGGATGCCCCAGCCGCCGGTACGCGACATCGCGGGGATGCTGCGCTCCTTCGACTACGCGGCGCACGCGGCCGGTGCCCCGGCACCGGGGTGGGCCGAGACGTGCCGGGCCGCGTACTGCACCGGGTACGCGGAGATCACCGGGCTCGACCCGCGCACCGATCCGGTGCTGCTGCGTGCCTACGAGACGGACAAGGCGGTCTACGAGGTCGTCTACGAGGCACGGCACCGCCCCGGCTGGCTTCCGGTGCCCCTGTCGGCGGTGCGCCGTCTGGCCGTCGCCGATCCGACCCGATCCACCTGACCCGGACTTCCCGAGGAGGCTCCGCCCGTGACCCCCCGTGACCCGTCCAACGGTTCGCATCCGAAGAAGACGGCCGAGGAAGCCGGCGCCGAGCAGCCGCCGGCCGCGCGCCCGGCGCCGAGGAAGAGCGCCGCGAAGAGCGGCGAGAGCACGCAGGCGGCGAAGAACGCGCGGAAGGCCGCGCTGCCCGAACAGGCCGCGCGGAAGACCACGAAGAAGGCCACGAAGAAGACCGCGCAGAAAACCGCCAAGAAGGCCGCCCAGAAGACCGCGCGGAAGGCCGCCGCCGAGCCCGCCGCCAAGACAGCGGGGGCGGCGGGGGCGGCGGCCGAGACCACCGCCGCGGCCGCGGGCACGGCCGAGGAGGCGGTCACGCGGAAGGCGGCCACGAAGAAGACGGCCGCGCGGACGGCGGTCCCGAAGCAGGCCGGCGCGCAGCGGACCGCGTCGCCGCGGGCGGCCGGGCGGACGACGGCCGAGCGGAAGGCGGCCGTCTCCCCGGCCCTGGACGCGGGCGACCGGCGGCGGCTGCTGGAGGGCACGCATCACGATCCGCACGCCGTGCTCGGCGCCCACCCGGTGCCCGGCGGGGTCGCCTTCCGGGTCTTCCGGCCGTACGCCCGGTCGGTGACCGTCGTCCTGGACGATCTGCGGGCCGGGCTGCACGACGACGGGGACGGGTTCTTCTCGGGGCTGCTGCCGCTGCCCGAGGTCCCCGTCTACCGGCTCCTCGTCGCCTACGAGGGCTCGGTCCAGGAGACCGAGGACCCGTACCGTTTCCTGCCCACCCTGGGCGACTTCGACCTGCACCTGATCGGCGAGGGCCGGCACGAACAGCTGTGGCGGGCGCTCGGCGCGCACCCGATGACCCACCAGGGGGTGGCCGGCACCCGGTTCGCGGTGTGGGCGCCGAACGCCCGCGGAGTGCGGATCGCCGGCGGCTTCGACCTCTGGGACGGCACCGCCTTCCCGATGCGCTCGCTCGGCGGGACCGGCGTGTGGGAGCTGTTCGTGCCGGGCGTCGGCGAGGGCGAGCTGTACAAGTACGAGATCACCCGGCCCGACGGTTCGACGACGATGCGCGCCGACCCGCTGGCCCGCCGTACCGAGGTCCCGCCGGCCACCTCCTCCGTCGTGCACGCCTCGCACTACGAGTGGAACGACGACGGGTGGCTGGCGCGCCGCGCCGAGCGCCCGGCGCACGAGGCGCCCCTGTCGATCTACGAGGTGCACCTGCCGTCCTGGCGGCCGGGGCTGACCTACCGCCGGCTCGCCGAGGAGCTCCCCGCCTACGTCAGGGACCTCGGTTTCACCCATGTCGAGCTGATGCCGGTCGCCGAGCACCCCTTCGGCGGCTCGTGGGGCTACCAGGTCACCGGCTTCTACGCGCCCACCGCCCGCCTCGGCACCCCGGACGACTTCAAGTACCTGGTCGACCGGCTGCACCAGGCCGGCATCGGCGTGATCATGGACTGGGTGCCGGCCCACTTCCCGCGCGACGACTGGGCGCTGGCCGAGTTCGACGGCCGGCCGCTGTACGAGCCCGAGGACCCGCTGCGCTCCGCGCATCCCGACTGGGGCACGCTGGAGTTCGACTTCGGCCGCCGTGAGGTGCGCAACTTCCTGGTGGCCAACGCGGTGTACTGGTGCGAGGAGTTCCACATCGACGGCCTGCGGGTCGACGCGGTCGCCTCGATGCTCTACCTGGACTACTCCCGCGAGCCCGGCCAGTGGCGGCCCAACGAGCACGGCGGCCGGGAGAACCTGGACGCGGTGGCGTTCCTCCAGGAGATGAACGCGACCCTGTACCGGCGGGTGCCGGGTGTGGTGACCATCGCGGAGGAGTCGACGGCCTGGGACGGCGTCACCCGCGCCACGCACCACAAGGGACCGAGCGGCTTCGGCGGCCTCGGCTTCGGGCTGAAGTGGAACATGGGCTGGATGCACGACTCGCTCCAGTACCTGAGCCATGAGCCCGTGCACCGCAAGTACCACCACCACGAGATGACCTTCTCGATGGTGTACGCCTACAGCGAGAACTACGTCCTGCCGATCTCCCACGACGAGGTGGTGCACGGCAAGGGGTCGCTGGTGTCGAAGATGCCCGGCGACTGGTGGCAGCAGCGCGCCAACCACCGCGCCTACCTCGGCTTCATGTGGGCCCACCCGGGCAAGCAGCTGCTGTTCATGGGGCAGGAGTTCGCCCAGGGGGCGGAGTGGTCCGAGGCCCGCGGCCCCGACTGGTGGCTGCTGGACCCCGAGTACGGGGCCGAGGCCGACCACCGGGGCGTGCGGGACCTGGTCCGCGACCTCAACGCCGTCTACCGCGACACCCCGGCGCTGTGGCAGCGGGACACCCACCCGTCCGGTTTCGCCTGGGTGGTGGGGGACGCCGCCGAGGACAACGTCTTCGCGTTCCTGCGCTTCGACGCGGAGGGCTCACCGCTGCTGGCGGTGTCCAACTTCTCCCCCGTGGTCCGCGCCGACTACCGCCTCGGCGTCCCCGACGACGTCCCCGCCTGGCACGAGGTCCTCAACACCGACGCCGCCCGCTACGGCGGCGGCGACGTCACCCACCCCCACCCCGTCAAGCCCGAGCCCCAGGGCTGGCACGGCCGCCCGGCCAGCATCCGGCTGACCCTGCCACCCCTGTCGACACTCTGGCTGCGGCCGGCGTAGCGGCCAGAGCTCTGTACACAACCGACGTCGAACAGAGTCAACCTTCATCGTCATCATCACCCGAAAGAGACAGTATCGAAAACGTTCGGTCATCAAATGGGTTAATAGACTTAGAGCCCTGAGCGACGCGCCATACTGTGCCTGACACGAAGGCATGAAATTCGGAGCACAACTCATGTATGACGCGTTCGACGGCGTTGCGGCACACGTTCGGAGCATTTGCAACGACGAGGCGATTTGCGTCCATGTGGACAATGCGCAAGAGTGCGAGATCAAGCGGCACCCTCAATACGATGAGTTCCGCTCCAAAGCTGTAGCCTCACGGGCGGCACGGACAGCCAAGTCGCGCCTTTGGGATTCCATGGTGGCCATGGGACGGCTGTCCGACATGCGTGGCGACGATAAGTGGCGGATGATCGTTGTGGACTGCCTGACCCCTTTCCTTCGCACGCGCTCCGAAACGATCTCCCGCAATTTCTATGCGGATCTGTACGACATTCGGTCCGAAATGTTCACAGCTCTGCTCGACACGTGGGCCACGACAGCGACAGGTGTGGCACCCCGTGAGGTTCCGACGCTGATGGCAAAAGCTGCGACTTCCGCCGCATATCGTTACGCGAAAGCCCACGGCAACGAGAGCGCGATCGATGACTTCGACGCGTTGCACGCACTTGAGGACACCCCCCAAAGAGTTCACGCTCAAGGCATCTTCCGTCGTCCACGACGCCGACCTTCGAGACCCGGCCGTCGCCGAGCAGATTCGCGGCGAGAGCCATGGAGCGAAACTCCAGAGATTCGTCCCCCCGGACACCATCAGGAATTTTCACGAAGAGATTCGAACCGGCCGCCGACCCGGTTTGAAGAGCAACCTCGCGACACCCGCAATGCTCGCGCGCACGTTCATCACGGAGGCCAATCATTATTACCACGTCTCCGAGTTCTACCCTGCGTTCATTGGCCTTCCGGTCGCCACAGAGGCACTAGGCATCCCCCCGACTTCCGCCTACCGAATGGTCAGAGCAGGCTCCTTTCCTTGCCCGACGACATACATGGGGCGAAAGCACGTAGTGCAGACGAAGGCCATCATGCACCACATGAACATCCCGGATATCATCGTTCACCCCGATGATGTGGAAAATGGAGTGGCGCACGCCGGCGGAAGGTGACACCGACCGTCTCTGTCGCCCTCGCGGGGGTTCCGGGTCGCGCTGGGCCGCAGGGCCCGGTCCGGCCACGGCGGTGGCCGGACCGGGCCCTGCGGACGTCAGCCCTCCGAGAGCCCCTTCGGCAGCGGCTCCGTATGGAGGACGCCGAGGTGCTGGGTGGCGCGGGTCAGGGCCACGTAGAGGTCGCTGGTGCCGTAGCGGCCGGGCTCGACGACCAGGACGGAGTCGAACTCCAGCCCCTTGGACTGGCGCGGGTCCAGGAGGACGACGCCGCGGGTCAGGTCGGGCTCGGCGCCGGCCGTCACGCCGTCCAGGCGGGCCGCCAGCGCGCGGTGCAGCTCGCGCGGGGCGATGACGGCGAGGCGGCCTTCCTCGGGGGTGAGCTCGCCGACCGCCTCGGCGACGGCGGACGGGAGGTCGTCGGTGGCGCGGATCCAAGGGCGTACGCCCGTGGAGCGGACCGAGCTCGGGGGCTCGAAGCCGGGGTGCTCGGCGCGGACCACGGCCGCGGCCAGGTCCATGATCTCCGCCGGGGTGCGGTAGTTGACGCCGAGGCGGGTGTGCTCCCAGCGGTCCTCGACGTAGGGCTCAAGGATCTTCTCCCAGGAGCCGACACCGGCCGCCTCCGCCGTCTGCGCCGGGTCGCCGACCAGGGTCATCGAGCGGGTCGGGCAGCGACGCATCAGCAGCCGCCACGCCATCGGCGACAGCTCCTGCGCCTCGTCCACGATGATGTGCCCGAACGCCCAGGTGCGGTCCGCCGCGGCGCGCTCGGCGGCGCTGCGGTGGTCGTCCTCCTCGTGGCGCTCGGCGAACCGCTCCGCGTCGATGATGTCGTGCGCGGACAGCACCTCCGAGGCCTCGGGATCGCTGTCCTCCTTGTCCTCGAACTCGTAGGTGCGCGACGCGTACGACACGTCCAGCACGCCCTGCGCGTAGGCGATCTGGGCCTGCCGCTCGCGCTCGGCCCGGGCGCGGGCCGTGCGGTCGTCCTCGCCGAGCAGTTCGGCCGCCTCGTCCAGCAGCGGCACGTCGGCCGTGGTCCACGCGCGGGTGACCGGGCGCCGGACGGCGTCCGCGTCCGCGTCGGGAAGGAAGCCCTCGGGCGCGGCGAGGAAGTCGGCGACGAGCCGCTGCGGGGTCAGGACCGGCCACAGCCGGTCGATGGCGGACCAGACCTCGGGGTTCTCGGCGAGTTCGTCGCGGATCTGGGTGATGTCGCTGGCGTCGAGCAGGTTGGTGCCGTCGTACGGGTCGGTGCCGATGCGCTCGGCGACCATGTCGGTGAGCGTGTTGAGGATGTGCCCCTCGAAGTACTCCCGGGCCGCGTTGTGCGGCAGCTTCGCGGCGCGGGTGCGCTCGCGGGCGACGTTGACCAGGCCGTCGTCGAGCATCAGGACCTCGCGGTCGTGCTCGATCGTGATCACCGGGTCGGGCAGCGCCTGCCGGCCGCGGACCACCTCGGCGAGCACCCCGGCCATCTCCGCGCGGCCCTTGACGGCCGCCGCCTCGGGCGTGTCCGCCGCCGTCGCCTTCACCCCGGGGAACAGCTCGCCGACGGTGGCCAGCAGGACGCCGGTCTCGCCGAGCGAGGGCAGCACCTCGCCGATGTAGCCGAGGAAGGCGGGGTTGGGGCCGACGATGAGCACGGCCCGCTTGGCGAGCAGCTCCCGGTGCTCGTAGAGCAGGTACGCCGCCCGGTGCAGGGCGACGGCCGTCTTGCCGGTGCCGGGGCCGCCCTCGACGACGAGCACGCCGCGGTGCGGGGCGCGGATGATGCGGTCCTGGTCGGCCTGGATGGTCCGCACGATGTCGCTCATGCGGCCGGTGCGCGCGGAGTTCAGCGCGGCGAGCAGCACCGCGTCGCCCGACGGGTCCTCGTGCCCCGTCCTGGTCTCGTCGCCGAGGTCGAGGATCTCGTCGTGCAGGGCGGTGACCCGGCGGCCCTCGGTGGCGATGTGCCGGCGGCGGCGCAGCCCCATCGGGGTGTGGCCGGTGGCCAGGTAGAAGGGACGGGCGACGTCGGCCCGCCAGTCGATGAGGACCGGGGTGCGTTCGGCGTCGTCGGCGCGCAGCCCGATGCGTCCGATGTGGTGAGCGGTGCCCGAGGCCAGGTCGATCCGGCCGAAGCAGAGCGAGCCGTCGACCGCGTTGAGCGCGGCGAGCAGCCCGGAGCGCTCGGCGACCAGGATGTCCCGCTCCAGCCTGGCCTGCATGGGGGTGTGGCCCTGCGCGAGCGCGTCCGTGACGGATGCCTCGGCGTCGCCGCGCAGTGCGTCCACGCGCGCGTACAGCCCGTCGATGAATTCCTGCTCATGCCTCAATTCATCGTCCGGAAATTCGGTGTTTGACAATTCCGCTCCCGCCCGGATATACTGTGCTCACTGAACTTATCTGCGACCCGCTCAAACGGAATCGCGAAAGATTTAATATACGCAAGAAAATCCCCCGGACGCAATTGACCGGGGGATTTCTTCGTCGGCGTATCCGGCCGCGGCCCTGGTTCAGACGACGTCGGCCAGCTCCTCCAGCAGGCGCCGCCTGGACCGGGCGCCCACCATGGACTTCACCGGCTCACCGTCGCGGAAGACCATGAAGGTCGGCATCGACAGCACCTTGTAGGCGTTCGTGGTGGCCGGATTCTCGTCGACGTCGAGCCGCACCACGCGCAGCCGGTCCGCCTCCTGCTCGGCCACGGCGGCGAGCACCGGCCCCATCTGCCGGCAGGGCGGGCACCAGTCGGCCGTGAACTCCACCAGCACCGGCAGCTCCGCCCCGATCACCTCCGCCGCGAACGTCGCGTCCGTCACCTCGGCCACACCGTTCGTCCCGCTCACAGCCCTCGCCCTCCCAGTTGGCACACCGGCTCCGGGCCCCCCGGAGCCAGCGCCTCGGCGGCCAGCGCGTCCACGGCCGGCTCGGCCCTCGCCAGTCGCGCCGCCACGGTCGCCCGCACCGCCCGCAACTCGCCGATCAGCGCGTCCAGCTCCGCCAGCTTGCGCCGGTAGACCGCGAGCGACGCCGGGCAGGAGTCGCCCTCCGGGTGCCCGGCGCGCAGGCACTCCACGAAGGGCCGGGTCTCCTCCAGGCCGAACCCGAAGTCCCGCAGCGTCCTGATCTGCTCCAGCAGCCGCAGGTCGCCCTCGTCGTAGGTCCGGTGCCCGTGGGCGTCCCGGCGCGCGGACAGCAGTCCCCGTGCCTCGTAGTACCGCAGTGTCCGCGTCGTGGTCCCGGCGCGTGCGGCCAGCTCACCGATTCGCATGCCGACGAACGTAGCCCTTGACGCCGGCGTCAAGGCAAGGGCGGCGGCCGCCCGTGAACGCACGGTGCCGCCCGGTCCCTCCGCGGAACGCGGACGGACCGGGCGGCGGGGGGACCGGGCGCGGCGGGGGAACCGCACCCGGGTGGGGGGAGGCTCAGGTCTTGGCCAGTTCCTTCCTGCCGCCCGGCTCGGGCGCCTCGGCACCGGTGTCCCCGTGGGCGTCGTCCAGGAGGGTCTTCTCGTCGAAGGGGACGCGCCCGGCGAGGACCTCCGCGACCCGCTCCTTGTCGATCTCCTTGGTCCAGGTGCCCACCAGGACGGTGGCGACGGCGTTGCCCGCGAAGTTGGTCAGGGCGCGGGCCTCGCTCATGAAGCGGTCGATGCCGACGATCAGGCCGATGCCGTCCACCAGGGCGGGCTTGTGCGACTGCAGGCCGCCGGCCAGGGTCGCCAGGCCCGCGCCGGTGACGCCGGCCGCGCCCTTGGAGGCCACCAGCAGGAACAGCAGCAGCGGGATCTGCTCGCCCACCGACATCGGGGTGCCCATGGCGTCGGCGATGAACAGCGAGGCCATGGTCATGTAGATCATGGTGCCGTCGAGGTTGAAGGAGTAGCCGGTCGGGACGGTGATGCCGACCACCGGCTTGCTGACGCCCAGGTGCTCCATCTTGGCGATCAGCCGCGGCAGCGCCGACTCCGAGGAGGACGTGGACAGGATCAGCAGGAACTCGCGGCCCAGGTACTTGAAGAGCGAGAAGACGTTCACGCCCGAGACGACCCGCAGCAGCGCGCCGAGCACCAGGAAGACGAACAGCACGCAGGTGACGTAGAAGCCGAGCATCAGCACGGCCAGGCTCTTGAGCGCGTCGAGGCCGGCGGAGCCGGTGACGGCGGCCATGGCGCCGAACGCGCCGACCGGGGCGGCCCACATCACCATCGCCAGGACGCGGAAGACCAGCCGCTGGATGTGCTCCACCCCGCGCAGGACCGGCTGCCCGGCCGGGCCCATGGCCTGGAGCGCGAAGCCGCACAGCAGGGCGACCAGCAGGGTCTGGAGCACCTCGCCCTCGGTGAAGGCGGACACGATCGTGGCCGGGATGACGCCGAGCAGGAACTCGGTGGTGCCCTTGGCCTCCGCGTCGACCTGCGCGTGCCCGGTCTCCTTGACGGCATCGGTGATCGCCAGGCCGGTGCCGGGCTCCAGGATGTTGCCGACGACCAGGCCGATGGCGAGCGCCACCAGCGACATCACCAGGAAGTAGACCAGGGCGATGCCGCCGACGGCACCGACCTTGGCGGCCTTGCGCACCGATCCGATGCCCAGCACGATCGTGCAGAAGATGATCGGCGAGATCATCATCTTGATCAGGTTCACGAACCCGGTGCCGATCGGCTTCAGCTCGACGGCGAAGTCCGGCGCGGCGAGCCCCACGGCGATACCGAGGGCGACCGCGACGATCACCGCGATGTAGAGATAGTGCGTGCGGTCCCGCCTGGTCTTCGGTGCGGCAGGTGCCGTATCGGCTGCGCTGCTCACGGCGGCCCTCCTTGGCGACGTCGTCGGTGTCACCGGCGTGCGGCTCACGTCCGGGGGAACCCCCGGGGCCACCCGGGCGCGTGCGGGCCGGGGACCGGGGATCGCCGTGACTATCTCCCGCCGTGTGAGTGCGGTCACCCTTGCGTTCATTGAGTTCACCGGTCAGCCAAGAGGCAGACTGACGGCATGCTCCTGAGCGTCCCCCGACCCCGCAGCCTGGCCGGCCAGCTCTTCGCCATGCAGGCCGTGCTGATCACCGTGGTCGTCGCCGGGTACGCGCTGTTCTCCTACGTCAGCGACCGGGCGCAGGCCGAGGACGCGGCCGGCCGGCAGGCCACGGCGGTGGCGCGTTCGATCGCCGACTCCCCTTCCGTACGGGAGGCGATCCGCACCCCCGATCCCACCGCCCGCCTCCAGCCGTACGCGCTCCAGGTCATGCGCGACACCGGCGTCGACTTCGTGACGATCATGAATCCGCGGGGCATCCGCTGGACCCACCCCGACACCCGGCAGATCGGGCGCCCCTTCCGCGGCCACACCGAGCCCGCGCGCCGGGGCGGCACGTTCACCGAGACCTACACCGGTACGCTCGGCCCGTCGGTCCGGGCGGTCACGCCCGTGCGGGACGGCGGCCGGGTCGTCGGCCTGGTCAGCGCCGGGATCAAGGTGGAGGAGATCAGCAAGCGGGTCCGGGGCCAGCTCACCGCCCTGCTCGCCGTCGCCGCCGGCGCCCTCGCCCTCGGCGCGGTGGGCACGTACGTGATCAACGCCCGGCTGCGCCGCCACACCCACGGCATGAACGCCACCGAGCTCAGCCGGATGCACGACTACCACCAGGCCGCCCTGCACGCGGTGCGGGAAGGGCTGCTGATGCTGGACGGACGGTACCGGGTGGCGCTGATCAACGACGGCGGACGGGAGCTGCTCGGCTTCCGGCCGGGGGACGACGTGATCGGCAGGCCCGTCGCCGGCCTCGGCCTGCCGGCGCGGCTGACGGGGGCGCTGCTGGCGTCGGAGCCGCGCGTGGACGAGGTGCATCTGACCGACGACCGGGTGGTCGTGGTCAACACCTCGCCGGTGTCGGGCGGCGAGCGCCGCGGCACCATCGTCACCCTGCGCGATGTGACCGAGCTCCAGTCGCTGATGGGCGAACTGGACTCCGAGCGCGGCTTCACCCAGGCCCTGCGCGCGCAGGCCCACGAGGCCGCGAACCGGCTGCACACGGTGGTGTCGCTGATCGAGCTGGGCCGCGCCGAGGAGGCCGTCGACTTCGCCACCGCCGAGCTGGAGCTGGCCCAGGCGCTGACCGACCAGGTGGTGGCGGCGGTGGGCGAACCGGTGCTGGCCGCCCTGCTGCTGGGCAAGACCGCCCAGGCCAACGAGCGGGGCGTGGAGCTGGTGGTGTCGCCGGACAGCCGCCTGGACGACGGGCTGCTGCCGCCGTCCCTGCCCGCCCGGGATCTGGTGACCATCCTCGGCAACCTGATCGACAACGCGCTGGACGCGGCGCAGGGCGGCGAGCGGCCCCGGGTCACGGTCACGGCGTACACGCGCGCCGACGCCGAACTGGTCCTGCGGGTGGCGGACACCGGCACGGGCGTCGACCCCGCCCTGGCCGAGCTGGTCTTCCAGCGCGGCTTCACCACCAAGCCCGCCGGGCCGGACGGACGCGGGCTGGGCCTGGCCCTGGTCCGGCAGGCGGTGCACCGGCACGGGGGCGCCCTGTCGGTGGCGGAGGCCGCCGAAGGCGGCGCGGTGTTCGAGGTACGGCTGCCGCTCACCGCCGCGGCGGTGACGGGAGGGGCCGCGCATGAGCGGTGAGCAGCCGATACGCGTCCTGGTCGTCGAGGACGACCCGGTCGCGGCCGACGCGCACCTGCTGTACGTCGGCCGCGTCCCGGGCTTCACCGCCGTCGGCAAGGCCCGCACCGGTGCCGAGGCCCGGCGCCTGCTCGACCGCACACCGGTCGACCTGCTCCTGCTCGACCTGCACCTGCCGGACGTGCACGGGCTCCAGCTCGCCCGCACCCTGCGGGCGGCCGGGTACCACGCCGACGTGATCGCCGTGACGTCGGCGCGGGATCTGGCGATGGTCCGCGAGGGGGTGTCGCTCGGCGTCGTCCAGTACGTCCTCAAGCCGTTCACCTTCGCCACCCTGCGGGACCGCCTGGTGCGGTACGCCGAGTTCCGCGGCACGGCCGGCGAGGCCGGCGGCCAGGAGGAGGTCGACCGGGCGCTGGCCACCCTGCGCGCCCCGGGCCCGGCGGCGCTCCCCAAGGGCCTGAGCGCCCCGACCCTGGAACGGGTGACCGCGGCGCTGCGGGACACCGCCGAGGGCCTGACCGCGTCGGGCCTCGCCCAGGTCGTGGGCATCTCCCGGATCACGGCCCGGCGGTACCTGGAGCATCTGGTGGACGCCGGACGGGCGGCACGCAGCCCGCAGTACGGGCAGGTGGGCCGGCCGGAACTGGTCTACCGGTGGCTGCGGGAGTCCGGGCGAGGGCTCTAGATGCCGCGGCGGGCAGCGGTCGCTCGTCAAGGAGCGCGGGGTCTCCCCCGCCGAACAGGCCCGGTGCGGCGGAGGGGACCGAACGGCCGCACACGCATTGACCCGGCCGGATCGCTCCTCTTACGTTCGCTGGGCAGCGTCCCGGCCACAATGACGTGCGCCTGTAGGAGGTCGTGCCCGTGCGCCCCACCGCTCCGCTCACCACGTTCGTCGCCCTCGCCGCCCTGGTCTCCCTCGCCGCCTGCGGCGGCTCCGGAAGCGATCCCGACACGCTGAAGGTCTCCTTCAAGCAGTCCACGGACAACTCCGTGAAGGTGATGGACGCCTACCTCGCGGACATCAGGAAGCAGTTCGAGAAGGCCCACCCCGGCAAGAAGGTCGAACTCGTCCCCATCAAGGCCCCGGACTCGGAGTACTACACCAAGCTCCAGCAGATGCTCCGCTCCCCCAAAACCGCCCCCGATCTGGTCTACGAGGACACCTTCCTCATCAACTCGGACATCACCAGCGGCTATCTGAAACCCCTCGATCCCTACCTCGCGAAGTGGAAGGACTGGGACCGGTTCATCGGCACGGCCAAGGCGGCGGCCAGGGGCGAGGACGGGAAGACGTACGGCGTCCCGGACGGCACGGACACCCGCGGACTGTGGTACGCCAAGGACGTCTTCGCCAAGGCGGGACTCCCGGCCGACTGGCAGCCGGAGGACTGGGACGACGTCCTCGCCGCGGCCCGCACCATCAAGGAGAAGGTCCCCGGCGTCACACCCCTGAACGTCTACACCGGCAAGCCCGCCGGGGAGGCCGCCACCATGCAGGGGTTCCAGATGCTGCTGTACGGCACGGGCGACGGCACCGCCGACCCGCTGTACGACAAGAACGCCGGGAAGTGGATCGCCGGCAGCCAGGGGTTCCGGGACGCCCTCGCCTTCGTCGAGACGGTGTACGAGGAGAAGCTCGGCCCCGACGTCGCCGACGCGCTCGACCCCAACTTCGCCACCACGGTGCGCGGCGAGCTGCTGCCCCGGGGCAAGCTGGGCATCGCCCTGGACGGCTCCTGGCTGCCGCAGGACTGGCTGGAGGGCAGCGGCCACGAGTGGCCCGAGTGGTCCAGGGAGCTCGGGCTGGCCGCCATGCCCACCCAGCGCGGGCAGGCCCCCGGCAAGGTCAGCATGTCGGGCGGCTGGGTCTGGTCGATCCCGGCCAAGGCGGCCAACCCCGACCTGGCCTTCGCGTTCATCCAGACGATGCAGACCAGGGACAACGCCCGGAAGTGGTACATCGCCAACTCCGGCATCGCGGTCCGCGAGGACGTCGCGAACGACCCCGCGTACGTCGAGGCGCAGCCCGGCACCAGGTTCTTCACCGACCTGGTGGCGTACACGCGCTACCGGCCGGCCTATCCGGCGTATCCGAAGGTGTCCGTCGCCATCCAGGAGGCCATGGAGGCCGTGACGACGGGCGAGAAGCCGGCGCGGGAGGCGGCGCGCGACTACGACGAGGCGCTGAAGGAGGCCACGGACGACCAGGTGGTACGGAAGTGAGCGCCGGGGAGCACACGTGACCGCGGCCGCCCCGCGGGCCACCGGCCCGCGGCCCGCCGGGGTGCCGCCGGAGCCGCCCGCCCGCCACCCGGCCGGGTCCCGGCCCGGGTCCGTCCGCCGGTCCCTGCTGCGCGCCCTGCCCCTGTTCCCGGCCGTGGTCCTGCTGCTGCTCTTCCTGGCCGGGCCGATCGCCTACTGCGTCGCCATCGCCTTCACCGACCTCCAGCTCACCGGGCAGGCACGGGAGTCGTTCGTCGGATTCGACAACTTCGCGCGGGCCTTCCGGGACGAGGCGTTCCGCAACGCCGTCTGGCTCACCCTCGTCTTCACCGTGCTGTCGTCGCTGATCGGCCAGAACACGCTCGGCCTCGCCCTGGCCGGGCTGATGCGGCGCGCCTCGAAACCCGTCCGCACGCTGACCGGCGGCATCGTGATCACGGCGTGGGTCCTGCCGGAGGTGGTGGCGGGGTTCCTGCTGTACGCCTTCTTCCGCCGGGAGGGCACCTTGAACGCCGTCCTGGAATGGCTCCATCTGCCCGCGCAGAACTGGCTGTTCACCCTGCCGATCCTGGCGGTGTCCTTCGCCAACGTCTGGCGGGGCACGGCGTTCTCGATGCTGGTGTACTCGGCGGCGCTGAACGAGATCCCCCAGGAGATCACGGAGGCCGCGGAGGTCGACGGCGCGAGCGGCCGGCAGCGCCTGTGGCGCATCACGCTGCCGATGATCCGCCGCTCCATCGGCACCACCCTGATGCTCAACACGCTGCAGACCCTGTCGGTGTTCGGGCTGATCTGGGTGATGACGCGGGGCGGCCCGAGCGGGAAGAGCCAGACGCTCCCGCTGTTCATGTACGAACAGGCGTTCCAGAACAGTCTGATCGGCTACGGCACGGCGGTGGCGCTGCTGCTGTTGCTGATCGGTTCGCTGTTCTCGGTCGTGTACCTGCGCCTGCTGCGGACGGAGGTCTGACCCGCCATGCCGCCCACCGCGCGCCCGGCTCCCACGCCCCGTACCGCCCGCGCCCCGCGCACGCTCGCCTCCCGCCGCGCGCGGCGCCGCCTGGCCGCCGACGCGGGACTGCTGGTGGTGGCGGTCTCCTTCGCGCTGCCGCTGGCCTGGGTGGTGCTGTCGGCCCTGGACCCGCGCGCCGACCTGCGGGTGAAGGTGCCCGACGGGCTCACGCTGGAGCACTTCGACGCGATCCTCACCTCGGAGATCACCTTCACGCCCCTGCTCAACAGCCTCGTCCTGTGCGGGGGCGCGACGGCGCTGACGGTGGTGTGCGCGGCCCTCGCGGCGTATCCGCTCTCCCGGTTCCGGTCGCGGCTGAACCGGCCGTTCCTGCTGACGATCCTGTTCGCGACCAGCCTGCCGATCACCGCCATCATGGTGCCGGTCTACGCCCTGTTCGTCCGGGTGAACCTGATCGACACCATGCAGGGCACGATCCTCTTCTTCGCCGCCTCCCAGCTCCCCTTCGCCATCTGGCTGATGAAGAACTTCATGGACGGCGTGCCCAAGGAGCTGGAGGAGGCGGCGTGGACGGACGGCGCGTCCACGCTCCAGTCACTGACGCGGATCGTGCTGCCGCTGATGGGGCCCGGGGTGGCGGTGGTGACGGTGTATTCGTTCGTGATGATGTGGGGGAACTTCTTCGTCCCCTTCATGCTGCTGCTCACCCCGGACCAGCTGCCGGCCTCCGTGAGCGTCAACGAGTTCTTCGGCAACCGGGGCATGGTGGCGTACGGGCAGCTGGCGGCGTTCTCAGTGGTCTACTCGACGCCCGTCGTCCTGCTGTACGTGCTGATCGCCCGGCGGCTGGGCGGCGGCTTCGCGCTGGGCGGGGCGGTGAAGGGGTGACCCGTGCCCGTACCGCCCCGCGGGCCCCGGCGGCGGCCGGGACACGGCGGCGGGGGCCACCGCGACGGCCGTCGCGGTGGCCAGGCCGGTCAGAAGACGGACTCCGCCTCGTCCATGCGGTCCGTCGGCACGGTCTTCAGCTCGGTGACCGCCTCCGCCAGCGGCACCATCACCACGTCGGTGCCGCGCAGCGCGGTCATCTTGCCGAAGTCGCCCCGGTGCGCCGCCTCCACCGCGTGCCAGCCGAAGCGCGTGGCGAGGACCCGGTCGTACGCCGTCGGCGTGCCGCCGCGCTGGACGTGGCCGAGGATGACCGGCTTGGCCTCCTTGCCGAGCCGGCGCTCCAGCTCGTGGGCGAGGGCGGTGCCGATGCCCTGGAAGCGCTCGTGGCCGTACTGGTCGATCGCGCCCTTGCCGTAGTCCATGGTGCCGTCGGCGGGGTGGGCGCCCTCGGCGACGCAGATGACCGCGAACTTCTTGCCGCGGGCGAACCGCTCCTCGACCATCTTCACCAGGTCCGCGGGGTCGAAGGGCCGCTCGGGCAGGCAGATGCCGTGCGCGCCGGCCGCCATGCCGGACTCCAGGGCGATCCAGCCCGCGTGCCGTCCCATGACCTCCACGACCATGACCCGCTGGTGCGACTCGGCCGTGGTCTTCAGGCGGTCCATGGCCTCCGTGGCGACACCGACGGCGGTGTCGAAGCCGAAGGTGCGGTCGGTGGAGGAGATGTCGTTGTCGATCGTCTTGGGCACGCCGACCACGGGCAGGCCCGCGTCCGACAGCATCCGGGCCGCGGTCAGCGTGCCCTCGCCGCCGATCGGGATCAGCGCGTCGATGCCGAAGTCGCGGGCGATGTCGGCGGCGTTCTCGCACGCCTCGCGCAGCCGGTCGCGCTCCAGGCGGGAGGAGCCGAGTATGGTGCCGCCGCGGGCGAGGATGCCGCTGACCGCGTTCAGGTCGAGGGCGCGGTAGCGGCCGTCCAGCAGGCCGGCGTAGCCGTCCTCGAATCCGATCACCTCGTCGTCGTACTGGGCGACCGCTCGGTGCACGACCGACCGGATCACTGCGTTCAGGCCGGGGCAGTCGCCGCCTGCGGTGAGGACTCCGATACGCATCGTGCTCTGTCTCCTGCTCGCTGTTGATACCGGTGAGCCAGCTCCGATTCTTTCACGTCCCCCGGGAGGGTGCCGATTACGGCTCGTCCGGCCTGGTGTGCCACCCTTCCCCCTCCCGGCTTCCGCACTGACGGGCGCTTTATCTGTCGACAGAGGTATTGTCAAGAGGGTTGCGCTCACCTTGGTGGGCGATTTTTGTGCACGAAACGGTACCCATCAGACAATGTCGTCTCGCAGGGTGTCCCTCGAGGAAACGGAGAACACGCGTGACGCGCAGCGTGTACGTGACCGGTATCGACCGCGGCGACGGCCGCCAGGTCGTCGAGCTGGGGGTCATGGAACTCCTCACCCGGCAGGTCGACCGGGTCGGTGTGTTCCGTCCTCTCGTCCATGACGGGCCCGACCGCCTCTTCGAGCTGCTGCGCGCCCGGTACCGGCTGTCGCAGGACCCGGCGACCGTGTACGGCATGGACTACCAGCGGGCCTCCGCCCTCCAGGCCGAGCAGGGCACGGACGAGCTGGTGTCGGTCCTGGTGGACCGCTTCCACCTGGTGGCCCGCGACTACGACGTGGTGCTCGTCCTCGGCACCGACTTCGCCGGCACCCAGCTCCCCGACGAACTGTCCCTCAACGCCCGCCTCGCCAACGAGTTCGGCGCCTCCGTCATCCCGGTCGTCGGCGGCCGCAAGCAGACCGCCGAGTCGGTGCTCGCCGAGACCCGCAACGCCTTCCGCGCCTACGACGGGCTGGGCTGCGACGTCCTGGCCATGGTCGCCAACCGGGTCGCGCGCGAGGACCGGGACGAGATAGCCGGGCGGCTCGCCGAGCGACTGCCGGTGCCGTGCTGGGTACTGCCCGACGAGCCCGCCCTGTCCGCCCCGACGGTCGCGCAGATCGCCCACGCCCTCGGCGCCAAGGTCGTCCTCGGCGACGACTCGGGCCTGGCCCGCGACGCGCTGGACTTCGTCTTCGGCGGCGCGATGCTGCCGAACTTCCTGGGCGCCCTGACCCCCGGCTGCCTGGTCGTCACCCCCGGCGACCGCGCCGACCTGGTCGTCGGCTCGCTCGCCGCGCACAGCGCCGGCACCCCGCCGATAGCGGGGGTGCTGCTCACCCTGAACGAGGTTCCGGGCGACGACATCCTCACCCTGGCCGCCCGCCTCGCCCCCGGCACCCCGGTGCTGTCGGTGCCCGGCAACAGCTTCCCCACCGCCGAGCGCCTGTTCTCCCTGGAGGGCAAGCTGAACGCGGCCACGCCCCGCAAGGCGGAGACCGCGCTCGGCCTTTTCGAGCGGTACACCGACACCGCCGACCTCGTCCGCCGGGTCTCCGCGCCCAGCAGCGACCGGGTCACCCCGATGATGTTCGAGCACAAGCTGCTGGAGCAGGCCCGCTCCGACAAGCGCCGCGTCGTGCTGCCCGAGGGCACCGAGGAGCGCGTGCTGCACGCCGCCGAGGTGCTGCTGCGCCGGGGCGTGTGCGACCTGACCCTGCTCGGTCCGGTCGACCAGATCCGCAAGAAGGCCGCCGACCTCGGCATCGACCTCGGCGACTCCCAGCTGATCGACCCGGCCACCAGCGAGCTGCGCGACGGCTTCGCCGAGAAGTACGCCGCCTTGCGCGCCCACAAGGGCGTCACCGTGGAGCTGGCCTACGACGTCGTCTCCGACGTGAACTACTTCGGCACCCTGATGGTGCAGGAGGGCCTGGCCGACGGCATGGTCTCGGGCTCCGTGCACTCCACGGCCGCCACCATCCGGCCCTCCTTCGAGATCATCAAGACCAAGCCGGACGCGTCGATCGTCTCGTCCGTGTTCTTCATGTGCCTGGCCGACAAGGTGCTCGTCTACGGCGACTGCGCCGTGAACCCGGCCCCGAACGCCGAGCAGCTCGCCGACATCGCCATCCAGTCGGCCACCACCGCCGCGCGGTTCGGCGTGGAGCCGCGGATCGCGATGCTGTCGTACTCCACCGGCACCTCCGGCTCCGGCGCGGACGTGGACAAGGTGCGCGAGGCGACCGAGACCGTCCGCGCGCGCCGGCCCGATCTGAAGATCGAGGGCCCGATCCAGTACGACGCGGCCGTCGAGCCGACGGTCGCCGCGACCAAGCTGCCCGGCTCCGAGGTGGCCGGACAGGCCACCGTGCTGATCTTCCCCGACCTCAACACCGGCAACAACACCTACAAGGCCGTGCAGCGCTCGGCCGGCGCGATCGCCGTCGGCCCGGTCCTGCAAGGCCTGCGCAAGCCGGTCAACGACCTGTCCCGGGGCGCCCTCGTCCAGGACATCGTCAACACCGTCGCCATCACGGCGATCCAGGCCCAGCAGGCCCCCGCCCAGCAGTCCCCCAGCGAGAAGGCAACCGCCCAGTGAGCTCGACCCGCATCCTCGTCCTCAACTCCGGCTCCTCGTCGGTGAAGTACCAGCTCCTCGACATGCGCGACGAGCGCCGGCTGGCCGCGGGCCTCGTCGAGCGGATCGGCGAGCAGACCTCCCGGC
The DNA here is from genome assembly GCF_040680575.1 of Streptomyces sp. NPDC052020. Lineage (NCBI taxonomy): Bacteria > Bacillati > Actinomycetota > Actinomycetes > Kitasatosporales > Streptomycetaceae > Streptomyces > Streptomyces sp. NPDC052020. The sequence continues at coordinate 21,166 of NZ_JBFAWY010000040.1, forward strand.
TCAAGCACACCCCGCTGCACAGCGGCGGCGACAGCCGGGAGCGGACCGGCCCGATAGCCGACCACGAGGCCGCCCTGAAGGCGGTCGCCGAGGAGCTGGCCGCCGACGGCCTGGGGCTGGACTCGCCCGAGCTGGCCGCGATCGGGCACCGGGTGGTGCACGGCGGGAAGCACTTCACCGCGCCGACGGTCATCGACGACGCCGTCCTCACCGAGATCGAGCGGCTCATCCCGGTCGCCCCGCTGCACAACCCGGCCAACCTCACCGGCATCCGCACCGCCCGGGCCCTGCGTCCCGACCTGCCGCAGGTCGCCGTCTTCGACACCGCCTTCCACACGACGATGCCGGAGTCGGCCGCCCGCTACGCGATCGACGTCAAGACCGCCGACGAGCACCGCATCCGCCGCTACGGCTTCCACGGCACCTCGCACGCCTACGTCTCCCGGGCCACGGCGAAGCTGCTCGGCAAGGACCCGTCCGAGGTCAACGTGATCGTGCTGCACCTGGGCAACGGGGCGTCCGCCTCCGCCGTGCGGGGCGGGAAGTGCGTGGACACCTCCATGGGGCTCACCCCCTTGGAGGGCCTGGTGATGGGTACGCGGTCCGGGGACATGGACCCGGCCGTCATCTTCCATTTGATGCGGGTCGGCGGAATGTCCGCCGACGAGATCGACACGCTTCTCAACAAGAAGAGCGGCCTGATCGGCCTGTGCGGGGACAACGACATGCGGGAGATCCGCCGCCGTATCGACGAGGGTGACGAACAGGCGCGACTCGCCTTCGACATCTACATTCACCGTCTCAAGAAGTACATCGGCGCCTATTACGCCGTGCTCGGGCGGGTCGACGCGGTCGCCTTCACGGCCGGGGTCGGCGAGAACGCGGCGCCGGTGCGGGAGGCCGCCGTCGCGGGCCTGGAGGAGCTGGGCCTGGCGGTCGACGGCGAGCTGAACGCCGTACGCGCCGACGAGCCGCGGCTGATCTCGCCCGAGTACGCGCGGGTGGCGGTCGCCGTGGTGCCGACGGACGAGGAATTGGAGATCGCGACGCAGACCTACGCGCTGGTCGGAAAGAACAGCTGAGGAGGCAGAGGAATTCACGGGTGAGCACCCGCGCGCCCATTTGTATCTTCCGCCAGACGGAATATTCCGCAGCGAAACAAACCGATAGGATCGCCCCATGCGCCGTTCGAAAATCGTCTGTACTCTCGGCCCTGCGGTCGACTCCCACGAACAGCTCGTCGCGCTGATCGAGGCGGGCATGAACGTGGCCCGCTTCAACTTCAGCCACGGCTCCCACGCCGAGCACCAGGGGCGGTACGACCGCCTCCGTGCCGCCGCCAAGGAGGCCGGCCGTGCGGTCGGCGTCCTCGCCGACCTCCAGGGCCCCAAGATCCGGCTGGAGACCTTCGCCGAGGGCCCGGTGGAGCTGGTGCGCGGCGACGAGTTCACCATCACCACCGAGGACGTGCCGGGTGACAAGACGATCTGCGGCACCACCTACAAGGGGCTGCCCGGTGACGTGACCAAGGGCGACCAGATCCTCATCAACGACGGCAACGTCGAGCTGAAGGTCACCGAGGTCGCGGGCCACCAGGTGAAGACGATCGTCATCGAGGGCGGCGTCATCTCCGACCACAAGGGCATCAACCTGCCCGGCGCGGCCGTCAACGTCCCCGCCCTGTCCGAGAAGGACGTCGAGGACCTCCGCTTCGCGCTGCGCATGGGCTGCGACCTGGTCGCCCTGTCCTTCGTCCGCGACGCCAAGGACATCCAGGACGTGCACCGCGTCATGGACGAGGAGGGCCGCCGCGTCCCGGTCATCGCCAAGGTGGAGAAGCCGCAGGCGGTGGAGAACATGGAGGACGTCGTGATGGCGTTCGACGGTGTCATGGTCGCCCGCGGCGACCTGGCCGTCGAGTACCCCCTCGAGAAGGTCCCCATGGTGCAGAAGCGCCTGATCGAGCTGTGCCGGCGCAACGCCAAGCCGGTGATCGTCGCGACCCAGATGATGGAGTCGATGATCACCAACTCGCGTCCCACCCGCGCCGAGGCGTCCGACGTGGCCAACGCCATCCTGGACGGCGCCGACGCGGTCATGCTGTCGGCCGAGTCCAGCGTGGGCGCGTACCCGATAGAAACGGTCAAGACGATGTCGAAGATCGTCGCCGCGGCCGAGCAGGAGCTGCTCTCCAAGGGGCTCCAGCCGCTGGTGCCGGGCAAGAAGCCGCGCACGCAGGGCGGTTCGGTCGCCCGCGCGGCCTGCGAGATCGCCGACTTCCTCGGCGGCAAGGGCCTGGTGGCCTTCACCCAGTCCGGTGACACCGCCCGTCGCCTGTGCCGCTACCGCGCGGCCCAGCCGATCATCGCGTTCACCACCGACGAGTCCACCCGCAACCAGCTGACCCTCAGCTGGGGCGTGGAGCCGCACGTCGTGCCGTTCGTCAACAGCACCGACGAGATGGTCGACCTGGTGGACCAGGAGATGGTCAAGCTCGGCCGGTTCAGCGAGGGCGACGTCGTCGTGATCACGGCCGGTTCGCCGCCCGGCGTTCCCGGCACCACCAACATGGTCCGCGTCCACCACCTGGGCGAGGGCACCCGCGCCTGAGCCGAACGGCTCCCGGTACGGCACCGAGGGCGCCTCCTGCGATCGGCGGGGGGCGCCCTCGGCGTGGTGCGGTCCCGGACGGGCTTACCCGAGGTGCCTCAGTCGGTGATGTACTGGTGCAGCCCCGGAATGGTCAGGGTCCCGCCGAACTGGCCGGCCTGGGTGACCTTGACGTGGGTGAAGTAGATCAGCGGGATGTCCAGCGGCGGCGGGTCCTCCGGGGTGAAGGTGACCGGGAGCGCGCCGAGCAGGTTCCCGGAGATGCTCTCCGTGTACATGATCGTCTTGCCGTCGCGGATGGTGGACGTGGAGCCCTTGGCCGCCTGCACGTGGTAGGTCTTGCCGGTGCCCCGGTCCTTGACGATCTGGTGCAGGTCGCCGATGTCGGTGCCGCCGGATATGACGTACTTCAGCACCCTCTTGGTCGTGCCGCTCGCCGTCCTCACCTCGACGATGCCCTGGTAGTCGGCGCCCTTCAGCAGCAGCGAGCTGGCCTCCAGGTACCACGGGTCGTCCGGCACCAGGAGGGCGTTGTCGACACCGCCCTCGGCGTCGGTGGCGATCGGGCAGTCCTCGGGGTCCGCCGAGGCGCTCGCCGACGGGCTGGGGGCGGGCGAGGCGGTGGCGTCCCCGGCCGCCGCCCTCTCCAGTGCCTCCCTCACGGCTTCCGTGGCCTCTTCGGGCGCTTTCCCAGCGGTTTCCCCGGTGCTTGCGGGTGCCTCGCCGTCCGTCTCCGCCTCTTCCTGCGCGGCGCCGTCCGAGGGGTTCTGCACCGGCTCCCGCCCTGCGTCGGGCGTGTCCGGCGCCGCGGTCCCGGAGGCCGACGCCGACGGGGACGGCGTGGGGGTGGGGACGGGCGAGGAGTCGCCGCCGGTGAAGACGCCCTTGATGGCTTCGCCGATGTCCTCCAGCACGCCGCCTCGCTCGGGGTCCGGCGGGGCCGCGGCACCACCGGCCGCAGACCCGCTCGGGGACGGGGACGGCGAGGACTCACCGGCCCGGCTCTCCCGCCCGGCGGCCCCGGCCTCGTCGTCGGAACCTGAATCCGGCGAAGAGGACGGCGAGGGCGAGGCGGACGGGTCGGCACCCGGGGCGCCGGAGGGTGAAGGCGCCGGCTTTGCGCCCCCGTCCCCCTGACCGTCCCCGGCGTCTTCCGTCGCCGACGCGGAGGCGGAGGCGGAGGCGGAGGGTGAGGGGGCCGGGTCCGTCGGGCCGTCCTGCTTGCCGCCTTTCTCCAGGGCGGCCACGCAGGCTTCGTACTCTTCGGCCGTCAGGCTGTTCGAGGCCGAGGGCGAGGGGCTGTCGGCGAGGGCCAGCGTCGGCGTGAACCCCATCCCCATGAGGACCGCCGTGGGCATCGCCGCCAGGGCTATCGCGCGGCCGGCCGGCATGTGAAACCTGGTCAGCAGTGGCTTCTTGGGCGCCGCGTGCCGGGGTCCGGTTCTCGTCTGCTCCGGCACCGCCGCACCGTGCTCCCGGACCTCGTCAGCCGACACGGTGCCCCCCGTCGCGGTCCTGGGCCCCGGTACCGTTCGTCCCCCCGTCGGCGGTGTCGTACGGCGGCTGCGGCAGGCCGGGCGCGGTGCGACCACCCTGGGGAATCCCGGGCGCGACGCCCCCTCCGCCGGGGACGGTGTCCGGCTGTCCGCTTCGGGCCGGCTCCGGCCTGCCCGGCGCCCAGGAGACGGCGAGCGCGCCGCCGACCAGCGCCAGCAGGAAGCCGACCAGGAAGCCGCCGATGTTGGAGATCACCAGCGACACCAGGGCGAGGACGATCGCGGCGACACCCGCGAAGATGCGCGTGGCCGCCTGGAACCACATCGTCAGCCCGAGCGTGATCAGCAGCACGCCGATGATCAGTGAACCGGCACCGGCCGTGGTCGACATGGTGATCGACATGGTGCCCAACTGGAGCGTGGCGTAGGGGAAGTAGGCGATCGGCACCCCGCCGAGCAGGGTGAACAGACCTGCCCAGAACGGCCGGCTGCCCCGCCAGTCACGGAACCGCAGACGCAGCCGGGCGAAGTTCCCGGCGCTCTGGACCGGAGTCTCGGCACTCATGGATAACAGCTCCCTGGGTCCGGTGGACGTACATACCGGCTCGGCCGTAGGCGTGGAGAAGCCGGAAGGTGCGAGTGGGGGGAAGATGCCCGGCATCGGTGGACCGGGCGGGGACCCGGGGGCGGGAGAACTCCTGTTTCCCCGCCCCCTTGGGACGGCTCGGCCGCCCCCGGGCCCCCTGTGGCAGCAGCCGTCAGTAGCACTCCATCTTGGGGTCCGTACCGAGGCGCATCTTCAGGCCGTTGAGCTTGAAGCTGCCGGCCGTGGTCGCCCAGGCCGTCTGCTCGACTCCGTAGAGGTCGGCCTCGTCGGCCTGCTGGGCGAAGCCGCCCGGCAGCACGCTCTTGTCCTTGACGTCCGGACCCTTGGACTGGTCCTGCACCGCCACACCGATGTCGATGTTCTTGAACTCGGCGTCGGCGTCGAGCTGGGCGACGTCGATGTAGAGGTTGGTCGCCTCGACCTTCCGCTTCTCGTTCGGCCCCGCGTCCAGACGGAGGTAGATCGTCTTCCCGATGAGGGGGAGCTCCGTCTTGACCGACTGGCACATCTTGGTGATCTGGGCACTCTTGAACGAAGAGATCGCGACCGGGTGCCTGGTCGTCTCCTTGCCGTCGGTCGTGGTGTAACCGATGTCTATCCCGCCGTACTGGGCGAAACCCTCACCGTGCAGGTGACCGGCCGTCACCTTGAACTGCTGGCCGGAGACGGCGAACGACGCCGCGAGCGCGCCCTGCGCCAGGCCGATGCCCACACACGCCGTGGCGGCCACACTGGGCACCATCACCACCGCGAACCGCTTCCATCTGGTCCCGCCACGCACCTGGGACTCCATATTTCCTCCTTCTCGGACGTACATCTCCTGGCCCCGGTCGGCCCCCCAGTCGGCGACTCGGCCGGGCAGGGATGGGAGAAGTGCTACGTCCTCGGGAAGGGGAGCGCCCGCGCTCGGCGGCGCGCACAACGCGCCCGAATCACCGGCGATCACCCCCGAGCGACAACCACTGGTCGCGCCTGACACACATCACGCACAACCTTGCTGGACAGGCTTCGCCGGGTGAGCGAAGACCCCCCTGCCCAAGAGCCGGCGCCACTGCCGCCGGCCCTGCTCGGTGGGGACCCAGGAAGTCCCGCGACCCGATTGGCTGTCGGGGTACGGGAATGGACCGAGCGTCGCCGATCGTTGTGCATTCTCGCCGCAGGCACAAGGGGGTTCGTTACTGGCTAGTAACGGGCGGATAACCGATGCACGACACACAGGTCCCACCCGGCGACGCAGGGTGTCACCTGACGCGGGGACAATTCACCGATTCCGGACGGAATCCGGCAGAACACCGCCACTGACTTACTGGCAGTAACAGCGGCCGCGATTGCCAAGATTTGGCAAAGCGCGGCCGCACTGGCACTTTATGACACCACCGTCACCCGGGGATCACTCGCCCGGGTGACATGGGAGCGAGCCCGCGGAAGAGGGCTCGCGTCTCGCTCAGAACAGGGCGCGCGCCAGCGCCCTGCGCGCCGCGATCACCCGCGGATCCTCGGCGCCGACCACCTCGAACAGTTCGAGCAGCCGCACGCGTACGGCGTTCCGGTCGTCGCCGGACGTGCGCCGCACCGTGTCGATGAGGCGCCCGAAGGCGTCCTCCACGTGCCCGCCCGCGAGGTCGAGGTCGGCGGCGGCGGTCTGCGCCTGCACGTCACCGGGCTTCTCGGCGGCCTCCTTGCGCACCAGCTGCGGGTCCAGGCCCTGCACCCGCTGGAGCAACTCGGCCTGGGCGAGACCGAGTTTGGCCTCCATGTTGCCCGGGTCGTCGCTCAGCACGTTCTTGTACGCCTGGATGGCGCCGCCCAGGTCGCCCGCGTCCAGGGCTCGCACGGCGGCCTCCAGCGCGGCGTCGTGCGGGCCGGCGGGACGCGCGGGGGCGGCGGCCGGGGCACCGCCCGGCTCGGCCTCCGGGTCGACGGTGAGGCCGGTCAGGCCGAAGCGCTCCTCGGCGACCTGCACCAGCTGGTCCAGGGTCTGCCGGATCTGCGCCTCGCCGGCGGCGCCCTGGAAGAGCGGCAGCGCCTGGCCGGCGACCACCGCGAACACGGCCGGGATTCCCTGGACGCCGAACTGCTGCATCAGCAGCTGGTTGGCGTCGACGTCGATCTTGGCGAGGAGGAAGCGCCCGTTGTACTCGACGGCGAGCCGCTCCAGGACGGGGCTGAGCTGCTTGCAGGGCTGACACCACTCGGCCCAGAAGTCGATGACGACCGGGACCTCGGTGGACCGCTGGAGGACGTCGCGTTCGAAGCCGGCCTCGTCGACGTCGATGACGAGATCGGCCGGGGAGACGGCTCCCGTGCCGCCGCCCTGCCGGGCCGCTTGGGCGCGCGCCTGCTCCGCCTTCGCCTTGGCCTCCTGGGCCGCCTTCACCGCGGCGAGGTCGACGACTCCGCTCATGGACATGTTCCGTGGCTGCATGCGTCTATCCTCCCCCGTCCGGCCGCGTCTGTGAAAAACGATGGAAAAGCGGGACCCCTGAGGGGTCATTGGGCGCCGGGTCCCCACCCCACGCCCGTGGTCGTCGCTCGCGCGCGCCCCGGTCGGACGGGTGCGCCGCTCACGGCAGCTTTCGCTACGAGACGTAGCGTAATACCGGACGGGCCCGGCGGGGCGTCGCGCCCCGGTGATCTCTCTCACGGCCGCGCGGGCCGTGCCCGTTATGGTCGTGGGATGCAGTCCCGCTCCCCCACCGGCCGCGCCGGCCGTGCCGGGCGCCCGCGCAGCGCCGCGGCCGACGCCGCGATCCTGGCGGCGACGCGGGCGGCCCTGGTCGAGCTGGGCTGGTCGAAGCTCACCCTGCAAGACGTGGCCGCGCGCGCCGGGGTTGCGAAGACGACGCTCTATCGCCGCTGGCCGGGCAAGAACGAACTGGTGGTCGACGCGGTGGCGGAGCTCTTCGACGAGCTCGAACTGCCCGACCGGGGCTCCCTGGCCGCCGATATCGAGGGGGTCGTCCTCCAGTTCGCGGCGATCCTGGACCGCCCGGAGGCCCGCAGCGGCCTGATGGCCGTGGTGGCGGAGGCGACCCGCGACGACGCCCTGCGCGCGCGTATCCGCGCCCTCATCGTCGACCGGCAGAAGCGCCTGGTGCGGGAGGGCCGGACGCGGGCCCAGCGGCGCGGGGAACTCCCCGCCGAACGGGACGCGCGGCAGGCCGCCCGCGCCGTGGACCTGATCTACGACATGGTGGCCGGCGCGGTGGTCCACCGCACCCTGGTGAGCGCGGAGCCGGCCGACGAGGACTGGGCACGGGGCTTCACCCGCGTCCTGCTGCGCGGCCTCTCCGACACCGCGGGACGCGGCGCCGCCGGAGGGCACGGCGACACCGCGGGGCGCGGCGACCGGCGATGACCGGGGCGCCGCCCGGCCGGCCGCCGGCGGCCCCCGGGGGGCCCGCCCCCGGCGCTCCGGCCGCGCCCGCCCCGCCGGCGTCCGGGCCGTGCGCCCGGGTGCCGGCCGGAGGGACGGTCCCTAGAAGCCCGCTGGTTCGGTGTAGACGCCCCACTCCTCCCTCAGCGCGCCGCAGATCTCGCCGAGCGTCGCCTCCGCCCGTACGGCTCGGAGCATCGGCTCGATCATGTTGGCGCCGGAGCGCGCGGCCTCGACCATGCCGTCGAGGGCGGAGCGCACCGCGGCGTCGTCGCGGGCGGCCTTGCGCTCGCGCAGCACCCGCACCTGCTCCCGCTCCACCTCGTGGCTGACCCGCAGGATCTCCAGGTCCCCGGTGACGGATCCGGTGTGGACGTTGACGCCCACCACCTTCTTGTCGCCCTTCTCCAGGGCCTGCTGGTACCGGAACGCCGACTCGGCGATCTCCCCGGTGAACCAGCCGTCCTCGATGCCCCGCAGGATCCCCGACGTCATCGGCCCGATCGGGTGCCGCCCGTCGGGGTGGGCCCGCAGGCCCCGCTCCCTGATCCGCTCGAAGACCTTCTCCGCGTCCGCCTCGATCCGGTCGGTGAGCTGCTCGACGTACCAGGAACCGCCGAGGGGGTCGGCGACGTTGGCCACGCCGGTCTCCTCCATCAGCACCTGCTGGGTGCGCAGGGCGATCTCGGCGGCCTGCTCGCTGGGCAGGGCGAGGGTCTCGTCCAGGGCGTTGGTGTGCAGCGAGTTGGTCCCGCCGAGCACGGCGGCCAGCGCCTCCACGGCGGTGCGCACCACGTTGTTGTACGGCTGCTGCGCGGTCAGCGAGACACCGGCGGTCTGCGTGTGGAACCGCAGCCACTGGGCCTTCTCGCTCTTCGCCCCGTACACGTCCCGCATCCAGCGGGCCCAGATCCTGCGCGCCGCGCGGAACTTGGCGATCTCCTCGAAGAAGTCGACGTGCGCGTCGAAGAAGAAGGACAGCCCCGGGGCGAAGACGTCCACGTCGAGCCCGCGGCTGAGGCCCAGCTCCACGTACCCGAAGCCGTCCGCGAGGGTGTACGCCAGCTCCTGCGCGGCCGTCGCCCCGGCCTCCCGGATGTGGTAGCCGGAGACCGACAGCGGCTTGTAGGCGGGGATGCCGGCCGCGCAGTACTCCATGAGGTCGCCGATCAGGCGCAGATGCGGCTCGGGCTGGAAGAGCCACTCCTTCTGGGCGATGTACTCCTTGAAGATGTCGGTCTGCAGCGTGCCGTTCAGCACGGAGTGCGCGACGCCCTGCCGCTCGGCGGCGACCAGGTACATGCAGAAGACGGGGACGGCCGGGCCGCTGATCGTCATCGAGGTGGTCACGTCCCCCAGGGGGATGTCCCGGAACAGGACCTCCATGTCGGCCGCCGAGTCGATCGCGACGCCGCAGTGCCCGACCTCGCCCAGCGAGCGCGGGTCGTCGGAGTCGCGGCCCATCAGCGTCGGCATGTCGAACGCGACGGACAGGCCCCCGCCGCCCGCGGCGAGGATCATCTTGTACCGCTCGTTGGTCTGCTCGGCGTTGCCGAAGCCGGCGAACTGCCGGATGGTCCAGGTCCGCCCCCGGTACCCGGTCGCGTACAGACCGCGGGTGAAGGGGTACTCCCCCGGCCACCCGATCCGCTCGAACCCCTCGTACGTGTCCCCGGGCCGGGGCCCGTAGACCGGCTCGACGGGATCACCGGAGAGCGTGGTGAAGTCGCCCTCGCGCTTGCGCGCGGCGTCGTACCGGGCCTGCCAGCGGCGGCGGCCCTCCTCTATGGCGTCAGCGTCCATACCCTCGAATTTACTAGGACGTCCTAGTAAAAGTCGATGGCAGACCGCCGTACGAGTGTCCGTACGGCGGTTCTGGTTACGCCTTGGCGACCGCCGGGGCGTCCTGGGCGGACCGGGTCTCCAGCTCCTGGCTGATCCGGCGCTCCACGAAGAAGGCGGCCGTCGGGATGGTGCCGGCGATCAGCACCCACAGCTGCTTGCCGACCTTCCACTTGGCCTTGGCGCCCAGATCGAAGGCGAAGATCAGGTAGACGACGTAGAGCCAGCCGTGCGCGATGGCGACGACGCGGGTGAAGCCGTCGGCGCCGTCCATCTGCAGCGCATATTTGGCGATCATGCCGAGGCACAGCAGGACCAGCAGCACGCCGGTGACGTACGCCATGACCCGGTAGCGGGTCAGCACGCTCTTTTTCATGCGACCGAGCCTAACCGCCCGATTCACGTGATCTTCCGCCGGGTTGGGTGACGGCCGCCTCCGTCACTCTTCCGTGAAATCCCCCGCCGCCACCCGCAGCGGACGGAGCATGGCGAAGATCTCCGCGCACTCCTCGGCGTCGTACACGCCGAGGCCGAAGTCCATGGCCATCAGGTCGCGGGTGGCCGCGTCGACCACCTCGCGGCCCTTGTCGGTGATGGTGGCGAGGGTGCCGCGGCCGTCGTTGGGGTTGGGGCGCTTGGCCACCAGCCCCGACTTCACCAGGCGGTCGACGGTGTTCGTGACCGAGGTGGGGTGCACCATCAGGCGCTCACCGATCTTGGACATCGGCAGCTCGCCGGACTTGGAGAAGGTGAGCAGCACCAGCGCCTCGTAGCGCGCGAACGTCAGTCCGTACGGCTTGACCACCGCGTCGACCTCGGCCAGCAGGATCTGGTGCGCGCGCATGATGGAGGTGATCGCCGCCATGGACGGCACACTGCCCCAGCGCTGCTTCCAGAGTTCGTCGGCGCGGGCGATGGGATCGAACGAGAGACTGAGGGGCTTCGGCACGGCATCAGACCATACCGGCCGGTCATATGGCGGGGAGCCTCGTCTCGCTTTTCGGGCGGGATGCCCGCGGCGTCCGCGCCGGCTCCCGTGGGGCGCGCGCGGCGCCCGCCCACGGGGGCGGGGCTCCCGCGGGGCCGTCGGGCGCAGGGCCCTCGGCCGGGGGCACATATGTGCCCCCGGTGCCCGACCGGCCCGGGAGGTGCCCCGGGCCGGCACGGGTGGCGCGGGCGGCGCCGGCCGGGCGCCGCCCCGTCCGCGGTCGCTCCCGCGCCGGCTACCCGGCCAGGTGGCGTTCCACCGTCTCCACCTTGGACGTCAGTCCGTCCGTCACGCCGGGGCGGATGTCGGCCTTGAGGACCAGCGAGACCCGCGGCGCGCGCGCCTCGACCGCGGCGACGGCGCGCTTGACCACGTCCATCACCTCGTCCCACTCGCCCTCGACGGACGTGAACATCGCGTCGGTGCGGTGGGGCAGGCCGGACTCGCGGACCACGCGGACCGCGTCGGCGACGTACTCCCCCACGTCCTCGCCGACGCCCAGCGGCGTCACGGAGAAGGCGACGATCATGCGTTGAGGACCCCTTCCTTGCGGGCGCGGGAGGCGATGACCGCGTCCTCGGCCTCCCGGCGCAGCCTGCGGTCGGCGAAGAAACCGCCGGTGGGCAGCACCGAGAGGACGAAGTAGAGGGCGGCGGTCTTCAGCGGCCACTTGGCCCGGTTCCAGGCGTCCGCCCAGAAGATCACGTACAGGACGAAGAGGACGCCGTGGATCATGCCCATCACGGGGACGGCGTTGAAGTCCGTGGTCCGCTTCAGTACCGAGCAGACCAGCAGGAGGAGGAAGGAGATCGCCTCGGGGGCCGAGACCAGACGGAGGCGGCGGAGGGCGGTGGCGGTCTTGAGGTCCACGGGTCACCTTCGGTGGGAGACGGTCTGAAGTGTCGGTGCGGTTTGTGAACACGCGCACAAGCGCCGGTCCATTGTGGCAAACCGCGGCGCGGCGGCGGGGAGGGGGGCCGCTCCCCCGAAGGGAGCAGTCAGGGTCCTTCCAGGGGAGCGGCCCCTGTCGGCGCCCCCCGCCGGCGGCTACCGTCGCTGGCGTGGCGATGTTCCGACTTCAGAGCAGCAAGGTGCTCGCCGTCGAGATGACCGGGGACGCCGTGAAGGCGAAGAACGGCTCGATGGTCGCGTACGACGGTGAGATGGCCTTCAAGAAGCTGAGTGGTGGCGGGGAGGGCGTCCGGGGGATGGTCACCCGGCGGCTCACGGGCGAGCAGATGACGATGATGGAGGTGAAGGGGCACGGGACCTGCTGGTTCGCGGACCGCGCCTCGGAGATCAACCTGGTGAGCCTCCAGGGGGACAAGCTGTACGTCGAGTCGAGCAACCTGCTGGCCGCGGCCGCCTCGCTGCGGACGGGGACCGGCTTCACGGGGATGCGCGGTGCCTCGCAGGGCAACGGGCTGTTCACGACGACCGTCGAGGGGCACGGGCAGGCGGCGCTGATGTCGGACGGCCCGGCCGTGGTGCTGCGCGTCAGTCCGCAGTACCCGCTGACCGTCGACCCGGGGGCGTATGTGGCGCACCAGGGGAATCTGCGGCAGTCCTTCCAGTCGGGCGCGACGTTCCGCACCCTCCTGGGAGAGGGCGGCGGGGAGGCCTTCCAGATCCGGTTCGAGGGGGACGGGCTGGTCTACGTGCAGCCGAGCGAGCGGAACACGATCGCGGGGGATGTGTGAGATGACCTTCCGGGAGATCAACCCAAAGATGGTCGAGGCGACGGTGGCGCCCGGGCAGCGGCTGTTCAGCCAGCGCGGCGCGATGCTCGCCTACCGGGGAGACGTGTCCTTCACGCCCAGCGTGACCGGCGGGCAGGGCGGGGTGATGTCGATGATCGGACGCCGGGTCGCCGACGAGGACACCCCGCTGATGACCGTCGAGGGCAGCGGCACCGTGCTGTTCGGGCACGGCGGTCACCATGTGCACGTCATCCACCTCTCCGGTGACACCCTGTACGTCGAGGCGGACCGGCTGCTGGCCTTCGAGGGCACCCTGGAGCAGCGGACGGTGTTCCTGGGCTCGCAGGGCGGGGTCATGGGCATGGTGCGGGGGCAGGTCAGCGGGCAGGGGCTGTTCACCACCGCGCTCACCGGGCACGGAGCGGTGGCCGTGATGGCCCACGGGGGCGTGTTCGAGATCCCGGTCACCCCGCAGCGGCCGGTCCATGTGGACCCGCAGGCGTACGTCGCCCACCACGGTGACGTACGCAACAAGCTGTCCACGGCGCTGGGCTGGCGCGACATGGTGGGCCGTGGCTCCGGAGAGGCGTTCCAGCTGGAGCTGAGCGGCAGCGGCGCGGTCTACGTCCAGGCCTCGGAGGAGAAGCTGTGAACATGTACGGGGTGACAGGCGGCCCGGCGGTCTACGACCCGGCGACGCTGCCGTCCGACGACAACGTGAACGCGTACACCTTCTGCGTGGAACTGAACGGGAGCCAGTGGTTCCTGCAGAAGGGGAAGATGATCTCGTACTACGGATCAATCGAGTTCGACGGGATCGGGCACGGCCGGCTGGACCATCTGATCCGCACCTCGTTCCATTCGCCTCTGCACGCCAGCGACTGGGTCGTGGCGCGGGGCTCGGGCAAGATGCTCCTCGCCGACCGGGCCTTCGACGTGAACTCGTACGACCTGGAAGACGGCAATCTGACCATTCGCTCGGGCAACTTGCTCGCTTTTCAGCCAAGTCTTGCCCTCAAGCAGTCGATCGTGCCCGGCTTCCTGACCCTGATCGGAACCGGAAAGTTCGTGGCGGCATCCAACGGCCCGGTGGTGTTCATGGAACCCCCTATCCGGGTGGATCCGCAGGCGCTGGTCGGCTGGGCCGACTGCCCGTCGCCGTGCCACCACTACGACCACGGGTACATGACCGGCGTACTGGGCGGTCTACGTGCGCTGACGGGGCTCGGCGGCGCCTCCGGGGAGGAGCACCAGTTCGAGTTCGCGGGCGCGGGGACGGTGCTGCTCCAGTCGTCGGAGACGCTCATGACGGAGCAGGCCACGGGGGCGGTCCCGCCCGACGCGGGCGTGCCCGGCGGCGGTGCGCACGGCGGCCCGGGACAGCCGTCCGGGGCACCGCGCCTTCCCGGACAGCTGGGTGACCTCCAGCGCCGCTTCGGGCTGTGAGCGGTAACCTGCGGAGTGTGACGTCGAACGCGTGCGCACTGTCATGGGACACCCCTCACTAGTTCGCTTTTCAACTTCTTAGGTAGACTTCATTCATGGAGACCGAGACGGCCACCCGCTGGCTGACCGATGCGGAGCAGTGTGCTTGGCGCACCCACCTGGAAGTCAACAAGCTGTTGACGTACCAGCTCGAGAAGGACTTGCAGCCGTTCGGCCTGACAATGAACGACTACGAGATTCTGGTGAACCTCTCCGAGTCGGAGGGGGTCCGGATGCGGATGAGCGATCTTGCCTCCGCCACCCTTCAGTCCAAGAGCCGCCTCTCCCACCAGATCACCCGGATGGAGAACGCGAATCTGGTGCGGCGGGAGAACTGCGAGTCCGACCGTCGCGGGCTCTACGCGGTCCTCACCGAGCACGGCCTGGAGACCATGAAGAAGGTCGCGCCGCACCATGTGGCGTCGGTGCGCAGGCACTTCATCGACCTGCTGTCCCCGGAGGCCCTCACCGAGCTCGACAAGGCCCTCAAGCCCATCGCGGAGCATCTGCGCGGCCAGCGCGGCCGCCCCTGAGCGTCACCGGCTCTCCGGCAGGCGGAGCTCGAACAGGGCCCCGCCCGCCGGCGCGTCGCGCACCGTGAGCGTGCCGCCGTGCCGCACGGCGACGTCACGGGCGATGGCGAGCCCCAGCCCCGCCCCGCCGTCGTCGCGGCTGCGGGCGGCGTCCAGCCGCACGAACCGCTCGAAGATCCGCTCCCGCTCCGCCACGGGCACGCCCTCCCCGTCGTCGGCGACACCGACCACGGCCCAGGCGCCCTCCCGCCGCACCGACACCTCGACCACCGACCGGGCGTGCCGCTGCGCGTTGTCGAGCAGATTGGCGAGCACCCGCCCCAGCTGCCCCCGCGATCCGGCCACCACCACGGCCTCCTCCGCCCGTACGGTCACCCCGGCCCGGCCCGCCGCCTCCTCCCGCGCCAGCGCGGCGAGGTCGGCCCGCCCCTCGGCGGGCCGTTCCCCCGCGTCCAGCCGGGCGAGCAGCAGCAGGTCCGCGGCGAGTCGCTGAAGCCGTACGGTGTCCTCCACGGCGCCGCCGAGGTCGAGCAGTTCCGGATGGGCCGCGCCCACTTCCAGCTGGGTCCGCAGGCTGGCGATCGGGCTGCGCAACTCGTGCGAGGCGTCGGCGACGAACCGCCGCTGCCGCTCCACGGAGGTCTCCAGCGCGGCCAGCGTCTCGTTGGTCGTGTTCGCGAGCCGGGCGATCTCGTCGTGGGTGTCCGGCACCGGGACGCGCCGCGCCAGGTCCGCGGAGGCGGTGATGGCGGCCATCTCCCGCCGGATGCCCTCCACCGGGCGCAGCGCGCGCCCGGTGACCCGCCAGGTCACGCCCGCGACGACCACCAGCAGCAGGGGGAAGCCGATCAGCATGGCGGTCAGCGCGCTGCCCACCGCGCTGTGCTCGGCGGACAGCGGGGCGCCCGCGTACACGGTGAGGGTGCCCCGGTCCGGGGTCTCGACGGGCAGGGCGGCGAACCGGTAGTCCGCCGTCTCGCCGTCGATCGTCGCGAACCCGTCGCTGTAGGCGAGCCGCTCCCCGATCTCGCCGGGCTCCGGCTCCCCCTCCCCGCCCTCGTCCTCGTCCCCGGCCGGCTGCGGCCGGACCGCGTCGGTACCGGTCCCCCCGATCCGCTCCAGATCCTCGCTGGCGGCGACCAGCCGGCCCTCCTCGTCGACGACCTGCACCGGCCGGTCGTCGGCGTCCAGCGGCAACTCCCCGTACGCCCGCCCGACGGCGAGGTCGGTGGCCACCGCCCGCGCCGAGCGTTCCGCCTGGGTGCCGGCCTCGCCGTGCAGATTGGTCCGCAGGGACAGCAGCACGGCCGCCCCGGCCGCGACGAGGGCGACGGCCACCACGAGGGTGGCGCCGAGCGTCGCCCGGGCCCGCACGGAACCGAACAGCCGTCTCATGACGACGCCTCCAGCCGGTACCCGGCGCCGCGCACGGTCCCGATGAGCCCGGCCCGCAGCTTGCGCCGGAGCGCGCTGACGTACACCTCGACGATGTTCGGGTCCCCTTCGTACGCGAAGTCCCAGACGTGCTCCAGGATCTCCGCCTTGGACACCACCTCGCCCGCCCGCAGCACGAGCTGCTCCAGCACGGCGAACTCCTTGGCCGTGAGCGCCACTTCGCGCTCGCCGAGGAAGACGCGGCGGGCCGCGGTGTCGACCTTGAGGTCACCGTGCACCCGCACGGGCGAGGCTCCCGCCCCCTGCCCGCCGCGCCGCAGCAGCGCCTTGACGCGCGCGACGAGCACGACGTACGAGAACGGCTTGGTCAGATAGTCGTCCGCGCCCGTGTCCAGCCCCTCCGCCTCGTCATACTCGCCGTCCTTCGCGGTGAGCATGAGGATGGGCACCTGGTGCCCGGCGGCGCGCAGGGCGGCGCAGACGCGGTAGCCGTTGAGGCCGGGCAGCATGATGTCGAGGATCACCAGGTCGTACGTCCCCTCGGCGGCCCGGTGCAGCCCCTCCCGCCCGTCGTGGACGACGTCCACGGCGTACCCCTCGGCCGTCAGTCCCCGGGCGAGCGACAGGGCCAGCCGCTTCTCGTCCTCGACGATCAGAATCCGGAAGTGGGTGGCGGATGGGCGCATGGGTAAAGGGTCGCAAAACCAAGCTGAAGATCCCTTCAGGCGGCTTCAGCTTCCCCTCAGCGTCGGTCGGCGACAGTGAAGACGTCGAAAGCCGAACGACTCGGGAGGATTCCTCATGAAGCGCAACATCGTGATCGCCGCCGTGACGGCTGCCGCACTGATCGGTGGCGGTACGGCGACGGCGCTGGCGATCACGGCCGACGACGAGGGTCCGGCGCGGCAGGCGGATACGCGCGCCTCGGACGACGACGCGCACGACGACGACACCGACGACCGGGGCGGCGCCCCCGCGCGGGCGTCCGTCACCGGGGTGACGGCCCCGGAGGCCATCGCCTCCGCCCTGCGGCACACCGCGGGCACGGTGGTCTCCGCCGAACTGGACGACGAGGACGACGACGGCGGCAGGACGGTCTGGGAGGTCGACGTCCTCACCCCCGACAGCACCTGGCGCGGCGTCACGGTCGACGCCGGCACCGGCAAGGTCGTCGACGCCCACACCGAGAACGACGAGGACGAGGGCACCGCCGCGGCGCGGTCCGCCCTGAAGGGCGCCTCGGTGACGGCCGCCGACGCCGCGAAGGCCGTCGCGGGCAAGGCAGGCCGGGTGACCTCGGTCGACCTGGACGAGGACGGGCGCTCCCCGGGCTGGGAGGTGGAGTCGCACGGCTCCGACGGCCACGACTGGCTGGTCGACCTGAGGACGGCGAAGGTCACCCCGGACCACGACGACGACTGACACGACCGCCGGTGGCGGGCCGCCACCGGCGGATCAAACCGTTCGGCTACGGCCGGACCGGAAGGGGACGCACCCGCGGTCGCCCACGGCGAGAAGGGACGTGTCGGGGGGTGTCCGCCCGCAGCGGTTGGCGCGTCAACCCCGGCACATTGGTCACCCACCGATTCCGCGCCGTTGCGAGGACGGACACCCCCCGACGCGGCCCGCCCCACCCCGAAACCCCCGGCGCTACGCGCACCCCCACCGGAGCCGCACAGGCGCCGCAGGCACGACGGCACCCCCACCGGACCCGCACGCCCCGCAGACACCACGGCGCACCCGACCCGAAGCCGCACAGGCGCCGCGGGCATCAAGGGGCACCCCCACCGGCGAGGCGCCGCAGGCACAACGTGCCGAGGGAAGCCCCCCTCAGCCCCCGGTCACCCCCGCCACCAGCTCGTCCGCCGCCCGGTACGGGTCCAGCTCGCCCGCCACGATCCGCTCCGCCAGCGCCCCCAGCCGCCGGTCCCCGTGCAGGTCGCCGATCCGCTCCCGCAGGGCCGTCACCGCGATCGTCTCGACCTCGCGCGCGGCCCGCGCCAGCCGGCGTTCCGCCAGCACGCCCCGCTCCTCCATCCACGCCCGGTGCTTCTCCAGCGCCTCGACGACCTCGTCGACGCCCTCGCCCCGCGCCGCGACCGTCTTGACGATCGGCGGACGCCACTCACCGGGCCCGCGCGCCTCCCCCAGCCCCAGCATGTGGTTCAGCTCGCGGGCGGTGGCGTCCGCCCCGTCCCGGTCGGCCTTGTTCACCACGTACACGTCACCGATCTCCAGGATCCCGGCCTTGGCCGCCTGGATCCCGTCCCCCATGCCCGGCGCCAGCAGCACCACGGAGGTGTCGGCCTGCGCGGCGATCTCCACCTCCGACTGGCCGACGCCGACGGTCTCGACGAGGATCACGTCGCATCCGGCCGCGTCCAGCACCCGGATCGCCTGGGGCGCGGCCCACGCGAGACCGCCCAGGTGCCCCCGGGTCGCCATGGACCGGATGTAGACGCCGGGGTCGGAGGCGTGCTCCGACATCCGCACCCGGTCACCGAGCAGCGCGCCGCCGGAGAACGGCGAGGACGGGTCCACCGCGAGCACGCCGACCCGCTTGCCCTGCTTGCGGTACGCGGTCACCAGCGCCGACGTCGACGTGGACTTGCCCACGCCCGGCGACCCGGTCAGCCCCACCACGTACGCCCCGCCGGTCAGCGGCGCCAGCGCCGCCATCACCTCCCTGAGCTGCGGGGACGCCCCCTCCACCAGTGAGATCAGCCGGGCCACGGCCCGCGGTCGGCCTTCCCTGGCCTGGGCCACCAGCGTGGAGACGTCCTGCATCACAGCTCCGTTCCCGAGTAGGAGAAGGTGGGTCAACCGGCCCCGAAGACGCCGTCAGGCCTTCGGTACCCGCACGATCAGCGCGTCACCCTGCCCGCCGCCGCCGCACAGCGCCGCCGCGCCGACTCCGCCGCCGCGCCGCTTCAGCTCCAGCGCCAGATGGAGGACGAGCCGCGCCCCGGACATCCCGATCGGGTGACCCAGGGCAATGGCGCCGCCATTGACATTCACCTTTTCGATGGAAACCCCAAGATCCTTCATTGACTGCACGGCGACGGCCGCGAACGCCTCGTTGATCTCGATCAGATCGAGATCCGAGACCTCCAGCCCTTCCTTCTTCAGCGCGTGCGTGATCGCGTTCGACGGCTGCGACTGCAACGAGTTGTCCGGCCCGGCCACGTTCCCGTGGGCGCCGATCTCGGCGATCCAGTCCAGCCCGAGCTCCCGCGCCTTGGCCTTGCTCATCACGACCACGGCCGCGGCGCCGTCGGAGATCTGCGAGGAGGACCCGGCGGTGATCGTGCCGTCCTTGGAGAAGGCGGGGCGCAGCTTGCCCAGCGACTCCGCCGTGGTGTCCGCCCGGATGCCCTCGTCCTTGCTGAAGAGCACCGGGTCGCCCTTGCGCTGCGGGATCTCCACCGGCGTGATCTCGGCCTCGAAGACGCCGTTCTTCTGCGCGGCGGCGGCCCGCTGGTGGGAGAGCGCGGCCACGGCGTCCTGCTCCTCGCGCCCGATGCCCAGCCGCGCGTTGTGCTTCTCGGTCGACTCGCCCATGGCGATGCCCTCGAAGGAGTCGGTCAGCCCGTCGTAGGCCATGGCGTCGAGCATCTGCACCGCGCCGTACTTGAAGCCCTCGCGGGACTTGGGCAGCAGGTGCGGCGCGTTGGTCATGGACTCCTGGCCGCCGGCGACGACGATGTCGAATTCGCCGGCGCGAATGAGCTGGTCGGCCAGGGCAATGGCGTCCAGGCCCGACAGGCACACCTTGTTGATGGTCAGGGCCGGTACGTTCATCGGGATGCCCGCCTTGACGGCGGCCTGCCGTGCCGGGATCTGCCCCGCCCCGGCCTGGAGCACCTGGCCCATGATCACGTACTGCACCTGGTCGCCCCCGATCCCCGCACGGTCGAGGGCGGCCTTGATCGCGAAGCCGCCGAGGTCGGCTCCGGAGAAGGACTTCAGCGAGCCGAGCAGCCGCCCCATCGGGGTGCGGGCACCCGCGACGATGACGGACGTCGTGCCGTTCGTTGCAGAAGACATGAGCTGCGATCCCCTTACCGGCCTGGGACGGCCGAGGAGTGAACGAGGGTTTACTCGAATGTACTGAGCGGTATCCCGCCCGTCACCGGGCTGTCGGTGTGATCGCGCGCACGTTGCGTAACCACCTCCGGAGCGCTGCACTGAATCCATGCTGACGCGAATCGACCACATCGGGATCGCCTGCCACGACCTCGACACGACCGTCGAGTTCTACCGTGCCACCTACGGCTTCGAGGTGTTCCACACCGAGGTCAACGAGGAGCAGGGCGTGCGAGAGGCCATGCTCAAGATCAACGATACGTCCGACGGGGGTGCCTCGTACCTCCAGCTGCTCGAACCGATCCGGGAGGACAGCGCCGTCGCCAAGTGGCTCGCCAAGAACGGCGAGGGCGTCCACCACATCGCCTTCGGCACGGCGGACGTGGACGGCGACGCCGCGGCCGTCCGGGACAAGGGCGTGCGCGTCCTGTACGACGAGCCGCGCCGCGGGTCCATGGGGTCGCGGATCACCTTCCTGCACCCCAAGGACTGTCATGGCGTCCTGACAGAACTGGTGACTTCGGCGCCCGTTGAGGCACCTGAGCACTGACCCTCGTACAAAGGGGCCGGTAGGGTTGGGTGCGGTCGCCGCTCAATCCAGGGTGACCCGGTCCTGCCGCCACCAGGTGACAGGACCGCCGGGGACCGGGTTTCGGGGGACGGGCGCCGGGGCAGCAGCCCATGCCCCGCCGTTGATCTGACACCATTCCCCCAGGGCCCCGTCCGGCGGACGGACGGCGGCTCGTTCGGAGAGATTTGCGACCAGGGGACGGATGGGACCGCGCAGTGCGGGGCTACGAGAGCCAGGAGCCAGAGCCGGCGGCTGACGTCGACCACCTCTCTCGGTTCGAGGCCGAGATGAAGCGGCTGAGGACCGAGCGGGAAAAGGCGATCCAGCACGCCGAGGACCTCGGCTACCAGGTCGAGGTGCTGCGCGCCAAGCTGCACGAGGCGCGCCGCACCATCATGTCCCGGCCCGCCTACGACAGCGCCGACATCGGCTACCAGGCCGAGCAGTTGCTGCGCAACGCGCAGATGCAGGCCGACCAGATCCGCGCCGACGCCGAGCGTGAGCTGAGCCAGGCCCGGGCGCAGACCCAGCGCATCCTCCAGGAGCACGCCGAGCAGGCGGCCCGCCTCCAGGCGGAGCTGCACCAGGAGGCGGTGACGCGCCGCCAGCAGCTCGACCAGGAGCTCGCCGAGCGCCGCCAGACCGTCGAGTCGCACGTCAACGAGAACGTGGCCTGGGCGGAGCAGCTGCGCGCCCGCACCGAGCAGCAGGCCCGCCGGCTCCTGGAGGAGTCCCGCGCGGAGGCCGAGCAGTCCCTGTCCGCCGCCCGCGCGGAGGCCGAGCGGCTGACCGCCGAGGCCCGGCAGCGGCTCCGGAGCGAGGCGGAGGCGGCCCGCGCGGAGGCCGAGCAGTTGCTGCGCCGTGCCCGCGCGGACGCCGAACGGCTGCTGAACGCCGCCTCGGCACAGGCCCAGGAGGCCACCGACCACGCCGAGCAGCTGCGCACCACCACCGCCACCGAGTCCGAGGCCGCCCGCCGCCAGGCCCAGGAGCTGAGCCGGGCCGCCGAGCGGCGCATGGCCGAGGCCGAGACGGCGCTGCGCGAGGCCCGCGCCGAGGCCGAGAGGCTGGTGTCCGAGGCGAAGGAGGCCGCGACCAAGGCGCTGGCGAGCGCCGAGTCGGCCAACGAGCAGCGCACCCGGGTGGCCAAGGAGCAGGTCGCCCGGCTGGTCGGCGAGGCCACCAAGGAGGCCGAGTCCACCCGGGCCGAGGCCGAGCAGCTCGTCGCCGACGCCCGCGCGGAGGCGGAGAAGATCGTCGCCGAGGCCGCCGAGAAGGCCCGTACGATCGCCGCCGAGGAGACGGCGACGCAGCTGTCGAAGGCCGCCAAGACCGCCGAGGACGTCCTGAACAAGGCGTCCGAGGAGGCCAAGAAGACCACGAAGGCCGCCGCCGAGGAGGCGGAGCGGATCCGCAAGGAGGCCGAGGCCGAGGCGGACCGGCTGCGCGCCGAGGCGCACGACATCGCCGAGCAGCTCAAGGGCGCGGCGAAGGACGACACCAAGGAGTACCGCGCCAAGACGGTCGAGCTGCAGGAGGAGGCCCGCCGGCTGCGCGGCGAGGCCGAGCAGCTGCGCGCCGACGCCGTCGACGAGGGCGACCGGATCCGCGCGGAGGCGCGCCGCGAGGCCGTGACGCAGATCGAGGAGGCGGCGAAGACCGCCGAGGAACTGCTGGCCAAGGCCAAGGCGGACGCGGACGAGCTGCGGCGGACGGCGACCGCGGACAGCGAGAAGGTCCGCACCGAGGCCATCGAGCGGGCCACCGTGCTGCGCCGGCAGGCCGAGGAGACCTTGGAGCGCACCCGCGCGGAGGCGGAGCGGCACCGTACGGAGGTCCTCGAACAGGCAGAGGCGCTCAAGGAGGACGCCGAGCGGGCCGCGCGCGAGCTGCGCGAGGAGACCGAGCAGGCGATGGCGGCCCGCCGGTCGGAGGCCGCCGAGGAGCTGGCGCGGCAGAAGGCGGAGGCCGAGGAGCGGCTCGCCGCCGCCGAGCGGGCGCTGACCGAGGCGCGTGAGGAGGCCGCGCGGCTGCGCCGGGAGGCGTCGGAGGAGGCCGAGCGGCTGCGCACGGAGTCCGCCGAGCGGATCCGCACGCTCCGGCAGCAGGCCGAGGCGGAGGCCGAGCGGCTGCGGACCGACGCGGCCTCCGACGCGTCCGCCTCCCGCGCGGAGGGCGAGGCCGTCGCCGTACGCCTGCGCTCGGAGGCCGCGGCCGAGGCGGAGCGGCTGAAGTCGGAGGCGCAGGAGAGCGCCGACCGGATGCGGGCGGAGGCACAGGCCGCCGCCGAGCGGATCGCCGCGGAGGCGTCGGAGACGCTGGCCGCGGCGCAGGAGGAGGCGGCCCGGCGCCGGCGTGAGGCCGAGGAGCTCGTGGGCGCCGCCCGGCAGGAGGCCGACCAGGAGCGCGCGCGGGCCCGGGAGCAGAGCGAGGAGCTGCTGGCCTCCGCGCGCAAGCGCGTGGAGGAGGCGCAGACCGAGGCGACCCGCCTGGTCGAGGAGGCCGACCGCCGCGCCACGGAGATGGTGTCGGCGGCCGAGCAGCACGCGCAGCAGGTGCGCGACTCGGTGGCCGGGCTGCACGAGCAGGCGCAGGAGGAGATCGCCGGGCTGCGCAGCGCCGCCGAGCACGCGGCGGAGCGTACGCGCCGGGAGGCCGAGGAGGAGGCGGACCGGGTCCGCTCCGACGCCTACGCGGAGCGCGACCGGGCGAGCGAGGACGCCACCCGTCTGCGGCGTGAGGCGCAGGAGGAGTCGGAGGCGGCCAAGGCGCTCGCCGAGCGCACGGTGTCCGAGGCGATGGCCGAAGCCGAGCGGATCCGCACGGATGTCGCCGAGCACGCCCAGCGGGTGCGCACGGAGGCGTCGGACGCCCTCGCGGAGGCCGACCAGGCGGCGGCGCGTACCCGGGCGGACGCCCGCGAGGACGCCAACCGCATCCGGTCGGACGCGGCGACGCAGGCGGACACGCTGATCACCGAGGCGCGTGCCGAGGCGGAGCGGCTGACCACGGAGACGGCCGCCGAGACGGAGCGGATCCGCACCGAGACGGCCGCCGCGGCCGAGCGGGTGCGGACCGAGGCCGAGCAGGAGGCCGAGCGGGTCCGGACGGAGGCGGCCACCGAGGCCGAACGCGTGCGCGGCGAGGCGGTCGCCGCGGCGGACAAGCTGGTGGCGGACGCCACCGGGGAGGCGGAGCGGCTGCGTGCCGAGGCCGCCGAGACGGTCGGCTCGGCGCAGCAGCACGCCGAGCGGATCCGCACGGAGGCGGAGCGGGTCAAGGCCGAGGCGGCGGCGGAGGCCGAGCGGGTGACCACGGCGGCCCGCGAGGAGGCCGAGCGGACCCTCGACGAGGCCCGCAAGGAGGCCAACAAGCGGCGCTCGGAGGCGGCCGAGCAGGTCGACAAGCTCATCACCGAGACCACGGCCGAGGCGGACAAGCTGCTCACCGAGGCCCAGCAGCAGGCGCTGAAGACCACGGCGGACGCCGAGGCGCAGGCGGACCAGATGGTGGGCGTGGCCCGCAAGGAGGCCGAGCGGATCGTCTCCGAGGCGACGGTCCAGGGCAACACCCTGGTGGAGAAGGCCCGCTCGGACGCGGACGAGCTGCTCGTGGGCGCCCGCCGGGACGCCACCCAGATCAGGGAGCGCGCCGAGGAGCTGCGCGACCGCGTCACCACCGAGATCGAGGAGCTGCACGAGCGGGCCCGCCGCGAGGCCGCCGAGGCGATGAAGTCGGCCGGCGACCGGTGCGACGCGCTGGTGAAGGCGGCCGAGGAGCAGCTCGCCGAGGCGGAGGCGAAGGCCAAGGAGATCGTCTCGGAGGCCAACTCCGAGGCCGGCAAGGTGCGGATCGCCGCCGTCAAGAAGGCCGAGGGGCTGCTGAAGGAAGCCGAGCTGAAGAAGGCCACGCTCGTCAAGGAGGCCGAGGAGATCAAGGCCGAGGCGGTGCGGGAGGCCCGGCGCACGGTCGAGGAGGGCCAGCGCGAGCTGGAGGTCCTGGTGCGCCGCCGCGAGGACATCAACGCGGAGATCTCGCGGGTCCAGGACGTGCTGGAGGCCCTGGAATCCTTCGAGGCACCGGCGGCCGGCAAGGACGGCGGCGTCAAGGCGGGCGCTGCCGTGGGCGCCCCCCGATCGGGTGGCAAATCGTCGGACAGCTAGCGAGGAGGTGCGATTCCGGTGTCTGCTAGGGCCTTTGACCCTATGTTTGGCAAGCCGCCCAACGGTTAGCCACTCGAAAGGGGTGTCATTCTCCCGTCCAATCGGGCTTCTGCTCGATGACACGCCGCCCGGACCCCTAGGATTCCAGCTATCACCTCACCGGTCTCTTTCGACAGGAACCCCATGAGCGACACTTCCCCCTACGGCTTCGAGCTTGTGCGGCGTGGGTACGACCGCGCTCAGGTGGACGAACGTATCTCCAAGCTCGTCTCCGACCGTGACAGTGCTCTCGCCCGCAT
This sequence comes from Streptomyces sp. NPDC052020, assembly GCF_040680575.1. Taxonomy (NCBI): domain Bacteria; kingdom Bacillati; phylum Actinomycetota; class Actinomycetes; order Kitasatosporales; family Streptomycetaceae; genus Streptomyces; species Streptomyces sp. NPDC052020. Next base: position 46,317 of record NZ_JBFAWY010000040.1, read on the forward strand.
CACCGCTCTGGAAAAGCGCATCGAGGAGCTCCACCTCGAGACCCAGAACGCTCAGGCCCAGATCAGCGAGGCCGAGCCGTCGTACGCGGGTCTCGGCGCACGGGTCGAGAAGATCCTGCGGCTCGCCGAGGAAGAGGCGAAGGACCTGCGCGAGGAGGCCCGTCGCGCGGCCGAGCAGCACCGCGAGCTCGCCGAGTCGGCGGCCCAGCAGGTGCGCAACGACGCCGAGTCGTACGCCGCCGAGCGCAAGGCGAAGGCCGAGGACGAGGGCGTACGGATCGTCGAGAAGGCCAAGAGTGACGCCGCCCAGCTGCGCGCCGAGGCGCAGAAGGACGCGCAGTCCAAGCGTGAGGAGGCGGAGGCCCTCTTCGAGGAGACCCGGGCCAAGGCCGCGCAGGCCGCCGCCGACTTCGAGACGAATCTCGCCAAGCGGCGCGAGCAGTCCGAGCGGGACCTGGCCTCTCGTCAGGCGAAGGCGGAGAAGCGGCTGGCGGAGATCGAGCACCGGGCGGAACAGCTGCGTCTGGAGGCGGAGAAGCTGCGCACGGACGCCGAGCGCCGTGCCCGGCAGACCGTCGAGACGGCGCAGCGCCAGGCCGAGGACATCGTGGCCGACGCCAACGCCAAGGCCGACCGCATCCGTTCGGAGTCCGAGCGCGAGCTCGCGGCGCTCACCAACCGCCGCGACTCCATCAACGCGCAGCTGACGAACGTGCGCGAGATGCTGGCGACGCTCACGGGTGCCGCGGTGGCCGCCGCCGGCACGCCCTCCACGGACGACGAGTCGACTTCCCGCGGCGTGCCCGCGCAGCAGACCCGGTAACAGCCCCGCGTATCACCGGCTGAAAACCTACGGAGCCCCCTGTCACTGCGGTGGCAGAGGGCTCCGTCCCGTTTTAGCGTGGGCGGCATGATCGAGCTCGAGGGGCTGACGAAACGGTACGGCGAGAAAGTGGCGGTCAACAATCTCACGTTCGCCGTCAGACCCGGCATCATCACGGGCTTTCTCGGGCCCAACGGTGCGGGCAAGTCGACCACGATGCGGATGGTGCTGGGGCTCGACCGGCCCACCGCGGGAGACGTGCGCATCGACGGCAAGCACTACGACGAACTCAAGGACCCGCTGAAGTACATCGGTGCCCTGCTGGACGCCAAGGCGGTGCACGGCGGACGCAGCGCCTACCACCATCTGCTGTGCCTGGCCCAGGCCAACGCCATCCCGGCCAGACGGGTCGACGAGGTGCTGGACGTCGTCGGCCTGACGGCGGTCGCGAAGAAGAAGGCCAAGGGTTTCTCGCTCGGTATGGGACAGCGGCTGGGCATCGCCGCGGCGCTGCTGGGCGACCCGCGGATCCTGATGTTCGACGAGCCCGTCAACGGCCTCGACCCCGAGGGCATCCACTGGATCCGCAACCTGATGAAGGCGCTGGCCGCGCAGGGCCGCACGGTCTTCGTCTCCTCCCATCTGATGAGCGAGATGGCGCTGACCGCGGACCATCTGGTCGTCATCGGGCAGGGCCGGCTGCTCGCCGACACCTCGATGGCCGACTTCATCGCGCGGAACTCGCGCAGTTACGTGCGGATCCGCACCCCGCAGCGCGAGCGGCTGCTCGACGTGCTGCACGAGGACGGGATCACGGTCGCCGAGAGCGGCGCCGAGGTGCTGGAGGTGGACGGCGACAAGTCGGAGCGGATCGGCGAGCTGGCCGCTCAGCACCGGATCGTGCTGCACGAGCTCTCCCCCCAGCAGGCATCGCTGGAGGAGGCGTTCATGCGGCTGACGGCCGAGTCGGTGGAGTACCACGCCCACGGTGGGCAGCCTGCCGGGCAGCAGCGGGAGCAGCAGCAGTGGGGCAGCGAGTGGAGGAGGGGCTGAGCATGGCCACGGCACAGGTCGTCCGGTCCGAGTGGACCAAGATCCGGTCGGTGGCGTCCACGGTGTGGACGCTGTCCCTGGCCGTGGTCGTCACCATCGCCCTCGGCATGCTGATCTCGGCGCTGTCGAAGAGCGAGTACGACAACATGAGCGCACAGGACCGGGTCTCCTTCGACCCGACCTTCACCAGCTTCGCCGGGATGAGCCTCGGACAGCTCGCGATGATCGTGTTCGGGGTGCTCGTGGTGGCGAACGAGTACAGCTCCGGGATGATCCGCACCTCGCTGGCGGCCGTGCCCCAGCGCGGCGCCTTCCTGTTCGGCAAGATCTCGGTCGCCACTGTCCTGGCGCTGGTGGTGGGCATGGCCACCAGCTTCGCCGCCTTCTTCCTCGGGCAGGCGATGCTCGGCGACCTGAAGGCGTCGCTCGGCGACCCGGGCGTGCTGCGGGCGGTCTGCGGCGGCGGGGTGTACATGACCCTGATCGCGATGTTCTCGATGGGCGTCGCCGCGATGCTGCGCTCGCCGATGCTGTCGCTCGGCATCCTGATGCCGTTCTTCTTCCTGATCTCCGGCATCCTCGGCGCGGTCGACGCGACCGAGAAGGTGGGCCGGTTCCTGCCCGACCAGGCCGGCAGCAAGATCATGCAGGTGGTGCCCCCGGTCGGCGACGACACTCCGTACGGCCCGTGGGGCGGCCTCGGCATCATGGTGCTGTGGGTGGCGGCCGCGCTGATCGGCGGTTACCTGGTGCTCAGGCGCCGCGACGCGTAGTAACGGAGGGTAATGCTTATCCTCGACGGGAACCGCCGGCGGCTGGTTATGCTCCTATCCCTTACGGGGGCGTGTGCCCCGCTGTCCTGAACCTTTCGATGGGTGCGGAGCATGATCGAGGCAGTCGGCCTGACCAAGCGCTACGGCGACAAGACCGCTGTGCACAACCTGTCCTTCCAGGTGCGGCCGGGCGCCGTCACCGGCTTCCTCGGGCCGAACGGCTCGGGCAAGTCGACGACGATGCGCATGATCCTCGGCCTGGACAACCCCACCTCGGGACAGGTGACGATCGGCGGCTACCCGTACCGCAAGCTGCCCAACGCGCCCCGGCAGGTCGGCGCCCTGATCGACGCCAAGGCCGTGCACGGCGGCCGCTCGGCCCGCAACCATCTGCTGAGCCTCGCCCAGCTCTCGGGCATCCCGGCCCGGCGGGTGGACGAGGTGCTCGGCGTGGTCGGCTTGCAGGACGTGGCCCGGAAGCGGTCCAGGGGCTTCTCCCTCGGCATGGGCCAGCGGCTCGGCATCGCCGCCGCGCTGCTGGGCGACCCCCAGGTGCTGCTCTTCGACGAGCCGGTCAACGGCCTCGACCCCGAGGGCATCCTCTGGGTGCGCAACCTGATGAAGGCGCTCGCCGCGGAGGGCCGTACGGTCTTCGTCTCCTCCCATCTGATGAGCGAGATGGCGCTGACCGCGGACCATCTGATCGTCATCGGGCGCGGGCAGCTGCTCGCCGACATGAGCGTGAGGGACTTCATCGCGGCCAATTCCGCCGGCTTCGCCCGGGTCCGGACGCCGGACACCGAGCCGCAGCTGCGCGAGAAGCTGACCATCGCGCTCACCGAGGCGGGCGGGCAGGTGCTGCCGGAGCAGGACGGCGCGCTGCGGGTGACGGGGCTGGCGCTGCCCCGCATCAGTGACCTCGCGCACCAGGCCGGCGTACGGCTGTGGGAGCTGTCGCCGCACCAGGCGTCCCTGGAGGAGGCGTACATGCGCATGACGCAGGGCGTCGTCGACTACCGCTCGACCGCCGACCAGAAGGCCGGTCTCCAGCAGCCGCCGCCGCCCGGCGCCCAGCCGCCGGTGCCGGTCCCCGGCCAGGGCCAGCCCGGCTGGTACGCCCCGCCGCCGCCCCGGCACACGGCGCCGCACCCGGCGGGCGCTCCCGCCCCCGCGCCCGTCACCGACCCGACCACGTCCGAGGACGCCCGATGAGCACGCCCCAGCCCCCGATGCCGCAGGCCGCGCCCGACCGGCAGGCGGCGCCCGGTCCGTCGTTCCCCTCCTACGCCTCGCCGATCCCGGTGGTGCGCACACACCTCGGGCACGCGGTCGCGTCCGAGTGGACGAAGATGAAGTCGGTGCGCTCCACGATGTGGACGCTGGGCGTGTTCGTGCTGCTGGTGGTCGGCATCGGTCTGCTGGCCGGCGGGGTGGTGGCGAGCTCCTCGTCCGACCTGTCCGGTGAGAACGCGCTGTCCCTGGGGCTGTTCGGGCTGTTGCTCGGCAGCATGTGCGTCATCACGCTCGGCGTGCTGACCACGGCCTCGGAGTACGGCACCGGCATGGTCCGCACCACCATGACGGCCTGCCCCAGCCGGGGCCGGGTGCTGGCGGCGAAGGCCGTGGTGTTCTTCCTGGTGGCGTTCACCGTGACGCTGGTGTCGTCCTCGCTCGTCGCGGTCGCGCACGTCGCGATGCTGGAGGGCAACGGCGCGGCGGACCCGACCGGCGGCGAGTGGCTGAAGGCCACCGTCGGGATCTCCCTCTACATCGCCCTGCTCGGCCTGCTCTCCCTCGCCGTGGGCTCGGTCATCCGGCATTCGGCGGGCGCCATCACCCTGATGATCGGCGCGGTGCTCGCCCCGCTGGTGATCGCGTTGTTCATGTTCTCGCGGTCGCTGGAGGACGTGCGCCAGGCCCTGCTGGAGTACTCCATCCCGAACCAGCTCAGCGTCTTCTACACCCAGTCCCTCAGCGATTCCGGCCCCTCCGGCTGGGACCCGCTGTGGATCGTGCTGGGCGTGACGGCCGTCGTCTTCGCCGGCGCCTTCGCGCTGCTGGAGAAGCGGGACGTGTGATCCGCTGATCCGCCCTCAGAACCGCGGCGCGTTACGGGACCGCTGCACCCGCGTGGTGCGGCGGTCCTTCGCGTTCCAGCAGGCCCGGTGCCAGTGGCGCCGGTCGTCGACACCCGCGTGCTGCGCCCAGGCCACCACGTGCGGGACGTTGTCGGGGATCAGCTGGTCGCAGCCGGGGCAGCGGTAGGCCTTGCCCCGCGCGCTCGCGCCCGCCACGTGCCGCACGCTCCACTCCTCGCCCTGCCAGCACTCGCTGGACTGCCAGCCGCCGTAGCGGCCGGGGCGGTCGTCCTCGGCGCTCCGGCCTGAGGAACCGGCTCCCTTGGGTCGGTTGCGACGCGGGGACACAGCACACCTCACGGGGCTATACGGGAAGTAAGGGCCGCATCCAGCCTACGCGGCGCGCACCGGGGTACGCGTACGGCGCACATGCCCGTCTCCCGCCGCGGGCCCCGCGGCACTGTACACAGCCTCTCCGCGGAGCCCCACCCGCATGCAGACGAGCGGCACATGTCCCCGTCATGACCGTGTCCTCGGCACGTGTCAGACGGTTATGCCCGTTGGGGGAGCTCCGCGTCGGAGCCAGGAAGCAGGAACAGCAATGCGTGTGGGAAGTTTCGTGTTGGCGGCCCAGTTCCCGGGTCAGGGCCAGGGGGAGCCGCTGCACCGCGCGGTCCGCTCCGCCGAGGTCGCCGAGGAGGCCGGCCTCGACTCGGTCTGGCTGGCCGAGCACCACTTCGTGCCGTACGGCACATGCCCGTCCGCCGTCACCCTCGCCGCTTTACTGCTGGGCCGCACCCGGCGCATCCGGGTCGGCACGGCGGTCAGCGTACTGCCCACCACCCACCCCGTCGCCCTCGGCGAGCAGGCCGCGCTGCTCCACCTCACCAGCGGCGGGCGGTTCTCGCTCGGGGTGGGGCGCGGCGGTCCATGGGTCGACCTGGAGGTGTTCGGCGGAGGACTGGAGGCGTACGAACGGGGGTTCCCGGAGTCGCTCGACCTGCTGACGCGCTGGCTGCGTGAACCGGCCGTGTCGGGTGACGGCGAACGCTTCCGCTTCCGCCAAGTCCCCGTCGTGCCGCGGCCGTCGGAGTCCCTGACGGACGCCCCGGGGCCGGAGGTCGTCGTCGCCTGCACCTCCCCGGCGAGCGTGCGCCTGGCCGCCGAGCGCGGGCTGCCGATGCTGCTCGGCATGCATGTCGGGGACGAGGAGAAGGCCGAGATGGTCGGCCTGTGGCGGCGGCACGCGCAGGAGTGCGGGCGCCCGCCGGAAGAGGTCCGCGGCGCGGCCCATGTCTCGGCCGGGGTCTGCCAGATCGCGGACCGGCGCGCGGACGCGGCCGAGGCGCTGCTGAAGATCATGCCGGGCTGGCTGCGGCAGGGGCTCGACGCTCATGTCACGGTCGACGGCCGGGCCCGGCAGATGCGGGATCCGGTGGCGTACACCGAACTGCTCTGCGGGCTGCACCCGGTGGGCACGCCGCGGTTGTGCGCCGACCGGCTCGCGGCGACCAGTGAGCGGACCGGGATCACCCGTTTCGCGCTGCTGGTGGAGGGCTCCGGCGATCTCGCGGCGACCGAGGAGAACCTGCGGCGGCTCGGAGCCGAGGTACTGCCCCAGCTGCGCTGAACCACCCTTCTCCACGGGGAGCTTGCCGCTCCGGCACGCACTGCGCCTCACACGTACGGAGCGGCAAACCGACGATCACCGCGTCAGCAGTCGCGGAGCTCCGGCGACTGGTTCAGCAACTGCCCGCGCACCGAGGTGAAGCGGGCCAGCGTCTCGTCGACGGAGGAGTCCAACGGGAACACCGCCACCCGGTGGCAGTTCTGGAAAGCCAGTCGCACACCGAAGTGCCGTTGCAGCGCGCCGCGTATCGCGTCACTCGCAAGCGCACGCAGCAGCTGACCGCGTGCCTGCTCGTCCGGCGGGGGCGTCTGGTTGTCGGCGAACGCTCCGCCGTCGACCTTCAGCTGTGCCACCAGGGAGCTGATCATCTCCCATGCGTAGGGCAGGGAGGTCCGGACGCAGTCGACGAAGTCGGCTTCGTCGACCTCGCCTCGCTCGGCCTGTTCGAGTAGGGCCGGTGAGACGTCGAGCGACATGGGTTCTCCTCTCGCACCCCCGACCAGCAGGGGTTGCCGGACAGTAAGGGAAGCCCACGAAGACGGACACGCTGCGTACACACCTCGCGACCTCCCGTTCAATACCGTAAGCATCTGGACGGGGCCGCACCAGGAGAATGCCCAGATGGGCACCAAGCCGTAGGCGCACAATCGGCCAGTGTGCAAGATGGGACCAATGGGAGAAGTGGGGCGTCCCGCCGACGGCCCGGCCGGCCCGGTTCAGGAGTGCGAATCGCGTCGGGGCGGGCGCGTCGAGTAGCGTTGCCGACCATGCGTCTCGTCATTGCCCGCTGCTCCGTCGACTACGCCGGGCGGCTCACCGCCCACCTCCCCTCGGCGCCCCGCCTGATCCTGGTCAAGGCGGACGGCAGCGTCTCGATCCACGCCGACGACCGGGCCTACAAGCCCCTCAACTGGATGTCGCCGCCCTGCACGCTGAAGGAGGGCACCGGCGACGACGAGGGTGTGTGGACCGTCGTCAACAAGGCGGGCGAGAAGCTCATCATCACGATGGAGGAGATCCTCCACGACTCCACGCACGAGCTGGGCGTGGACCCCGGCCTGATCAAGGACGGCGTGGAAGCGCACCTCCAGGAGCTGCTCGCCGACCGCATCGAGACGCTCGGCGAGGGCTACACCCTCATCCGCCGCGAGTACCCGACGGCCATCGGCCCCGTCGACATCCTGTGCCGGGACGCCGACGGGCAGACCGTCGCCGTCGAGATCAAGCGGCGCGGTGAGATCGACGGTGTCGAGCAGCTCACCCGCTATCTGGACCTGCTGAACCGCGATCCGCACCTGGCCCCGGTGCGCGGCGTCTTCGCCGCCCAGGAGATCAAGCCCCAGGCCCGCGTCCTCGCGACCGACCGCGGGATCGGCTGCCAGGTGCTGGACTACGACGCCCTGCGCGGCATCGAGGACGACAAGCTGCGGTTGTTCTGACCGGCGCGGACAGCAGCGACAGGAGGGCCGGGTCCGCCGAGCGGACCCGGCCCTCTCCCGTGTCGGCGCCCGGATCCGCCGGGGAGGGGGCGGGCGGCGGCGCCGTGTCAGATGACGGTGCTCGACGCGGAGCCCGGCGCTCCGCCGCCCGGCGCGCTCGCCGTGGTGGTGGAGGCGCTGGGAGCGGGGCCGCTGGCCGAGTCGGTGGTGGACGGCGGAGGCGGCGCGGGGCTCGACGGTTCCTCCGACGTCGGCGGCTGGGAGCTGGGCGGTTCCTCGGACGTCGGCGGCTGGGAGCTCGGCGGCTCCTCGGACGTCGGCGGCTCGGAGCTCGGCGGCTCCTCGGACGTCGGCGGCTTGCCGGACGTGGGCGGTTTCCCGGACGTCGGCGGCTCACCGGACGTGGGGTCGCCGGGGTCACTCGGCTCCCGTGTGCCGCTCGGGCCGCCCGACGGCCTGCCCGAACTCGTCGGCGTCGGGTCGTCGGCGGTGCCGAGGGTGCCGTCGGGGCCCGGGTCCGTGGGCCGGGCGGCACCCGGTCCGTCGCCGCCGGATGCCTTGCCGTCGCCGTCGTCGTCCACCCGGTCGGCGCCCGGGCCGTCGTCGCCGGCGCCCGGGCTGGCGGACGGATTGACGCCGACCCGGTCGGACGGGGCGCCGCCGCCCTCGTTGTCGGAGGTGGCCCCGAGGGTGACGACGGTGCCCAGCACGGCGACGAGCAGCGCGCCCGCGCCCGCCGCCACCAGGTTGCGCCGGGCGAACCCCCTGATGCCGCCGCGCGCCGCGCGGGACGGGCCCGGGGAGGCGCCGTGGCGGGTCACCGGGGCGGGGGTCCCGGTGGGCGGCCGGAGCGGCGGGAAGGCCGCGGGCGCGGTCTTGGCCGGCGGGGCCGGCTCCTCGCGGAGGGTGTCGGGCGCCTCCTCCCCCGCGGACGGGCCGAAGCCCGCCGCGGCGAGGCCGGGCAGGGGCGTGGTGGTCTCGATGCCGAGCCCGGGGGTGTCGCCGGCCCGGTCGGCGACCAGGGCGAGGGCGCGCCGCCCGGCGACCGTGCCGCGCTTGTCGGCGAGCGCGCCGCGCAGGCCGATGGACGCCTCCAGCTCCGCGCGGGCCCGGTCCAGGTGCCCCTGGCACAGCGCGAGGACGCCGAGTTCATGGTGGAAGTAGGCCTGTTCGGCCACGTCTCCGGCGAGCCGCGCGGCCTCGGCTCCGCAGCGCAGCGCCCGCTCCCAGGCGCTCCAGTGCAGTCCGGCCGCGAAGGCGGGCGCCGCCGTGCGGGCCAGGGCCACGGCGGGACTCTCGGCGTCCTCGGCCGGCCGTGTGGTGGCCGGTGCCAGGACGGCCAGGGCGGCCAGCACGGCGTCGGCCTCGGCGCAGACGCGTTCCGGGGTGACCGAGGGGTGTCCGGCCCACCAGGCGTAGTGCCGGGCGGCGGTCAGGGCCCGGCCGGGGATGTCGTCGGCGTAGCCGGCGGCCTCGAGCTGGGTGAGCACGCCGGCGGCGAGCCGGTAGCGGGCGCCGACCGGGGAGACCAGGCCGCAGTCGGCCAGCTCGCCGAGGGCGGCGTCCGCGTGGGTGTCGCCGACGAGGGCGGGCAGGTGGGCCTGGTGCGGCACCTCGCCGCCGAGGGCGACGGCGAACTCCAGGGTGGCGCGGGCGGAGGCGCTCAGCCGCGAGGCGAGCAGCGGGGCGGGCGCGGCGGCCTCGCCCAGCGAGGGCAGGGAGAGGCCGTCGTTCCCGGCCGTGTCCCGGGGTACGGCGTCCGCGGGGCGGGCGTCCGCGAACACGCCGTACTCGTCGACGGCCTCGGCGCCGGCCCGCAGCCGGTCGCGCCGGCGCAGCAGGGCGCCGGCCTGGACGAAGCGCAGCGGCAGGCCCTCGGACTCGAACCAGAGGTCGCCGGCCCAGTTGGCTTCCTCCTCGGTCAGCGGGCGGCCGACGGCGCGCTCCAGCAGTTCCACGCCGTCCGCGCGCTCCAGGCCGGTGAGGAAGACCTCCTCGACGGCGGAGCCGGCGGAGGGGGCGGGCACGTCCGGGGTGGCGCCGATCAGGAACGCGCACTCGGGGGTGGCGTCCAGCAGCTCGTCGAGCGCGGCGCCGCCGAACTCGATGTCGTCGAGGACGACGACCGCGCCGATCTCCCGGACGCGGGGGAGCAGTTCGTCGCGTCCGGGGCGGTGCAGGGGCGCGCGGTGGACGGCGTAGAACAGGTCGTACAGCAGCTCGTCGGCGGTGCGGCGGAAGCCGCTGAGGCGGATGACGCCGTCCGGGGCGAGGTCGGCGCAGTCCTCGGCGACGAGGTCCAGCAGGCTGGTGCGGCCCGCGCCGGCGGGTCCGGTCAGGCGTACGGAGCGGCCGCGGGCTAGCAGCCTGACGAGCCGGTCGCGTTCGTCCTGGCGGGCCACCAGCGGCAGCGCGGACCGCGTCGGACCGGGCGGGACGGGCGGCCTGGCGGCGCGGTCGGCCTCCGCCCGTTCGGCGGTGGTGAACTTCTCGGGGGGCGCGGGCCGCTCCCCGGGCGGGCACAGCTCGATCTCGCTGCCGTCGACGGGGTTGACGGTGAGCAGGTACTCGCCGGAGACGAGCCGCACCGTGCGGGCGAGTGCGGGCGCGTGCTGTCCGAAGTCGGGCGTGAGGGATTCCCTGGGCGGGCGCTGGCGCGGCGCGTCGTCTCCCCCGGTCTCGAATCCGCTCGACCGGGCGGTGCCCCCGTCGTCGTGGCCGTGGCCCTCGGGTCCCCGGGTGTTCGGGTCCATAGGTTCAAGCCCCCAAAAGCGTCGTGTGTCCAACAAGCTCCTCCCGGCCTTGCCGCACACCGCGCTGTCGCTTCTGGTCCGGGCCCGCTAGAGGGTTTCGAGGCAGCGGGCAGCCGAACCCTAAACCTTCGTTCAGTATCTCCGACAGTCCGGGGTGCCACGCCGCCCGAGACGTCACAGTCTCGTGAGGATTGCGTGCGCCGGGCAGGTCGCCGAGGGGTGTCCCGGTCTCTCCCGCCCTGGTGGCCTCCGGACGCCGCATGGGGCACCGGGGTCACACCCGGGGCAGGGTCTCCACTCCGATGCCGCCCTCGATGGCCAGGATCCGGTGCAGCCGGGTGGCCACCAGCAGGCGCTGCATCTGCGGCGGTACGCCGCGCAGCACCAGCCGCCGGCCGCAGCGCCCGGCCCGCCGGTGGGCCCCCATGATCACGCCGAGTCCGGTGGCGTCCCAGGAGTCCAGCTCGGACAGGTCGAGCACCAGATCGCCGGCTCCGTCGTCGACGGCCGAGTGCAGGACCGTACGGGCGTCCGCCGCGCTGCGGACGTCGAGGCGGCCCCCGACGACCAGCTCGGCGTGGTCGCCCCTGATGTGCATATGCGCTCCCCGTGTGCGTGAGTCGTGAGTGCGGTGTCCTGCTCCGTGATGAGTGAAAAACGGTGTGCAACCTCTGACGGCGTTAACCGGTCGGAGGTTGCCATCCGTGAGCGAACCGATACCGAATTCACTCCGGAGTGTGACATTTTCCGGAGCGATCGCGGTCTCAGTGCGTGTAGAAGCCCTGCCCGCTCTTGCGGCCGATGTCACCGGCGTCCACCATCCGGCGCATCAACTCGGGAGCGGCGAACTTCTCGTCCTGGGACTCGGTGTAGATGTTGCTCGTGGCGTGCAGCAGGATGTCCACGCCCGTGAGGTCGGCGGTGGCCAGCGGTCCCATGGCGTGGCCGAAGCCCAGCTTGCAGGCGAGGTCGATGTCCTCGGCGGTGGCGACGCCCGACTCGTAGAGCTTGGCGGCCTCCATGACGAGGGCACAGATCAGCCGGGTCGTCACGAAGCCGGCGACATCGCGGTTGACGACGATACAGGTCTTGCCGACGGACTCGGCGAACTCCCGGGCGGTGGCGAGCGTTTCGTCGCTGGTCTTGTAGCCCCGCACCAGCTCGCACAGCTGCATCATCGGCACCGGTGAGAAGAAGTGCGTGCCGACGACCCGTTCGGGCCGCTCGGTCACGGCCGCGATCTTGGTGATCGGGATGGCGGAGGTGTTGGAGGCGAGGATCGCCTCGTCCTTCACCAGCTTGTCGAGCGCGCGGAAGATCTCGTGCTTGACGTCCAGCTTCTCGAAGACGGCCTCGACGACGACATCCGCGTCGGCGGCGGCGTCGAGGTCGGTGGTCGGGGTGATGCGGGCCAGGGCCGCCTCGGCGTCCCCGGCGGCCAGCTTGCCCTTGGAGACGAACTTGTCGTACGACGCCTTGATCCCGTCCGTGCCGCGGGTGAGCGCCGCGTCGGTGACGTCGCGCAGGACGACGTCCCAGCCCGCCTGCGCGGAGACCTGGGCGATGCCGGCCCCCATGAGGCCGGCTCCGATGACGGCGAGCTTCCGTGCCACTGCGACTCCCCTGGTACGCGCTGTCCTTGGTTCTCTCGGGCGGACACTAGCGCTCGTGAGGGGCTGTGTGACCGGTTAGTAACGCGCGTCACGTCTCACATGACGGACATCACACCGGGGAGGGTCACCGTGCGCCCCGGACGGCGTAGTTGAGCACCTTGCCGCTCAGCAGCCCCTCCATCTCGTCGAGCAGCACGAGCGCCTCGCGGGAGACCTCGGCGGGCGTCCCGCCGTCGACCATGCGCTGTCCGATGGCGGCCAGCAGGGTCGAGTGCAGCCAGCTGATCTGACCGGCCATCAGGGCGGGGACCGGGTCGCCGGCGCCGGCGCCGGTCTCCTCGCGCAGGGTCCGCTCCAGGTCGAGCAGGACGTCCTGGGCGATCGCCCACATACGGGACCGCAGCGCGGGCGAGTTCTGAACGACCCTCATGAACGACTCGTACCCGTCCATCAGACCGATCCGGGGCGAGACGGACTCGACCTCCTCGCGCAGCTCGCGCAGGACCGCCCGGGCGGCGGACTCGCCGTCACGCCGGCCGCGCACCCAGCGCGAAAGCCGGTCGACCACCCCCTTGGAGCGGTCGAGGAAGAGGTCCTCCTTGGCCGGGAAGTAGTTGTAGACGGTGTTGACCGAGACGTTCGCGGCCTCCGCGACCTCCGCCACGGTGACGGCGTCGAAGCCGCGCTCCAGGAACAGACCCGTGGCGACATCCGAGATGTACTGCCTGGTCTGCCGTTTCTTCCGTTCCCTGAGTCCCTCGGCCATGGCGGCATCCTAGCTTCGCTGGGGCCCGCGAAAAATTGGGGTCATTGCAAATTTTCAGTCGCTCTGTTTTTCTGGGGGCATGGCACTCATCACCACGACCGGGCTGGCCCGTACCTTCCGGACCAAACGCGGCCCGGTGCGGGCCGTGCGCGGCATCGACCTCACCGTCCGCGAGGGGGAGATCCTCGGCTTCCTGGGCCCGAACGGCGCCGGCAAGACCACCACGCTGCGCATGCTGACGACGCTGCTCGCGCCCACCGGCGGCACCGCCACGGTGGCCGGCCACGACCTGGCGACCGACCCCGCCGGGGTGCGCCGGGCGTGCGGATACGTCGCGCAGTCGGGCGGGGCCGACCCGCAGATCACCGTGCGGGAGGAGCTGGTCACCCAGGGCCGCCTGTACCGCCTGGCCAAGGCGCGGGCCGCCGAGCGCGCCGAGGAGCTGGCCCGGGACCTGGACCTCACCGGGCTGCTCGACCGCCCGTGCGGCGCGCTCTCCGGCGGCCAGCGGCGCCGCCTGGACATCGCGATGGCGCTCACCCACCGGCCCCGGGTGCTCTTCCTGGACGAGCCGACGACGGGCCTGGACCCCGGCGGCCGCGCCGACCTGTGGGCCCTGGTCCGGCGGCTGCGCGACGAGCAGGGCACGACGGTCTTCCTGACCACCCACTACCTCGACGAGGCCGACGCGCTCTCCGACCGCCTGGTCGTCGTCGACCGGGGCGTGGTCGCGGCCGAGGGCACCCCGAGCGCCCTGAGACTGCGGTACGCCGGCTCGGTCGACGCCTCGCTCCAGGACACGTTCCTCGCCATCACCGGCCGCACCGCCACGCCCGCCGACGCCGCCCCCGTAGCCGTATAGGACCCGCCCATGCTGTTCCACGACACCGCGCTCGTCTACGGCCGCTATCTGCGCCAGTCGCTGCGCTCCCGCTTCGCGCTGCTCTTCGGCGTCCTGATGCCGCTGCTGTACCTGTTCTTCTTCGGCCCGCTGCTGACCGGCCTCCCGCTCGGCGAGCGGGGCAGTTCCTGGCAGGTGCTCGTGCCCGGCCTGCTGCTGCAACTGGGCCTGTTCGGCGCCTCGTTCGCCGGTTTCTCGATCATCCTGGAGAAGGGCCAGGGGGTGGTCGAGCGCCTGCGGGTCACCCCCGTCAGCCGGCTGGCCCTGCTGCTGGGCCGGGTGCTGCGGGACGCCACCGTCTTCGTCTTCCAGGCGGTACTGCTGGTGCTGGCGGCGGTCGCGATGGGGCTCAGGGCACCGCTGCCCGGGGTGCTCATCGGCTTCGCGTTCGTCGCGCTGCTGACCGTCTCGCTGGCCTCCCTGTCGTACGCGCTGGCCATGAAGCTCGACACCCCGCAGGGCTTCGGCCCGGCGGTCAACGCCCTGACCATGCCGTCGATGCTCCTGTCGGGTCTGATGCTCCCGATGTCCCTGGGACCGGCGTGGCTGGACGTCCTGTCGCACCTCATGCCGTTCCGCTATCTGGTGGACGCGGTGCGCGACGCCTACGTCGGCGCCTACACCACCGCCCCCATGCTCTACGGCGCCCTGGTCGCGGTCGCCTTCGCCGCCCTGTCCGTGACGGTGGGCACACGCGTGTTCCGTACCGCCGGGGCGTAACTACGCTGGGCACATGGTCAATCTGACGCGCATCTACACGAGGACCGGCGACCAGGGCACCACCGCCCTCGGCGACATGAGCCGGGTCCCCAAGACGGACCTGCGCATCGCCGCGTACGCCGACGCCAACGAGGCCAACGCGGTGATCGGCACGGCGATCGCGCTGGGCGGCCTGGAGGAGGAGGTCGTCCGGGTCCTCACCCGCGTGCAGAACGACCTGTTCGACGTGGGCGCGGACCTGGCGACGCCGGTGGCGGAGAACCCCGAGTTCCCGCCGCTCAGGGTCGAGCAGTTCTACGTCGACAGGCTGGAGGCGGACTGCGACCGCTTCCTCGAAGGGCTGGAGAAGCTGCGCTCCTTCATCCTGCCGGGCGGCACCCCGGGCGCGGCCCTGCTGCACCAGGCGTGCACGGTGGTCCGCCGGGCCGAGCGCTCCACCTGGGCCGCGCTGGAGGCGCACGGCGAGACGATGAACCCGCTCACCGCGACCTACCTCAACCGCCTCTCGGACCTGCTGTTCATCCTGGCCCGGACGGCGAACAAGGAGACCGGGGACGTGCTGTGGGTACCGGGCGGGGAGCGCTGAGGCGGCCTGCCCTACGGGTACTCCTTCGCGCTGGAATATGCCCGAAGCGCTTGTTGAGGTGACTGTACGTCAACCATGCTGTCCCACAAGGGGTTCACGTTC
>NZ_JBFAWY010000041.1:0-57387 GCF_040680575.1 Streptomyces sp. NPDC052020
CCAGCACACGCCCGACCGCCACGACATCAACATCCCCATGACGCTCAGCGAACCCCGCCAACCGCGCAACCTGAGCCTCCAACGCGGCCACAGACCTCGCCGACACCACCCACGGCACCACCACCGACGCCCCATCACCCGCAGCCGAAGGCGAAGCCGGAACCTCCTCGGCCGCAGACGGAACCTCCTCGGCCGGCACCGGAGCCGTGACCGGGGCCGGGGCTTCCTCAAGAACCACATGCGCGTTCGTGCCACCCATGCCGAAGGACGAGACGCCGACGACCATCCGCTGCGCGTCGTGCTCCGGCTCCCACGGGGTGAGCTCCGTGTTCACCTTCAGGTTCAGCTCATCGAACGCGATGGCGGGGTTCGGGGTCTCGTAGTTCAGGCTGGCGGGGATCGCACGGCTGCGGACCGTCAGAACGGCCTTGATGAAACCTGCGATGCCGGCGGCGCCCTCCAGATGGCCGATGTTCGTCTTGACCGAACCCACCAGCAACGGTTGCCCGGCGGGACGGCCGGTGCCGAGTGCCGCGCCCAGCGCGGTGGCCTCGATCGGGTCGCCCACGGGGGTACCCGTGCCGTGGAGCTCGACGTACTGAACGTCGGAGGGAGCGGTTGCGGCCTGGGCGTGGGCCCGGCGGAGGACGTCTTCCTGTGCCTCGACGTCAGGAGTCGTCATACCCTTGGCGGAGCCGCCGTTGTTGACCGCGCTGCCCCGAATGACGCCGAGCACCCGGTCCCCGTCGGCGATCGCCTGGGAGAGCCGCTTCAGCACGACGAATCCGCCGCCCTCGCCCCGCACATAGCCGTTCGCCCGTGCGTCGAAGGTGTACGCACGGCCGTCGGGGGAAAGCCCGCCGAACTTGCTCGCGCCGATCGTGCTGTCCGGCACCAGGTTGAGGGAGACGCCGCCGGCCAGCGCGAGGTCGGACTCGCCTCGGCGGAGGCTCTCACACGCCAGGTGCACAGCGACCAGCGAGGAGGACTGCCCCGAGTCGACGACGAGGCTGGGGCCGCGGAGTCCGAGGGTGTACGAGAGGCGGTTGGCGATGACGCCCCGGTGCAGTCCCGTGATGGTGTGCGGGGTGATCGCGGCGACACCTTGGCGGTGTTTCAGGCTGGCGTAGTCGTCCCAGATGGCACCGGCGAAGACTCCGGTGCGGCTACCCGCCAGCAGGGAGGGGACGATCTGGGCGTGTTCCAGCGCTTCCCAGCCCAGCTCCAGGGCGAGGCGCTGCTGCGGGTCCATCTCGGCGGCCTCACGGGGAGAGATCCCGAAGAACGCCGCGTCGAACCGGTCGACGTCTTCGATGAATCCGCCCCATCGGGTGTTCATGCGGCCCGGCGCACTGCGGTCGGGGTCGTAGAACTCTTCCGAGTCCCAGCGGTCCGCGGGGATTTCGCCCACCGTCTGGGCACCCGCCGTGAGCAGCTGCCAGAACTCCTCCGGGCTGGAAGCTCCGGGCACACGGCACGACATCCCGATGACGGCGACAGGTTCGGCCGTGCCGTGCGCGGCGCCGGCCCCGCTCGATGCGGACACGAATTCCTCGGACTCAGTCTTGGACACTGTCGTCATCTCTCCACGAATCAATTCAGTGCGCACACCAGAAGGAAACAAGTCGGACGTGACCCGCGTCGCGGGAGTCGCAAGATCTCTGAGCCGGACGGCCGATGCGGAATCCCTCCCTACCCCCACGCCGTTGCCCGCCCTGCCCATGTTCCGTAGAGGCCTTCGCAATTCCGGCCGCCAACACCCGGCATGGCTCTCCCCGAGGTCCCTCATACTCAACCTCAGGGCAGCCCCCCTATGCCCCCCCTATATCGCCCCTATACTCGACTCCGCCCGCGAATCGGGTGGGGTCGGCCCACCCGTACTCCTTGGTGGACCACCCGCAGATCCTCCCCAGGGGGAGCCGGGCAGCGCAGCCATCTCCTCCCATCGCGCACCGACCAGTCGCGACAGAACAACGTGGTGTCCCATCACCTTGGCCTCAGATGGCGGCGATTTCCAGACGCTAGCGCCTGGCGCGGCCCGTTGGCCGAGGGAATGATTTCTGCGCCAGCGCGACGCTCCACCCGAATTCTGACGGCAGCACAACCCCGGATTTCCGCGCGAGAGATGCGTAGTACGCCACCGTCACCGACGCGCGCCGATCGTCGGGAATCAAGGCGGGGAGTTGCCATGGTGGCGTTTGATGAGGAAGTGCTCCGTCTTCTTGCTGGTGGGCACTGATGGGCCCAGGTACCGGCAGTCACGACCGTTTCTCAGCCGCCGCCTTTTCTGCCCCGGCGTTCCGGCGGCGGGGCCGACGCCACGACCATCCAAAGCGGCGGCCGTCTGCGGATCGTGAGCAACCCACAGGGCCGACCAGCGACTTGTCATGGCGTCAGGTGCGAGCTCACCCGGTGTGCCCTTCGTCACGAGGCCGGTCTCCCCCCGCTCCCGCCAGGCCGTGCGCACCCCTCGACGGACCGCCCTCGCACCTGCGGCGCTGCCGTGACGAGTCTTCACCTTCCGTGCCGGGAACCGAACCCGGCCGGCCGCCGGATCCTTCCCGGGTGGAGCATTGCCGGGGTATGGTCCCTGCGCAGGCCATTGACCCACGGCGGCCGCAGAGGGGACAGATTCATGACGGGGCGCGGCCCTTATTCACCACGCACGACGCGAGACGATCTCCGACGTGAATTAGGGCAGAACTTCCTCCAGGACAAAAGAGTCGTGCGCGATCTCGTTTCCTGCGTGGCAGGGACCGGAACAAACGTTCTCGAAATAGGTCCTGGCAAGGGTGCCATCACCAGTGAGCTGATCCATTCCTTCGAGACCGTGACCGCAGTGGAGATGGACCCCCACTGGGCTTCCTATTTACGGGAAAAGTTCGACGGCCGACGCGTGAGGATATTCCAGGGCGACTTCCTCGACTTCCGGATTCCTGGCGATATCGACACGGTGGTGGGAAATGTTCCGTTCGGCATCACCACCCAGATTCTGCGGCGTCTTCTGGAGTCGACACAGTGGCAGTCCGCGGCCCTGATAGTGCAATGGGAGGTCGCCCGCAAACGCGTCGGCCGGAGCGGCGGTACGCTGCTCTCCACCTCATGGGCGCCCTGGTACGAGTTCGACCTGCGCGGCCGGGTGCGCGCCACAGCCTTCCGCCCGATGCCCCGCGTCGACGGGGGCATCCTCACGATCAGGCGACGGCCCCAGCCTTTGCTGCCGGAACGCGCGTGCGCCGCGTTCCAGGACTTCGCCGAGGCCGTCTTCACGGGCCCCGGGCGCGGCCTGGCCGAGATACTCAGGCGCCATGTTCCCAGACGCACCTACATGGACCTCGCCGAGCGCTTTCACATACCCGCCGACGGGCTGCCGAAAGACCTGACCCTGAGGCAGTGGGTCGTCCTGTTCGAGGCGGCCCGACCTCAGTACGCGGACGGCGGCATCCGCACCGCGTCCCAGCAGGCTCAAAGGGCCGCCGGCCGCCGGGGCGGTCCTTCCCATGGTGACGGCAGCGGACCTCGCGCACCGGTACGCCAGACACAGGACCGGCAAGGCGGGCGCCGTTCCTCGTCCGGGCGCCGAACCGGCAAACGGTGACCCTGCGGGCAGTTCAGGCTCACTGCCGGAACAGTTCCCGCCGTACGAGGCACGTGCCGTCCAGCCGCGGCACCCCGTCCAGCACACAACGCTCGGTACGCAGCACGCAGCACCACCGCCCGGCCGCCCGCACTCGAGAGGGCCGGCCGGGCTACAGACGTGCGAGGACCGCCTACCTGCCGAAGTTCCCGCTCCTTGCCCTCGGTTGGGCAGTGGGGTGCTGAACGCGCCGCCGTCGCGCGGACGGCCGACCGTGCTGCTGCCGCTCCCGGGCCGGTAGGTCGCGGCCGGGCCCGGACTTGGCCAACTCCCAGAGCGTGGCCCACTGATGGGCGTTCAGGTCCTTGGGAAGCGCCTGCGGCGAAACTCCGTGGTGACGTAGCCACTCCGCCACGCCCCGGTGCGAGAGGCGTCCGTTCCGCTTCAGGATTTCCTTCAGCCCGTGTCCCTTGCCGGTGAACACCTCGCGGACGAAGTCCTGGTAGGGCCGTACCGTGTCGACGAGCGGGGCCGAGCGTCGCCGAATGCTCAGCACGCCGCCGTCCACCCCCGGCATCGGGCGGAACGCGCGGGCGGGAACACGGGCGTGCAGGTCGAATTCGTACCACGGGGCCCAGCTGGCGGTGAGCAGCGTAGCCCCGCCGACCCCTGCCCTCCGGCGGGCGACCTCCCACTGGACCAGCAGCACGGCGGTGTGCCAGTGCTGGGCGTCGAGCAACCGCCGCATGATCGCCGTGGTCAGGTGGAAGGGGAGGTTGCCGACGACCACATGTGGATGGCGGGGCAGCGGAAACCGCATGAAGTCGTGGTTCACCACGGTCACATGACCGGGCGTGCGCACGTCGAGACGCCTGGCAAGCAACGGGTCGATCTCGACGGCGGTGATTTGCCTGCCGTGTTTGCTCAGCGGAAGGGTCAGGGCGCCGTCACCAGGGCCGATCTCCAGTATCGACCCCTTCGTCCGGGCCACCAGGGAATTGATCTCCCTGATGATGGACTGGTCGGTGAGGAAGTTCTGGCCGAGTTCGTGTCGCCCGCCCTGCGAGGGATATGGCATGGGTGCACTCCGCGAAAAAAGGTTCGGAGCCGGGGCAGCGCAAATAACCGCACCGGCAGGAGCCGGAAGCGGAGGGCCACAGACACACGGAAGTGCGGTGAAGCACGTGAAGAGGGGCCCGCCGCTAGGCGCGGCGCAGCCTCATAAAGCAAACCTGAGCGTGAGAGAACTTCATGTCATCAGCCTAACACGCCGAGTTGAGGCCGTGCCGACGTTACTCACCGATCAGTGCGGGATCGTCGGGCAGCCGCGAAATGCCGACCCGTTCGCCACCCGCCGGCGGCCGGTCGGCCGACTCGGGAACGGCCGGCGGCCGCCGTTGCGGCGGCGAGGCGAGAGGCCCCCCGGTGAAACCGCCGGTCGCCGGATGCGGGGAAGCGCACCCGGCCCAGGAAATGGTGCCGATGCCGTCGCCCGCGACTGCTCCCCAGCCCCGTCCCATCGGCATCGGCGTTATCGGCAGGTCGCTCACCGCGACGGCGACACCGCGCTCGACGACTGTGTCGGCTTCGGTGAGAAGCAGGGGGTTGTCGCCCGCCAGCGCTTCAGGCACTCCTGCTGCTCATTGGGTCCGAGCATGAGCGATCATGACAGCCAGGGGTCCGGAGCGGTTGGCCCCCTGGTGCTCCTGCCATCCCCAGGGGGTGCAAGGGACAGGTGGGGTCGCGTGGGCGACGTGGGTGGTGGGGACTTCGGTGTGCTGCTACGGCGGTTGCGCCTGGGGGCGTCCCGGCGGCGAGCCGCCACGGCTGCGGGACCGCCACGAGGACGGAGCCCGCAGCCGGTTGTTCGCCGGACGGAGGTCAGCCGCTGACCGTGATGTTCGAGCTTCCGCTGCTCTGGTAACCCTCGGTGGCCATGATCATGTAGTACCTGAACTGGCCCATGTTCATGCCCGCGCGCGCCCAGGCGTCGAAGTGGTTGCCGGTGGTGATGGTGCCGGAGCCGCTGGTCACCTTCGTCTGCCGGACGCTCCAGTACTGGTCGAAGGTGCGGGTGCCCTCGACGGAGGGGGCGTTGTACCGCGTCGTCTTGTAGATGTCGTACGTGCCGCCGTCGCTGTAGACGGTGCCCCTGTACTCGCCGGTGGGCCGGTAGCTGCCCCAGTTGTCGACGATGTAGTACTCCACTAGCGGGTTCGACGTCCAGCCGTAGAGGCAGCCGTAGCCGTTGCCCGACGGGTTGAAGTAGCCGGTGTAGCGGACCGTCCTGCGACCGCCGGTGCTCCAGCCCTTGCCGGCCACGAAGTTGCCGCAGTTGGTCCACCGGGTGCTGTAGCTGCCGCCGCCGTTGAGCGTCATGGAGACGGAGCCGCCGCCGTCGGTCCAGAACGAGTAGTACATGCCGTCGTAGCCGGTCTGGTTGGTGGTGATGGTGGTGGCGGCGTGGGCGGTGCCGGGCAGCAGCAGTCCGGAGGCGGTGGCGAGCGCGACGGTGCCGGCGCCGCCGAGGAAGCCTCGTCGGCTCAAGCCGCTGAAGGGAGCGGGGTTCTGCTGAAACTGGTCCTGCTGCATGCGTCCTCCCGATGAAGGCTGGTGGGGGGCGGGCGGCTTCTGCTGCCCGCGGCCTTGCGTGGAACACGGCGGGGGTCGCCCGTCGTCGTGCCGCGACGACCGGCCGCCATCCCCGGTCACATGACGCGAGGGGAACGACGGTCTCCTGTCGTTCGGTGGCCACAGTTTTCGTAGAGCGGCATGGCCCTGTCAACGCTTTCGACAGGCTTTCGGAAATATCTTCTTAACAGAGCAGGTCTCGGTGAGCACGCCTTCGCTGGTCAAGCCACCCCTCACGCGAACCGTTGTGAGGGGTGGAATGAGATAGGGAAGAGACGTAACGCAAGCATGTGCGCGACGTTCGAAACTTTCGAACCGGCGGGGGCGCTCGCGACGGTCCGGCTCCGCGGCCCGCACTCGACCCCTTCGAAGCACAGCTCGCGGAACCCTTCCCGCACCTGAGGGCCGGCGACGGCACCGCCTTCCTCCATTACCGCAACCGCGTGGACCGGCTCCCCGACACCACCGGCCGCACCACCGACCCCCCTCTTCCTGCCGTTGATGCGGGAGTGGTGTCGAGCGCGTTGCGGCGCGGCGACGGCCACGGCAGGGGCGACGCCGACGAGGCCGTCGGCGTCGCCCCGTCTCTCGGCGGCACAACGCGGGCGCGGCGATGGCGTTCTTCTCGGCGTTCGTCGTGACGAACAGCCTGCGCCTGCGCTCATTCACGTAGACGCGTGGTCAACGCGTGCGCTCCCTGGATACCCCCGGCGGGTAACGTTCGGGGTGTCCGGGCGGTCTGCTGCACCTACCTGTCGGATGGGGTGCGTGCGATGAAGGTCGAAGGGTTCGTCGAGGACGGATATGACGCCGTGCGTCAGGTCTTTCAGCGCCTGGTGGACGACGGCCGGGAAACAGGAGCGGGGCTGTCGGCCTGGCGGGACGGTCGCGAGGTCGTCCGCCTGGGCGGCGGGTGGGCGGATGCCGGGCGCGGCCGCCTCTGGCGCGGCGACACCCTGGTGGTGCCGTACTCGCGCGTGGCACCCTCCGCCGTCGCCCAAGCGCACATGTGCGGCTGCCTGCCCGGACGCGACTGCCGTTGTGAACACCTCATTGCGTACCGGTGCACCGGCAGAGGGCCCGCCGATACTGGTCCGGTGATCGACGGACGGGGGTGGCAGTGGACGTGTGGATGGCAGGGGGCGGGCTGTGCGCCGGGCTGCTGATCGCGGTGGTGACCGCGCCGGTCGGGGTGTCGGGGGCGGTGTACCTGCTCCCGGTCCAGGTGAGCGTCTTCACGGTGCCGAGCCCCGCCGTCACGCCGACCAATCTGCTGTTCAACGTCGTCGCCGGGCCCGGCGCCCTATGGCGCTATCGCCGAACCGACGCCCTGCGCGGGGCGCTGACCAGGCGTCTGGTCCTGGGCACGCTGCCCGGGGTGGTGATCGGTGCCGTCATCCGGGTCTTCGCCCTGCCCGGCCCGGCCGTATTCCGGCTGTTGATCGCCGCCCTCCTGCTCCCGCTGGGCCTGTGGCTGTGCGCGCGCACCTTGCGCCCGGCCCGCACTCGGGCCACCGAGCCGTCCGCGCGTGCGGTGACCGGCCTGGCGGTGGTGGTCGGGGTGGTGGGTGGTGTTTACGGAATCGGCGGCGGCTCCCTTCTCGGACCGATACTCGTCGGCAGGGGTATGCCCGTCTCCCGCGTCGCTCCCGCGGCCCTTGCCGCCACTTTCGCGACCTCGCTCGCCGGTGCGAGCGTGTACGCGGCGCTGTCCCTGGTCAGTTCCGACAGCGTGGCGCCCAACTGGTGGCTGGGACTGGCCTGCGGGATCGGCGGTCTGATCGGCGGCTATCTCGGCGCCCGCCTCCAGCCCCATCTGCCGGAGACCGGCCTGCGACTCCTGCTCGGCACGCTCGCCGCGGCCCTCGGCGCCCTGTACGCCGCCCAAGCCCTCCGCTGACGCGGGAGACCGCCCAGAATCGATTTCGGTGACTATTGGGGCGAGGCCGTGGCGGATTGCTCGTAGTGAGCCCGAACCGGCCTTACTGATCGTTTACGAATGAGGACGCGGCGTCATCGGAGTGCGGGGCCCGTGCCGTGCGTTCGCCGCAGAGGCTGTGAAAATCGCTGTCCCTTCACCTCAGCAGGGTGCTAGACATCCGGCGTGCAAGAGAATCTAGACTTCCCTGACCTGCTGCGACTGATCGACGAACGATCGACCGCCTTCCGTACCGCGGTGGCCTCCGCGCCCGACCTCGGCGTGCGGGTGCCGACCTGCCCCGAGTGGACGCTGTTCGATCTGGCGCAGCACCTGGGTGAGGGACGCCGCGCCTGGGCCGCCACCATCGACGCAGGGCCCGACGCCTCGGCCAAGGCTCCCGCACCGCAGGGGGACGCGGCCGCACCTCGGGAGCGCGAGGCCCTGCTGGGCTGGTTGGCCGAGTCAACGCAGCTGATGCTGGACGCGCTGCGGGAGGCCGGCCCTGATCGCGGCTGCTGGGCGTGGTGGGGCAACTCTCAGTCGCCGCAGACCTGCGGTGCCGTTGCCCGGCACCAGCTCCACGAGATCGCGGTGCACACCTACGACGCCCAGCTGGCCGTGGGCGCCCCCGAGTCGCTGCCCGAGGAGGTGGCCCTCGACGGCGTCGAGGAGTTCATCTTCACCCTCTGCACCACGACGGAGGCCTGGCCGTACGAGCCCGCTGTCATCGAGTACCACGCCGCCGAGGGCCGCTCCTGGCGCAACTGGCTCTCCGGCGACGGTGCCCGGGCCGCCCGTTTGCCCGCACCCGCCACACCTGCGGCTACCGCGACCGAGGAGGTGCCGGGGGCGACCGATGCCTCTATCGAGGGTTCGGCCAGTGAGCTGGTCCTCGCTTTCTACGGCCGCATTCCGCTGGACTCCCTGAAGCTCGACGACAGCCGGGGTGTCTTCGACCAGTTCGTAGCCTGGGAGCCGGAGCAGTAGCGCGTGACGGCGTGCCACCTCGTCCGCCCCGAGTACCCGCCTGCCGCCAATGGCTACAACCACGCTGTGATGGCTTGGGTCCGCTGTTCGCGATCTGCGGCCGGGTTGCCCTGGACGCCTCGGGCCAGAGCGGCTCGCCGCTCAGGATGAAGTGCGCGGGCGCCGTCGGCAGACGAGGTCGCAGGCGAGTCCGAGCATGCCCTGGTGGAGGTCGGCGCGTCGTTCGTAGCGGATACGGGGTCGTTTGAACTGGTGCCACCAGGCGAGGGCTCGCTCGACCACCCGGCGGACCTTCCCGAGCCCGCAGCCCTGGGCGACTCCGCGTCGGGCGATCGGGAGATACCGTTGCGCAGCGGGCCGAACGGCAGGCCGGAGCCGAGGATGCTCTCCTCGGCGGC
Source organism: Streptomyces sp. NPDC052020 (assembly GCF_040680575.1). Classification (NCBI taxonomy): domain Bacteria; kingdom Bacillati; phylum Actinomycetota; class Actinomycetes; order Kitasatosporales; family Streptomycetaceae; genus Streptomyces; species Streptomyces sp. NPDC052020. Next base: position 9,515 of record NZ_JBFAWY010000041.1, read on the forward strand.
CTGGTGGTCACGGCCGAGGATGAAGTCGGCCTGCGGAGCGTGCAGGATGCTGGTGTACGCCAGGAGGGCGACACCGGCCGTGCGGGCGGCATCCACCACGGCCTGGTGCTGGGCGACGCGCTTGCCCACCTCGGTGCCCGAAATGAGCAGTACCTTGTCGCCGGGGTCGGAGGCGCCGGCCAGGGTCCGCCGCTGATGACCGGCGGCGGTCACTTTCACGAAGCTCCTGCCGAGGCACACGTGTCCGCCGACAGGAGCCTCCCCCGCCCTCCGGACCGCGGCTCAGACCTGGATCTGCCGGTGGGCGCGGATGATGTCCGCGTAGCGGCGGCCGCTCGACTTGATGGTGCGTGCCTGCGTCGTGTAGTCGACGTGGATGAGCCCGAAGCGCTTGTCGTAGCCGTAGGCCCACTCGAAGTTGTCGAGCAGGGACCAGGCGTAGTAACCGGCGAGGGGGGCGCCCTTGCGTACGGCGCGGGCGCAGGCGCTCACGTGCTGTTCCAGGTAGCGGGCCCGCTCGGGGTCGTCGACGGTGCCGTCGGGGCCGACGGTGTCGGGGAAGGCGGAGCCGTTCTCGGTGACGTACAGCCGGCTTACGCCGTAGTCGTCGGTCAGGCGCAGCAGGAACGACTCCAGGCCGTCGGCGTCGATCTGCCAGTCCATGCCGGTGCGGGGCACGTCGGGCAGGCGGACCTCACGGGCGTACGGGACGGGGCCGGCCGGGTCGTCGGCGACCGTGACCGGGAAGTAGTAGTTGAGGCCGTGCCAGTCGAGCGGGACGGCCATCGTCTCCGGGTCGCCCGGGCGCTCCGGCAGTTCGACGCCGTAGAGCTCGCGCATGTCGGCGGGGAAGCCGCGGCCGTAGACCGGGTCGAGCCACCAGCGGTTGGTGTGGCCGTCCATGCGGGTGGCCGCAGCGACGTCCTCCGGCCGGGTGGAGGCGGCCTCCACGGTCGAGTGGTTGGTCACGAGCCCGACCTGGGCGCCGGGCGCCGCCGCGCGGATCGCCTGGGCGGCCAGTCCGTGGCCGAGGAGCAGGTGGTACGAGGCGTGCACGGCGGCGGTCACGTCGGTGAGGCCGGGGGCCATCCTGCCCTCCAGGTGGCCGATCCACCCGGAGCACAGCGGTTCGTTCAGGGTGGCCCAGCGGGTGACCCGGTCGCCCAGCCGTCCGGCGACGGCCAAGGCGTAGGCGGCGAGGTGTTCGGCCGTGTCGCGGCTGGTCCAGCCGCCGCGGTCCTGGAGGGCCTGCGGGAGGTCCCAGTGGTAGAGGGTGATGTTGGGCGTGATGCCCGCGTCGAGGAGGCCGTCGACGAGACGGTCGTAGAAGTCGAGGCCGGCCGGGTTGAGGGGCCCGTCGCCGCCGGGGACGACGCGGGGCCAGGCGACCGACATCCGGTAGGCGCCGGTGCCCAGTTCCTTCATGAGGGCGATGTCCTCGGGCCACCGGTGGTAGTGGTCGCAGGCCTCGTCGCCGTGGTCGTCGTTGTCGATCTTTCCCGGGGTGTGGGAGAAGGTGTCCCAGATCGACGGGGCGCGGCCGTCCTCGGCGACGGCGCCCTCGATCTGGTAGGCGGATGTGGCCGTGCCCCATACGAAGTCGGGGGGAAAGGCGGCGAGGTCTATCGAATCGGACACAGAGGGTGCCTCTCTGGGGTGATCGCAGGGGTGGTGAGGGAAGGGGACGCGGCTGCTACTTGACGGCGCCGGCGGTCAGTCCGGTGACGAGGTAGCGCTGGAGGAGCAGGAAGCCTGCGACGACGGGCAGGCTCACGACCAGGGAGGCGGCCATGATCTGGTTCCAGTACACGTCGTTCTGGGTGGAGTAGCCCTGGAGACCGACGGCGAGGGTCCGGGTGGTGTCGTTGGTCATGACGGAGGCGAACAGGACCTCGCCCCACGCGGTCATGAAGGCGTAGACCGCGACCGCCACGATGCCCGGGACCGCGGCGGGCACGATGATCCTGAAGAGGGCACCGAGCGGCCCGCAGCCGTCCACCTTGGCCGCCTCGTCCAGGTCGCGGGGCACCGAGTCGAAGTACCCGATCAGCATCCAGATGGAGAAGGGAAGGGAGAAGGTGAGGTAGGTGAGGATCAGGCCGCCCCGGGACCCGAAGAGGGCGATGCCGGTGGCGTTGCCGATGTTGACGTAGATGAGGAACAGCGGCAGCAGGAAGAGGATGCCGGGGAACATCTGCGTCGAGAGCACCGTGACCGTGAAGACCCGCTTGCCGCGGAAGGAGTAACGGCTGACCGCGTAGGCCGCGAACACGGCGATGGTGACGGAGCAGACGGTCGCCGCCCCGGCCACGATCAGCGAGTTCATGAAGTAGTCGGCCAGCGGAACGGTTTCCCAGATGTCGGAGTACGGGCGGACGGTGAGGCCCGAGGGGATCCACTGGAACTTGCCGGACACGTCCTCCAGCGGCTTGAGCGAGCTGGAGATCATCACGTACACCGGCAGCAGTACGAAGCCGGCGAGGAGCGACAGGAAGATCCGCCGGCTCCACAGGAAGGACTGCGGGGCGGCCATCGGGGAGCGGGCCTGGCGCCGGGACTGGCTAGGCATCGGTGGCCTTCCTTCCTCGGGACGTGAACAGGAGGTAGGCGCCTGTCACCACGAGCAGGAACAGCAGCAGGAGGACCGACATGGCGGAGCCGGTGCCGAAGTTCCAGGTCTGGAACGAGGACTGGTAGATGTGCAGGGAGATGAGGTCCGCGGACTCCGGTGCCGCCTCGCCGAAGAGGACGAAGGGGGTGTTGAAGTCGTTGAAGGTCCACAGGAACAGCACCAGGACGAGCACCTGGTTGACCGGGCGCAGCGTCGGCAGGGTGATGCGGCGGATCTGCTGCCAGATTCCCGCTCCGTCGAGGGCCGCGGCTTCGTAGACCTCCCGGGGGATGTTCTGCAGTCCGGCCATGATGATCAGGAAGGCGAAGGGCCAGCCCTTCCAGACGGAGACGACGAGCAGTGCGACGAAGCTGTTGTCGCCGATCAGCCAGAAGGGCGGGCTGTCGGTGAGTCCCAACTGGTCGTGCAGGACGTGGTTGACCAGTCCGTTGTCGCGCTGGAACATGAACGCCCAGGTGATGACGGCCGCGTAGACGGGCAGCGCGTACGGGACGAGGAAGAGCGTGCGCAGGATGCCACGGCCGCGGAAGCCCTCCTGCATGAAGATGGCGGCGGCCGCCCCGAGCAGCCAGCACAGACCGACCGAGAGCAGGGTGAACAGGCAGGTGACGAGGAAGGAACGCAGCAGCGCCTCGCCGACGGGGGCGTTGAAGTCGACCGCGAGGGAGTAGTTGTCGAACCCGGCCCAGGGGGCGGTGCTCCAGTCGCGGATGTGGAACTGGGTGAGCTCCCTGAAGCTGACGACGATGCCGATCACCATCGGCACCAGGTGGACCAGGAGTTCGAGCAGGAGCGCGGGGAGCAACAGGAGGTACGGCAGGCCGATGCGACGCAGCCGCCCGGAGCGGCGCGTGCGCGGCGCTCCGGGGGTGTTCTCGCGTGCCTTCCGCTCGCCTGTGCCAGGGGCAGCGGTGAGGGTCGTCATGGAGGTGTCCGTACTCACTTCTTGGGCATCTGCTGCTGGGCCTTCTCGAGCTTGGCCCGCACCCACTCGGTGGTCACCGGCCGCCCGGCGGCGGCGTCGGCGAAGAGTTCCTTGACGGCGGTGCCGACGACGGTCTCGAACTGGGACTCCTCGGGGACCTGCGGGAGTGCGGTGGCGCTGGTCGCCAGGGTCTCGCGCAGGACGGCGAGCGACGGGCTGTTGAAGGCCGGATCCTGCTGGGCTGTCTTGACCGGCGGGATGGAGCCGTAGGCCTTGTTGAGGATGACCTGCTCGTCGTCGCTGGTCATGAACTTGACGAACTTCTTGGCGCCGTCGATGTTCTTGGTGTTCTTGAAGACGGCCATGTTGATGCCGGCGACCATGGAATTGGTGGCGGTGCCCGGGCCGGGCTTGCCGGACTGCACCGGGGCGGGCGCCACCCCCCACTCGTCCTCGTTCATGCCCTGGGACTTGAAGGTGGCCGACGCGGTCTGCCACAGCACCATGCCCGTCTTGTCCTTGGCGAAGTCGCTCAGGGACTGGTTCTGGGCGTACTCGGCGTTGCCCGGGGCGATGATCTTGTGTGTGGCCATGAGGTCGACGTACTGCTTGACCGCGGTGACCGCGCCGTCGGAGGTGAAGTCCGGCTTGCCGTCGGGGGTGAAGAAGTCGGCGCCGTGCTGTTTGCCGAGGACGAAGACCTGGTGGATGTTGTTGGAGAGGTTGGAACCCTCGGCGCCGATGCCGTTCTTGCCCTTGGCGGTGAGCTTCTTGCCCGCGGCGACCAGCTCGTCCCAGGTGGCCGGCGGCTTGTCGATGCCGGCCTCGGCGAACAGCTTCTTGTTGTAGTAGAGCGCGTAGGCCATGGAGTACAGCGGCACGGCGGTGGGGTCCTGGCTTCGGGCACCCGTGGAGCCGAGGGCGGACTCGACGAAACGGTCCCTGCCGCCGATCGCCTGGAAGTTCTTCGCGTCCCAGGGCAGCAGGGCGCCGGTGGCCTGGAGCGAGGCCGACCAGGTGTTGCCGATGTTGAGGACGTCGGGTCCCTGGCCGGAGGTGGTGGCGGTGAGGATCCGGTTCAGCAGGTCGGACCAGGGCACGACCTCCAGCTTCACCGTGATGCCGGTCTGCTTCTCGAACTTGTCGAGTTCGGGCTGGAGGACCTTCTTGTCGACCTCGAGGCTGGCACCCTGGTTCGAAGCCCAGTAGGTGAGCGTCTTCGGCCGCTCGTTGGACCCCTCCGAGCCGGAAGACCCCCCTCCGCAGGCGGCCGCGGTAAGAACGAGTGAGAGGGTGACGGCGCCGACGGCTGCGGCTCTGGTTCTGCGCATGACTCCAGGGGCCCTTCCGGGAAGGTGGACGGACTTCGCCTGCGGGGAGGGTGCGACACGAGTGACGTCCCGCGTTCGAGCCCTGAAGCCCCCCGCCGCTTAATTTACGGTGTGAGTTAAACTTCAAGTGAAGGTCGCGTCAAGGCCTCGGTCCCATGTAAGTTGCGTGCAGGACATCGGAGACGAGGGGGCAGGGTGAAGATGCGCAGCGGCCGTACGGTGCGTGACCTGCGGCGGGAGAATCGCACGGCGGTGTTGCAACGCCTGTATTTCGACGGGCCTCTGAGTCGTTTCTCGCTCGGTCCGGTCACCGGGCTGAGCTCGGGCTCGGTGAGCAACGTGGTGTCCGAACTGGTCGCCGAGGGCTTGGTCGAGGAGGCCGGCAGCGTGGACTCGGCCGGCGGCCGCCCCCGTACGCTCCTGCGCATCAGCGCGCACAGCGGCTACATGATCGGCGTGGACGTCGGCGAGACGCGTGTGCGGATCGAGCTCTTCGACCTGGCCCTTACCGAACTCGCCCGGGTGGAGCGGCCGTTGGCGACAGAAAGTCTGCGGCGTGTGGACCGCTACGACGTCGGTGTCGTGGTCGGCCACCTCCGTGAAGGCATCCCCGAGGTGTTGAGCCGGGCCGGGATTCCGGCGGAGCGGCTGCTGGGTGTCGGTATCGGCGTGCCGGGCATCGTCGCCGGGAACGCGGAGGACGGCGCCGTGGTGCACGGCCAGACGATCGGCTGGGACGCCGTCCCGCTGGAGCGGCTGCTGCGCGAGTCCCGGCTGCTGCCCGAGACCGTGCCGTACTACATCGACAACGGCGCCAAGACGCTCGGCCAGGCGGAGATGTGGTTCGGCGCCGGGCGAGGCGCGCAGAACGCGGTGGTGGTCCTCTTCGGCTCCGGTGTCGGCGCCTGCGTGGTCGCCGACGACATGCGGTCCGGCATGGCCCTGGAGTGGGGACATCTGACCGTACGGGTACGGGGCCGGCACTGCCGCTGCGGTGCGACGGGCTGCCTGGAGGCGTACGCCGGCGCCGAAGCGCTCCTGGAGCGGTGGGCGGAGGCGGGCGGGCGGCCACCGGCCGGCGCGGACGAGGAGACCGCGCTGACCGCGATGCTCGCCGCCGCGTACCCCGCCCCCGACGCCGAGGGAAGGACCGCGCCGGCCGACGCGACCGCTCTGGCCGTCCTGGAGGAGACCGCCGAGTACCTCGGCGCCGGCTTCTCCGACCTGATCAACCTGTTCCAGCCCGAACGGATTCTCGTGGGCGGCTGGGCGGGCCTCCAGCTCGGCCGGCGCTTCCTCGACACGGTGCGTACCTACACCACGTCGTACTCGCTGAAGTACCCGGCGGCGCGCGTCCGGATCGACCTCGGCACCCTCGGACCGGACGCCGTCACCGTCGGAGCCGCGATCCTGCCACTCGCCGACTTCTTCGCCCGCGGTGGCCGCCGCACCGAGGCGGGCCCGGAGCAGCAGAGCCCCGTGTGGCAGACCAGCCTGCGGGAACGGGCGGCGCAGTGAGGGGGCTCAGCCGGTGAGCGCCCGGCGCTCGACCGTCACCTCCCCTTCCCACCGCAGGTCCCCCGCCGACCTGCCCACCATGATCCGATACGGCCCAGGCTCCGTGGACCAGGCGCGTTCCTCCTCCGACCAGTGACGCAGGGCGCGGGGCGCCACCTCCACCTCGGCGGTCACCGTCCGGCCCGCCTCCGCCCGCACCGCCGCGTAGCCGGCGAACCAGCGTACGGGCCGCTCCACGGCCGACCCCGGCCGGGCCGCGTAGACCTGGACGACCTCCCGCCCGGCGCGGTTCCCCGTGTTGCGCAGGCGTACCCGCACCGTGAACGCGTCGCCCGTCGTGACCCTTGCCGGCACGTCCGCGGCTTCGTACTCCCAGGTGGTGTACCCGAGTCCGTGGCCGAACCAGAAGGCCGGTGCCCGGCCGGCCCGCAGCCAGGCCCGATGGCCGATGTGAAGGCCCTCGGCGTAGTCGAGACGGCCCCCCGCGGGTCGCGTACGCGTCACGGGCGTGTCCGCGAGAGACGAGCCCCAGGTCGTGGGGAGCCGCCCGCTGGGCTCCTCCACCCCGAACAGCACGTCGGCGAGCCCCGCGCCCGCCTCCTGTCCCGGGAACCACGCGAGCAGCACCGCGCCCACGTCCTCCCGCCAGGGCAGCTCGACCGGACCGCCGCTGTTGACGACCACGACCGTGCGCGGATTGGCCGCGGCCACCGCGCGCACGAGGTCGTCCTGCCGCCCGCCGAGGGACAGATCGCTCCGGTCGTATCCCTCTGTCTCGTCATGCTCGGTGGTACCCACGACCACGATCGCCACGTCCGCCTCCCGGGCCGCCTCCGCCGCGGCCGCCATCGTGCTCCGGGCATCGGGCTCCGGCGGCGCCGCGGTGACCACGGTGGCGCGCCCGCAGCCGGGGACCAGCTCGCGCCGCGCCACCACGTGCACCGGCCGCTTCGAGGTCAGCGTCGCCCGTGCCCCCTGGACCGGCGGATTGACGTGGACGACCGCGGGGTCGTCCGTCTCGCGGGGGAACACACCGTCCAGGAGCGTGAGCCCGTCGACGGTGAGCGTCATCCGGCCGAAGCCTCCGACGCCGAACGTCCACTCCCCCGTCCGCCGCGGCCGCAGCAGGGCGCTGATCTCCACCGTGTGGGCCCCCGGAGGCAGATCCGGTTCGAGCTGCCGGCCCGAGAGACGGTGCTCCGCGCGCAGTTCCCGCCCCGACTCGTCCAGGACGCGCAGCAGCACCCCGGGGGCGCCGGACCTCGGATCGCTGCACCGGTCGGTGCCGAGCGGGACCGAAGCGAGGCCCGCGGGCAGCGGACCGGGGACATGCGCCACCCGGGCGCGGCCGCGCAGCCGGGCCCGGATCCCGGCCAGCGGGGTCACCACGTCGGAGGGAAAGACACCCGCGCTGCCGCCGCCCTGCGTGCGGGGTGCCGCGGCATGCGCGCCGATGACCGCGACGGTGGAAAGCTGCGCCGGATCGAGCGGGAGCACCCCTCGGTTGCCGAGCAGGACGGAGCCGGCCGCGACCGCCCGGCGCAGCAGCGCCCGGGGCTCCTGCGAGCGCCGCGCCGGCACGCGGTGCCGGCGGCGCGGTGCGAAGGCGCCTACCCGGCCGGCGAGCCGGAGCAGTCGTCGCACCTTGTCGTCGAGGGCCTCCTCCGGAACCTTCCCGTCCTTCACCGCCTGGACCAGCGCGGCGCCCCAGGGACTCTGCGGCCCCGGCATCGCCAGGTCGAGGGCGGCGCGGGCCGCGTCCTCGGTCGACCGCACAGCGGCCCAGTCGGACACGACGACTCCGTCGAACCCCCACTCCCGTTTGAGGGGCTCGTCGAGGAGGGGGTGGGCCGTCATCGTCACGCCGTCGACGCGGTTGTAGCCCGCCATGACGAGCCACACGCCCGCCTCGACGGCCGCCTCGAAGGGTGCCAGGTACACCTCGCGCAGGGTCCGCTCGGACGCGCGCACGTCCACGGTCAGCCGGTCGGTCTCGGAGTCGTTCGCGACATAGTGCTTGGCCGTGGCCGCCACACCATGGGCCTGGATGCCCCGGACCAGTGCGGCGCCGGTGCGGCCCGTCAGTTCGGGATCCTCCGAGAAGCACTCGAAGTGCCGGCCCCCGAGCGGGGTCCGGTGGAGGTTGAGCGTCGGGGCCAGCACCACGTCGACGCCCTTGCGGGCGGCCTCCGCGGCCAGCAGCCCGCCGAGCTCCTCCACCAGCCCCTCGTCCCACATGGCTCCCAGGGCCGAGGCGGAGGGCAGCAGCGCGGAGGGGCGTCGCTCGTCCCACGCCTCACCGCGGACGCCGGCCGGCCCGTCCGACATCACCATCTCGCGCAGTCCGATGCCGGCCTCCCCCGCCGTGCGCCATGTCGTCGCACCGGTGAGCAGGCGTACCTTCTGCTCAAGGGACAGCTCGGCGATGTGCCGGTCGAGCACCCTGTCGTCCCTGTCCGGGTCCATGTCCCGCCCCTCTTCTCGCAGTTGCTCGGTCCTGCCCCTTGCCGGTGGCCGCCGGGCAGGGCGGAGGGCCCGGCCGTCCTCGCGTGAGCGGGAACGGCCGGGCCCGGTCGTACGGTCGGTCAGGGCAGTCGGTAGTCCGCGTTCAGAACCGGGGCCCGCTCCGGGTGGTACAGGTCGTAGCCGCGCGCGTCACACTGGAAGCCGCCCACGATGCAGCCGTCGACCAGCGCCTTGAGGGTGCGCTCCTCCCACGCGTTGAAGAAGTCGTAGTGGAAGGAGTAGCCGCGCCCGCTGGCCAGCCGGACCCGGCTCATGTCGCCGTTGACCGGGAAGGCCATCTTGAACTCGATCATCGGCACGGCGACCGGGTGGGAGGCCGGGCACATGTTGTCGTTGGTGCCGGGCTTGACGACCGGGTAGGCCATGTGGCTCTTGTGGTCGGGGGTGTCGAGGTACTTGCCGTCCCAGCAACTGGGGGCCTGCATACGGATGTTGAGCTGGACGTCGGGCCGGCTCGGACAGCTCGCCGGGATGTCGACGTTGAAGAAGCTGTCACCGCATTCCCAGCCCTCGACGAAGCCGCGGTGGCGGCGGAACTCGTCGGCGCTCTGCGTCGGGTCGCCCACGACGAACCGCAGCCCCTTGGGGAACGGCCGCACGCTGGTGTAGTCGGTGACACCGGCCTTGTAGTAGATGACCTGCGGGCCCACCGGGAGGATCTTCTTGTCCCCGTTGTACAGGGACGGCATCCAGTACGCGGAGCCGTCGGCGGGTGCGAGACACTTGGTCTCGCCGCCGTAGAGCGAGTTGGTGGTGCTGTGCGCGTCGGTCGAGGTGTTACCCATGAAGGTGTGGTCGTGGGACTTGCCCGGCTGTCCCGGGTACACGATCGGGTCGTCCGGCGCGGTGTGCGTGACGGAGCAGTTGGCCTGGAACTCCTTGTGGTACCGCGGCGGCGGAGTGTGCGTGGACGGTGTGACGCCGGTGACCTGGGGGACGGCCGGTATGTAGCCGTCCCCGTCGGGGTCGTCGCCGGACGCCTGGATCGACACGGCCGTCGTGTGTCCGGTGTGGCCGCCGGCCAGGGCGGGACTTCCCGGATCGGCCGCGGTGGCGACCGTGCCCAGACCGAGGACCGATGCGACGAGAGCGCTGCCGAGAAGGAGCGCGGAGAGCTGTTTCGAACGCCATCTCATGGAGGGCCTCCAGCCCATAGGTGGGGGGATGGTGGCCCGGCAGGGGGCTGAGCGCCGCCCCCTGCCGGGGGCCTGGTGCGGTGCGTGCGTCAGCTGTAGACGCCGAACTCGTGGAGCGAGTAGCCCCAGCCCGTCCCCCTGGCCGTCAGGTGGAGACGGACGTGCCGTGCGGTCGCCGCGACGTCGATGGTGTCGATGTCGCCGTTGCCGGTCGTCGTGGAGTGGACCGTGCGCCAGGTGTTTCCGTCGTCGGACACCTGGACCTCGTAGGACTTCGCGTAGGCCGGGTCCCACTGCAACTGGAGCTTGCGGATCGCGGTGGGGGCGCCGAGGTCGACGCGGATCCACTGGGGATCGCTCCAGTCGCTGGCCCAACGGGTGCCGGCACGGCCGTCGGTGGCCTTGGCGGGCTCGCAGGGGCAGTCGCCGTACGACGCCTGGAAGGAGGAGGCGGTGGTCGGCTTGTTCAGCGCCGCGTTGGTACCGGTGACCGGCGGGGCGACGACCTTCACCGACTTGGTCTCGATACCGGCGTTCCCGCGTCCGTCCTCGGCCTGGACGTACACCTTCCACACCCCCAGCTTCTCGGGCGCGGTGACGGCGAAGGCGCCGTTCCCGGTGGAGCGCCAGCGGGCCTCGACGAGCCGCTTGTCGCCGTTCGCGTAGTTGCCGCTGAGGAATATCTTGTACGTGACCGGGTCGCCGTCCGGGTCGCGGACGTCGGCGCGCACGCTGAACTCCCCGCCCGCGGGGGCCGCGGATGCGGGGCTGACGGCCATGTTCGTGATGACCGGGGGCGTGTTGTCGCCGCTGGCCGACCCGGTGTAGGCCTTCTTGACGGCGTAGTACGACAGGCGCTTGAGGCCGTCGGGCAGGAGGTTGAACCAGACGCCGCCGAAGTCGTGCTCGATGCCGTAGTGGAAGAGGGTGGCGCCGAGCGCGACGCCCCGGTGGCCGGTGACGCAGTTCCACGCCTGGGTGTAGCCGTCCGCCTTCCGCACGTCGGTCGGCTCGTCGGGGACGCCGTTGGCGTCGTCCGGCACCTCCCACTCACCGGCGGGCCCGCCCTCGGTGATGATGTAGGGCTTGGTGTAGCCGCCCGCCTCCCAGTCCTCCTGCACGTTGCAGATGTCGCCGTAGGAGTTCATCGAGTACAGGTCGAGGTCGGGCGCGTTGCGCTTGTAGTAGGGCCAGGCGCCGGTCCAGGCGTCGGTCGAGGTGACCGGGTGGTCCGGGTCGATCGAGTGGATCTTCTTGGCTACGTCGTTGACGAAAGAGGTGTAGGCGTTGCGCTGGGCTTCGAGTTCGGTGCCGCTGTAGCAGTTCTGCAGTCCGAGCACCGATTCGTTGCCCACGTTCCACATCAGCGTGGCCGGGTGCGACTTGTAGGTCTCCACCCACTTCGCGAACTCGGTCAGCATGGTGTTCTTGTACGTCGAGTCGGTCACGTAGTTCACGCAGCCGCCGCTGCCCGGGCCGCCGCCCGGCTGGAGCCAGAAGCCGTTGATCACGCGGATGCCGTTGGCCGCCGCCGAGTCCAGCAGCGGCTTGGTGCCGCCGTCGGTGCCCCAGGTGCGGATCGTGTTGACGCCCATCGACTTCACGTCCGGCATATACCTGGGTGCGTCGGCGATGGCCGGCCCCCAGGTCAGTCCCTTGACGGTGTACGGCTGACCGCCGACGGTGAGCTGCCAGTTCCCCTGGGAGCCCGTCACCCGGACCGCGCTCGTGAGGGGCGGCGGAGTGTCGTCCGTGGTCCCGTAGACCTGGAACTCCCACAGGGAGTAGCCGTAGCCCCCGGACCGTTCCGTTCCCAGCATCCGCACGTAGCGCCCGGAGCCCGTCAGGGCGAGGTCGTCCGTGCCGCCGTCGCCGCCGGTCACGGTCCTCAGCGTCCGCCAGTCGGTGCCGTTGTCGGACGCCTGGATCTGGTAGCTCCTGCCGTACGCGGCTTCCCACGTCAGGACGGCCCGACTGAGGTTCGCGCGCCGGCCGAGGTCGACCTGGAGCCACTGCGGGTCGCTCCACTGACTGGACCAGCGGGTGCCGGTGAGATTGCCGTCCACGGCCGCCGACGCGGCGTAGGCGTCTCCCTCGTGCGACGAGGAGGTGACGGGCCTGCCCTGCGACAGCAGGCTGTCGGCCGCTTGGGCCGGTGGGGTGGCGAGGGTGAGCGAGGACGCCACCAGCGCGCCCAGAGCCAGCGCGGACAAGCCGGTCGGGCCGGTGCGGCGGCGGGTCAGGACGGGTGGGGAGGGGGGTCTGGACACATCTGCTCCTGGCAGGTCGGTGTGCCGGGTGGGGAGCGCTCACCAGGGGGATCCCCGGTCCCCGTTCGGCGCGTGGCCGCGGCGTGCCGCCCGGTTCGGAACGGCACGGTCGCATGGGGGGCGTTACGGGGCCGCGGCCCCGGGTGCCCGGTTCAGGCACCGGGCACCCGGGGCCCCTCCGGGCCGGGGCGCGGGGATGTCACCCGGACCGGTGGGGAGTCGGTGCCGGCCCACTTGCCGGATCACCCGGCGGCCGGCGGACGGTGTGTCAGGGGAAGGACACGAGGGTGGACGGCACGGTCGAGGTTCCCGCGGGGACCGTGGACGCTCCGGTGTCGTTGATGACGTGGTTGTAGTGGCCCATGCCGCCGAGGGACACCACCAGCAGGCTGTGGAACTTCACGCCCGGCTTGACCGGGGTCTTGAAGCCGTGGTGCTGACGGATGGAGGGGTCCACGTTGTAGTTGCAGTAGCTGCCCAGGCCCCACGCCTCGTGGGTGTCGACGGAGTCGTCGACGCGGTAGGCGGCGTACCCCTGGGTGGAGCCGTTCTGGATGGCCGCCTGGTTGGGCGCGTCGTACGCCTTCTCGTTCTGGTAGAAGATCGTGCGGCCGCGCTCGCCGTACCACTCGACGTCGTACTTGTTGAAGTGCTCGACGAACAGGCCGGTGGCCAGCACGTCGTCGCCGTTGACGCGGACGCCGTAGTCGGCGCGGTTGGTCTCCCAGCCGACGCCCTCACCGTGGTCGGCGCGCCACACCCAGGTGTGATCGATGATCGTGTCGTCGCTGTTGACGACCATGCTGGTGGTCGCCTTGCCCGCGCCGGCGCCGCCGATCCGGATATAGACGTCCTGGACGGTGGTGGGGTTGGCGGCGTGGTCGGCCGAGGCGTTCTGCGGGCCGACCTCCAGCAGCGTCTGGGAGTTGACGGGGCCGGCGTCGATGAGGAACCCGGCCAGTCGCACGCCGTCGACGTCGGCGACCTTCATCGCGGTCACCCCGTTGTCGGGGATGATCGTGGCCAGGCCGAGGCCCAGGACGATGGTGTTCGCCCGGTCGACGTTGATGGTCTGGTCGACGTGGTAGACGCCCGGGGTGAACAGCAGGTGCAGCCCTTGGGCGAGTGCCTGGTTGATGGTGGCGGCGGTGGCACCGGGCTTGACGACGTAGAACCGGCTCAGCGGGATCGACTCGCCCTGCGGGGTGCCGTTCGCCCAGGTGGTGCCGCGGGCGCCTGTGCGCTTGGCCGGCGCGAACACCTTGTACTCGTTGCCGTCGAGGTAGAGGAACGGCTTCTCGCGGGAGATGGGGGTGGTGTTCAGGGTCGTGTAGCGGGGCTCGGGGAAGCTGGTCGCCGGGGCACCCTCGACACCGGAGAAGACCTGATTCCACACGGAGTTGGACCAGCCGCCGATGGCGCTGTCCCGGGTGTACCACTGCTGCTGCGAGTAGTTGCCGACCTGGCCGTCGATCTTCGAGTCGGCGATGTAGCCGCCGCTGGCCCAGCCGTAGCCGTTGGGCGCGAGGTTCAGCCCGCCCTTGACGTGCATGCGACGGAACGACGCCGCCTGGGAGACCGCCCACCGGTTGGTCCCGCTCACCGGGTTCAGCGCCAGGTTCTCGGCCGCCCGCCAGAAGTTCTGCGTGGCGTTGCCGTTGAACCAGCCCGCGTCGACCGTCACGTCACCGTTGATGGTCGTGTCGTCGGGCTTCAGGCCGAGGCCCGCGATCTGGGTGTAGAAGCCGATCTGCGCGTTGAGGCCGTTGTACGTGCCCGGCTTGAACAGGAACGCGTGCCGGCCGCTGCCGAACTGCGCCGACTCCTGCTGGCGGAACACCTCGTCCAGCTTGGACTGGATACCCGGCGTCGACGGGTCGAAGACGTGCACGTTCGGGCCGAGGTCTCCCCCGCCGGGGAGCTGCGGGCCTCCGGTGCCGCTCTCGCCGTACACCTTGAACTCCCAGAGCGAGTAGCCGTACTGGGTGCCGCGGGCCGTGCCGTACATCCGCAGGTAACGGGCCTCGCCCGCCACGGCGATGGTGTCCGTGCCGCCGTCGCCGGTGGTGGTCTGGTAGGCCGTCGTCCAGTCGGAGCCGTTGGTGGAGAGCTCGATGCGGTAGCCCTTGCCGTACGCCGCCTCCCAGTCCAGGACCACCTGGCTCACCTTGGTGGTCGCGCCGAGGTCGACGCGGATCCACTGCGGGTCGGAGTGGGCACTGGACCAGCGGGTGCCGGCGTTGCCGTCGACGGCGTCGGCGGCCGGGGTGCCGCCGTGCTCCTGGCTGGAGGCGGTGACCGGCTTGCCCTGGGAGAGCAGTACGGGCGCGGCCTCGGCTTCCTGGGCGGGCGCGAAGGTGAGAAGGGTGGCGGCGAGAGCGGTGACCACCGCGCCGACGACGCCTCGGCGAACGGATCTGCGCGGTGGCGGAGGCGCAACTGACGGTATGCCGACTACGGGCACCTGGGGCTCCTTGGAAACGAGAACGACACGGGAGAGCGCTCTCCGGAACCTTGCCCGTAACGAGACGGGGCGGTCAAGGATCTGTCATCACTTATCTTTCATCTTTCATTAAGTAGCGGTTGAGTGCCGGTGCATCCAGGGCACGGCCCGGTGTGGCACCGACGGGGAACCGGCCCTCACCGATCAGCCGCACCGCGCTGCGGCCGGGAAGGTTTCCGGAGGGTTACCGCCGACAGGCATGACACACGGGGAACCGTTCGCCGGCACAAGGCGAGTTGACCCTCCGCCAGGTCCGGATTACCCGTTTTCTCAAGGTGAACGTAAACCCTTGACACGCCCCCTCGGCGCCAGCAGGCTCCCCCTCCAGAGAGCGCTCCCTGTCCTTCTCGCCCCACCCGATCGCCTTGAGGAGTCATCGTGAGTCCGCTGCGCCGCCGCATGGGCCTGCTCATAGCCCTCGCGGTCACCCTGCTGTCGTTCGCCGGCATACCGGGCCCCCCGCCCGCCCACGCCGCCGACCCTCTGCTCTCCCAGGGCAGACCGGTGACGGTCTCGTCCACGGAGGACCCGTTCGCCGGCGCCAACGCCGTGGACGGCGATCCCGGCACGCGCTGGTCCAGCGCCTTCGCCGACCCTCAGTGGATCCAGGTCGACCTGGGGGGTTCGGCGAGGATCAGCGAGGTCGCCCTGAACTGGGAAGCCGCCTACGCCAAGGCGTTCCAGGTCCAGGTGTCCGCCGACGCCCGCACCTGGTCCACGGTCCACGAGACCGCCGCGGGCACCGGCGGCCACCAGCGGCTGACCGTCTCGGGAACCGGCCGGTACGTCCGCGTGTACGGCACGCAGCGGGCCACCCAGTACGGCTACTCCCTGTGGGAGTTCCAGGTGTACGGCACCAAGGACACCGGCGGCGACCCGGATCCCGCCCCCGGCGAGAAGCTCCTGTCCTACGGCAGGACCGGCGCGGCGTCCAGCTCGCAGAACGACGGTCACTGCCGGGAATGCGCCCCGGCCCGCGCCTTCGACCGCGATCCCGCCACCCGCTGGGCGACCAGCCCCACGAACGGCTGGACCGACCCCGGCTGGATATCCGTCGACCTGGGCGCGACGGCGCGGATCAGCAAGGTGGTGCTCCAGTGGGACCCGGCCTACGCCAGGTCGTTCCAGATCCAGGTCTCACCCGACAACACGAACTGGACCTCGATCTACTCGACCACGGCCGGCACCGGGTTCAAGCAGACCCTGGCCGTGTCCGGCACCGGTCGGTACGTCCGCGTGTACGGCACGCAGCGGGCCACCCAGTACGGCTACTCCCTGTGGGAGTTCCAGGTGTACGGCACCGGCGGAGACCCGATCACCCCGTCCCCGCTGCCGCCCGACCCCGCCGACCCGCCCCGGATCGTCTGGCAGGACGAGTTCAACTCCCCGGCGGGCACCAAGCCCGACCCGGCCAAATGGTCCGCGGACCCCGGCACCGGCCCCAACAACGAGCTGGAGTACTACACCAACCACGACAACGTGAGCATGGACGGCGCGGGTCACCTCGTCATAGAGGCACGCAAACAGGCCACCCCCGGCACCTCGTGCCCGACCGACCCGCTCACCGGGAGCGGCACCTGCCAGTACACATCCGCCCGGATCAACACCGGTAACAAGTTCGAGTTCACGTACGGCCGGGTCGAGGCGCGGATCAAGGTGCCCAAGGGCAACGGTCTGTGGCCCGCCTTCTGGATGATGGGTGCCGACTTCCTCGACGGCCGTCCGTGGCCGTACAACGGCGAGATCGACATCATGGAGATCCTCGGCAAGGACGTGAAGACCTCGTACTCGACCGTCCACGCGCCGGCCTACAACGGCGGCGGCGGGATCGGCGCCCCCTACAAGCTGCCGGGTGACGCCGACTACTCGGACGACTTCCACGTGTGGGCCGCCCACTGGGACAGCAAGGGCATCGTCTACAGCCTCGACGGCCGGACCGTCCTCACACTCGACAAGGCCCAGATCGAGCAGACTCGCGGTCCGTGGGTCTTCGACCACCCCTTCTACCTGATCCTCAACCTCGCCGTCGGCGGCGACTGGCCCGGACCACCCGACGCTTCGACCCCGTTCCCGGCGAAGATGCTGGTGGACTACGTGCGGGTCTACCAGTGACGTGTCATTCGTGACCGTCACCGGACGAACCTCGTCGGCCGTCACCGGCCGACCGCGAACCATGTGGCCGGGACCGCCGATCCCGGCCACTCCGCGCGCCGCGTCCAGATCGGCTCGAACGCGCTGGGGGCCCACTTCCGTCCGAGGTGACGCGGACACCGCCCGGGCGCGGGGCCCGGTGCCGTGGGAGCGGCAGGGCTGGTGCGCGGCCCTCGACCTGCGGACCCATCGCACGGCCGGCGGCCCGCCGCTGACCGAGGCCACGGCCTTCAGGCCGAGCAGGTCGCTGCCGAAGAGTCGGTAGCGGACCAGGCCGACGCTGCGCCGGTGCTCGCGCACGGCGTGGCACGTCGTAGCGGGTGAAGCCCCCGGCGCTACAGCTCAGCCTCGGGCTGCTCCACAGCACCTGGCCCGCGGCCGTGGCCCGAGCCGGTCGCGACCAGGTGCTCGAACTCCGCCCGGTGGTCCACGAGCCGGCTCAGGTAGAACAGCCCCTGGTTGATGACGCCGGCGTCGACACCGCGCTTGTACTCCACGACGAGGGGGGATCCGGTCTCGTCCAGGCCGAGCGAGTCAGTCCGGCCTCGGCGGGGAGGACTAGAGCGTGCCCCTTTGACCGGTTAGTCAGTTGATCGGACGTGTCTGTCCGGTGAGTGATCACTCATGCGATGTGGGGGCGGATCGAGCCGCTGATGCCGCCCGATCCGGTCCGTGGACGACGACGGGCCGACCACCGCCGCACCCTTGAGGCCATCGCGTGGAAGTACCGCACCTGCTCACCTTGGCGTGCCCCCCATCGAACTCGGGTCTCATGGAGGCATCGGGGCCGTCATCCCGCAGCCCGCCGACCAGACTCGGTCACCGTCTGCGGCGCGGTCGCGCCGGAGGCCGCCCGCCCGGCTTCGACGCCGAGAAGTACAAGGAGCGCAATGCCGTCGAGCGGTGCATCGCCCGGCTCAAGCAGTGGAGCGGCCTGGCCCTGCGGACGGACAAACTCGCCATCGCCTACGAGGCCGCCCTCCACGTCGCGTCCACCTGGTCTGGGTCCGGTGCTGAGCAGGTGGCTGGACCCGGACGTTCGGATCGTCAGTTGCCGAGTGCCAGCCTGATACCGAAGACGCCGATGACGGTGCCGGTGATCCGGTCGAGCAGACGGCGAGCCTGGGGCTTGCGGAGCCACCCATGCAGGACGCGGGCGAAGCCGATGAGGACGGCGGACCAGAGCAGACCGATCAAGATGTGCACCGTGGTGAGCAGGAGGCCCATGGTGAAGTGGCCGGTGCCTGGAGGGATGAACTGAGGCAGGACGGCGACGTAGAAGGCGCCCATCTTCGGGTTCAGGAGGTTGGTGAGCGTCCCCTGCCGCCAACCGCCGCTGAGCGAGTCCGCGCCGGCGGCCGGAGCAGAATCGTCGGTGTCTGCCATGGGCAGCCCCCGGAAGGTGTCCCGGAGCATGCGGAACCCCATCCAGACCAGGTAAGCGGCGCCGATCCAGCGCAACGCGGTGTAAGCGAGATGGGAGGCCGTGAGAAGCGCGGTCACTCCGAGGGAGGTGAACGCCCCCCACACCAGGGTGCCGGTCTGGATTCCGAGGACGACGCCCCAGGCTCTCCTGCGCCGCCCGAGGGCCGACGTGCGCAAGATCAGCGCCGTGTCGAGTCCGGGAGTCACAGTGAGAAGCCCTACCACTAGGGCGAAGGACCACAGGGCGGAGCTTATTGCCATGGAATGCCAGCCTACCCCACCAGATCGCCCCGGCGTAGGTCGTGTCTCTTCGGAGTAGAGGCAGACCAGCGCAAGATCTACCGGACCTGCCAACAAGGCAGGCGCCACCCGCCTGGGCTCGGCGGCAGCTGATCGACGGCATACGGTTCCGGGTCCGCACCGGTGTTCCGTGGCGGGACGTGCCTGTCGAGTACGGTTCGTGGGATCGGGTCTAGGACCTGTTCCGTCGATGGCGGCGGAACGGCACCTGGCACCCAATCCTCACCAGGCTCCAGTCCTTGGCCGCTTCGCACCGTGTGTGGCAGCGGTGCGGGCGTAGTCGGTGAAGTCGCGGGGCGGGCGGCCCAGCACCTTCTCCACGTCCCCGGTGACCGAGCCGCCGCCCTCTGCTGCTACAAGCGGCTCGTCCGCCTCACCACGTAGGACACGGTTTAAGAGGCGGGGGCGGTCTTCCGGCTCCCAGGCTGACCGTCGGGTGCCGGTGCGGTCCGGTCAGGAGGGGGCCGAGACGTGATCGTGCGCGTGGACTGCTGTCCGGCCGGGCCGGAACCGGCGGCGGACGAGCGCGATCAGGGGAGGTCCTCCGCGGAAGCACCACAGGGCGATGACCGGATCACAGATGGCACATGCCAGAGATGCGTCGTGGTAGAACGGCAGGATCGGATTGCCCTTGAGGTGGTGGGCCGTGTCCCAGGCCGTGTGGAGCAGCCAGCCGACGCCGATGAAGGCCCAGGAGTCCAGGCCGCGGTAGGCGACGTAGGCCGTGAGTGCGACGAATGGGAGCTCCCACGGGCCGAAGCCGCCCCCGCTCAGATAGGCGGCGCCGGCTCCGCCCACCATGATCGCGTTGAAGTGGCGTCGGTGCGGTTCTTTGATCAGGGACATCAGCAGGCAGTAGATGATGCCGACGATCACTGGTGACACAAGGTTCATGAGGGGATGTCTTCTTCTCCTGGGGCGGGCCGAATCGCCGCGGTCGAGCTGTCGCAGCGCGAGCACCGACGTCTTGGCCAGAGCGCGGTCCCGGGCGAGCAGGATCAGGAGTGCCCGTACGCTGGCGGCCGTCGCGGTCAGCAGGATCGAGGCGATCAGTCAGGTGTCGGCGAGGGCGCGGCGTCGCGGGGAACATGCTCGCGGGGACGGTGATCGGGTCGACGGCGACGGTGCCTTCGACGTGCATGCCGATGTTCTTCCTGCTTGTGCAGGGGGATGGTGAGCGACTGTCTGCGAAGGGACGGGCGCTCAGTAAGTGGTGGGCGTTGGACCCTGCGCGCGCCAGACGGTGCCGCGCCGCTCGTGGGAGATGAGTTCTTCGACGGCGTGCGCGACGCGGGGGCCCACCTCGCGCTCCAGTAGGTACAGACCCAGATCGAGACCGGAGGTCACGCCGGCGCCGGTGATCAGGTCGCCGTCGTCCACGATGCGGGCGCGGACCGCGTGGGCGCCGGTGGCGTCCAGCATGTCGAGGCCCATGTGGTGGGTGGTGGCGTGACGTCCCTCCAGCAGGCCGGCCATGGCCAGGACGAGCGAGCCGCCGCAGACGGTGGCGACGGTGATGTCCGGGTCGTCCATCGCCCGCTTGAGGAGCGCAGGGAGTTCGGTGGTCAGCGTGCGGCCCAGCAGCACCGGGATGAACTCGTCCCGCTTCCGCTCGCCGACGCCCGCCTCTTCTTCCGGGGCCTCGCCGGGTTCGCCCACGCGGCCGGAGGCGCCGGGTAGCAGAAGCATGTCGGCGCGCTCCAGATCGAGGGCGCCGACGGCGCGCAGCGTCAGTCCTCCGGTGCCGCTGACGACCTCACGAGGGCCCTCTGCGGTGACCAGTTCGACGGTCACCGCGCCGTCCGTCGCCGAGCCGCCGGCGGACAGGACCTCGTAGGGGGCAATGGCATCGAGCGGGTCGAAGCCATCGAACAGGACGACCTGGGTGTGCATGGGTGTGGGGTTCCTTCGGCGTCGATTCCATCGGGACGCTCCGAAGTCAACCGGCTTCCTGGGTGCTCGCCCAGTGGCACTAGCGACAGGTTGCAACGGAATAGTGCCAATACTTCCTTAACGCGTGTGGACTGCGCTGACGTGGGCCCTCCGGAACGACGGCCCGGGTCCGTCAAGCTGGTGGGGAGGTAAGTTCTGGCCATGCATACGGTTGCCGTGCTCGCGTTGGATCAGGTGATCCCGTTCGACCTGTCCACCCCGATCGAGGTCTTCTCCCGGACCCGCCTGCCCGACGGGCGGCCCGGCTACCAGGTACGGGTGTGCGCCGAGCGCGACGAGGTCGACGCCGGAGCCTTCACCCTGCGTGCCCCCTGGGGCCTGGAGGGCCTTCAGGGCGCGGACACGATCATCGTGCCGGGCGTCGCCGATCTCGCTGCCTCACTCCCTCCCGCCGTGCACGACGCGCTGCGGTCGGCCGCTGCCGACGGCACCCGGATCGCCTCCATCTGCGTGGGCACCTTCCCCTTGGCTGAGACCGGGCTCCTCGACGGACTGCGCGTCACGACCCACTGGCGCGCGGCCGGTCTGCTGGCTGCCGCCCGCCCGGACCTCGACGTCGACCCGGACGTCCTCTATGTCGACAACGGCCAGTTGCTCACCTCGGCCGGCGCCGCGGCGGGCATGGATTTGTGTCTGCACATGATCCGCCGTGACTACGGCTCGGCCGTCGCCGCCGACGCCGCCCGCCTGTCAGTGATGCCTCTCGAACGAGAGGGCGGGCAGGCGCAGTTCATCGTCTACGACCACGCACCCACACCGCGGGGCTCCGAGCTTGAGACGCTGCTCACCTGGCTACAGGAAAACCTGGCCCGCGACCTCACCCTTGCCGACATCGCCGAGCGGGCCGGAACCAGCACCCGAACCCTGATCCGGCGCTTCCGCGACCAGACCGGCACCACGCCGCTCCAGTGGCTCCACCGGGCCCGCATCCGCCAGGCACAGCACTTGCTGGAAACCACGGAGCACTCCGTGGAGCGCATCGGCAGCCAGGTCGGCTTCGGCTCACCCACCACCTTCCGTGACCGCTTCAAACGCACCACCGGCGTCAGCCCACAGACCTACCGGCGCACGTTCAGTTGAACAGCCAAATGAGATGGCCTCTACTGCACTGAGGTCGAACTCGTGGAGTCGTAGGGGCTGACGGCTGGTCGTCGGCTGCGGTATCACCGGCACCTGCGGTAACCACAAGGGGGCGGGCTGTCGGCCGAACGGCAGCAGTTTCGCCGCTGACCTGCTACAAACCCGGCCGCCGGTCGAGGCTGGTCTACCGGCCCCGCCGGGACGACGGCAGCCGGGACGGGCGCAAGAGTTTCTCCTGGCGCGACTACCGCGACCTGCTGATCGCGGCCCACCAGCGGCTCGGCGGCCCGATCGTGCTCATCTGGGACGACCTCAACGTCCGTAAGGCCGCCGGCCTGCGGGAATGGGCCGCGACCCGGGACTGGCTGACCATCTACTACCTGCCGCCTTACGCACCCGACCGCAACCCGTCGAAGGGGTCTGGTCCCCTCCCCCCCCCCGCGACGCGGCTGGCTCTCCAACGTCGCTTTCCACATGATGCGTCATCGGGAAGACATGGACGTCACGGTGCCTCGATGTTGCGTCTCAGAAGACTGCGACCGCTCCCAGCACGCAGTTGCACGAGCACCGTACCGAACTCTGTCGATCACCTACTGCCTGTACGGCCGTGGAACGTTGATCACCATCGGGCGGAGGTGAAGTGCGCCCGCTTGGGAGAGGCTCGCCGCCTGGTCCTGTAGCTCGGCGAGGAGTGTGTCGAGCTGGAGCTTTTTTGCCTGGGTCTTACGGCTGTCACCCGTGGCGTCCCAGAGGTCGATCGGATACCAGCCGACGATGTAGATGCCTGCATCCGTTCCTGCTTCCGGCAGATAGCGACCCGCCAGCTGTTCCGCCTGAGCCGTCGGAACCTCGACGTTCCAGGAGCCCTTGACCTCGATGACCAGCTTGACCGACTCGCTTGAAGCGATGTCGGGGTGGTCGCCCGGTGCGGGCGTCGCCTCGACGAGTAGGTCGGTGCGGTCGCCCGCGCCGTACGGGTCGGTCGGATGGATCAGCACTTCCCGGTTGACCGCGACACGATGGCCGGCCAGCCGCAGAGTCAGCTCGTGTGCGAGGTAAGCACACAGGGCCGCTTCGGGTTTCGGGCGCCAGACGTCAGGGACGACCGGGTTCTCCGCGGACGGCTTTCGAGGGCTCGTGCCCGGTGTGCGGTCCCACAGCAGTTCGCAGTGTGAGGGAAGTGCCCGGCCCACCTCCTCCAGGGCCTCATGAACCACGTCCAAGAGGTCTGTGCTGGTGCGGATGACCCGCCGCGCCGGATCCTGCAGCAGCCGTATGACGTCCTCTGCACGCACCTGGCTCCAACTCGCGGCGGCGTATTGCTTGGTCGCGGCTACAAGTGCTGCCGCGACAGAGAGTCGACTGGGGTACAGGGCCGCGAGGCGGCGCAGTTGCCGAACCGCCTCTGCGGTGCCTCGTCGGCTCAGCTCAGGGAGCAGGCGGTCTCTCCATCTCCGGGCTTCCTCATCGGCGGTGACCCAGCGAACGCCGCGAAGAGGCTGGTCCTCCTCAGGGCCGTACAAACCGCTGAGCCAGAGATACAGGTCGGCGATGAGAGCCTCGCCGAGGTTGCTGTGGATACGTTCCGCCGCGGTCCTAGCGCATGCCTCGGCCAGCTCGCGGCCGAGTTCTGGACCGGTTGCGAACGCCTTGACTCGTGTCCAGTGCGCCTCGGCATCTGCGGCCAGCAGGGCCTGGGCGGCGAGGACGGCGGCTCGTGCGGCAAGCGGGGTTTCCCGGGGCCCGTCGATACTGGCGTCAAGGATGCCGTGCGCGGTGTGGCTGTCGGTGGTGAGAAGAGCGGCCAGGATGCTGTGCCAGGTGCGCAGCGCCGCGTCACGCGCCTCATCGTTATCGGGCAAGCACATGGGATGGTCTTCGATCGCTGGCGAGCCTGCCAGGACGTTGTCCGCCGCCTCGGGCACGAGTCCGAGACAGGTGGAGAGCTCAGTGGCGAGGTGCTCCATGCACTTACGCAGTTCCGCCGCCCAGCGGGGATCGACCGCGTTGAGTTCGATGGGTTGCCGGCCCGTCCTGAGCGCTGCTCGTGCTGCCTGGGTGACGCGATGGGCCAAGGACTCGGGCGCGTGGCGGGCTGCCAGGCGCAGCAGGTCCACCCGTGCGGGTTCCGTGTAGCTCGTGGCCATGCCCAGATACTCGGTGAGTATCGCGGCGGCCCAGGAACTCCATGTCCGCGTGGGGAGTTCGGGCAGGCGGTCCGTCCGGTGCAGCTCGGTGAGCAGGGCGTATCCGGCCCAGGAGCGTTTGTTGCCGCTGGCGTGCGGGAGCCAGGAATCGGCGCGGTCGTGCTCGGCGGTGAGGTAGCGGAGAGCGAGCTCGGGCACGTCGGACAGATCGTCGCCGAGAGCTACAGCGGCGGGCCAGGTGGCGATGGCGCCCCGCGCATCCTGCGCGAAGCTCCCCGTCTGCGGGTCCACGCGCAGGCCCCACAGGAACTGCCACAGACCGTCGTTGTCGCCCGCCCTGGCTTCGACGAGGAGCCGCGCCAGATCGGCCATGAACTCCGCTGCTTCCGGCCAGTGCCTCTTGCCGGCGCTGTGGCTGCGGCGCAACCTCCGGGCAAGCGGACTGTCGATGGGGATGGCCTCGTAGAAGGAGCGCAGATACGGCCAGGCCGGGTGCGTATCGTCGTAGGCCAGTTCGAGTGCGTGGGGGTCGTCCGGGGGGAACGTGCAGGAAGCCAGCTCGCCGTACACCTGGACGGCCGCGTCGTCGCCGGTCGCCGCCGCCTCGGCGGCCTGCTTCAGGACCCACGGGAAGTCCTCGCGGTCGATGAGCTGGTCGCGGGTCGGCGGCTCGGGCACCGAGGATGTGCCGAGCCGCATCGGTGAGCGCCCTTCCCAGTCGTACGCGATCTGACAGGCCGCCAAGCGCGGGGCGGCCTCTGTTCGCAGAGCTTCCGTGACCAGGGCTTGTGCCAGAAGCCTCCGTAGTGACCGTGTCCCGGGTGCCTCGTGTCCGTGCTCATCCGGTTGCAGGCAGTCCGGCACCTGGACCTTGCGGTGGTCGTGCAGGAAGCTGAAAATGATCTTCGCCAAGGTGCCCGCGTGCCGAGCCGCGTCCGGAGCCTTGAGAGCGCGGTCGATCACCCCGTTGATCAGCGAGATCTCGAAGCGGTCGGACGAGAAGACGAAGCCGCTGTCCGGCCGGGACACTGCTTCTGATACCCAAGCCAGAAGACGCGGCAGGTCCTCGTCCCCGCACTCCGCCGGCATGTTCCTCAAGAAGTGGGCGTAGTTGCCGTACAGATCAGGGGACGGAGGGCGAAGGGCACCGAGCATCGTCGCCGCGTCCAGATGGTGCGGCCACAGCAGGTTCAGTAGCGTGCCTCGCAGCTCATGGTCGGGATCCACCCGCTCGGCGCGGGACGGATCGGACAGCGAGTCGAGCACCTCCACGAGGACGGGCACGGCACGGCCTGGGTCGCAGGCGAACGCTGCGCGCGCCGCCAATCGACGCTCCGTTTGATGCCACGCGTCGTTCCGCACCAACCTCAGCAGCGCGTCGGCCAGCCTGGAATGAGCGGTGCCGGCCTCCTGGGCCAGCTGGATCGCCAGACGGACTCGCGCCGTGGACTGCCACTCGGCCCCGCCTTCGGCGGAACTGGACTCCAGGACGTCGGCGAGCTGGTCAGCGAGCGCGGGATGGCGCAGGTCCCAGCGGGAGAGCTGCCATCTCGTGTCGCCCAGTTCGACCTGTGCCGCACGTTCCAGCAGTCTGCTCACGGTGAGCCGGCGGACCTCGTCGGAACGCACGAGTGCGCTGTGCACCGCCAGGCTCTCGGGATCGGCGTCGGCCAGCCAGCCGCTGGCCGAGGGATCCATGGCCACCAGCCAGGCCGCCGTCTCCCGCAGCGGTGCCGGAATGGTCGCCGTCTCCCCGTCCGGTGCGCCGATCAGGAACAGATTCTCCAGTTGCCTCGGCGTGGTCTTCCGGTCGGTCAGGTACCGGGCCGCGAGGTAGGCCGCCACGGAAGAGTGGCGGAATGCCGACCTGCCGTCGTCCGGCGCTGTGAACAGCGCGGTCGCCAGGCATTCTTCGACCACTTGGGGCGTGACCTGGAACGCGCCGGCGGCGGTCCGCTCCGTTCCCCCCACCAGTACGTCGCCCGGCAGATCGTAGGCGCCGGCCTCGAAGGTACCGCCGTGCCAAACGGTCCGGTGACCGGACAGCAGCATCCACGCGGCAATGCGTCCCGCCACCATCAGACGCTGAGGGGCCGTGGTGATCACCGCCTTCTTGAGACGGTGCGGGTCGGGGTCTTCAGCAAGGCGCGCCACTCCGCGGGCGAACAACTCCTCCGGCCGCCCGTGCAGTCGGCCATCAGCCCGATAGGTCAACACCAACAATTCCAAGGTCAGCGGTACGCCGACCAGCACAGCGGCGCCGGCCGCCTCAGCCGCCTCCACCAGCTCTTCTCCCGGCACACCGGCGCTGTCGGCCAAAGACACAGCCTCCCTGCGACTCAACGGAGCCAGATCGACGCACCGGCACGCACCGAACGCCTCGGCCAGCACAGACGTCAGCGCCGCCGGATAGTCAGCCGTGCGGCAGGCCATGAGAAACCGAACCCGACTGGTGTCCCGGCCGCTCAGCGACCTTCTCAACCATCTCGAAAGGTGTGGCAGAAGGGGACTCTCGTCGGCCTGGTCCAGGACTACCGTCAGCACTCCGACAGTCCCCGCAGCGTCTCCTTGCAAAGGCAGGGAGACGAGATGACATCCAAGCTCTTCCTGGTAGGAGTACTCGGTGAGATCCCCACCTGTCACCCACAGGCACGCGTCGGAGGCCCCGCTCCAGGTGTCGTGGACACGGGGCATCTCGTCGGTGAGCTGCTCTAGCACGGAAGTCTTGCCGGCGCCCGGCTCTCCCAACACGACCGTGGCTCCTGCCGCCGCGACGACAGCGGGAAGCGCCAGGACTCCCTGACGAAGTCGCCCCGCATCCATGACCACGTCGTCATCGTCCGCTCGGAACGCTTCGGCGGCCTGCACGATCAGATCTTCGGCGGCGACTCGCTCACCTCGCACCCTGCACACCCGAGGGACACGGAAGCCGAACACAGAACCTGTCACTCCCCCATTCTCCGGCTCCCACTGACAATCGCCCCGGTCTCCCTCCGCTGACCAAGCGCGCGAACGCGCGACCAAGCTGAGCGGCGACGACGGAGGCAGCGCACAGGATCACCGTCGGGCCGTGCCTCCCGGACCGATGCACCGTCTCCCTCCCCCGTCCCGGCATGGTGGCCGCGCGCATAGCCGCCCCCCGAACTATGGCGTCCCGCCACATACGCCTCTGACCTGCGCGTTCCTACCGTGTGGCGACACGCAATCGTTCCCGTCGAACGCCAGGAAGTGGTGCCGATGTCGTCGCCCGCAGCCGCCCCACCAGCACCGAACAACCTCAAGCGCATCGTCGCCGCGTCCCTCATCGGCACCACCATCGAGTGGTACGACTTCTTCCTGTACGGCTCCGCCGCCGCGCTCGTCTTCAACGAGCTGTTCTTTCCCGAGTCGGACCCGCTCGTCGGCACGCTCCTGTCGTTCCTGACGTACGCCGTCGGGTTCGCCGCCCGGCCCCTGGGCGCCCTGGTGTTCGGTCACTACGGCGACCGGCTCGGGCGCAAGAAGCTGCTGGTGCTGAGTCTGCTGCTGATGGGCGGGGCGACCTTCGCGATCGGGCTGCTGCCCACGCACGCGACCATCGGGACCGCCGCGCCCGTGCTGCTGACCGTGCTGCGGCTGGTCCAGGGGTTCGCGCTCGGCGGTGAGTGGGGCGGGGCGGTGCTGCTGGTGTCGGAGCACGGGGACGCGCGGCGGCGCGGGTTCTGGGCCTCCTGGCCGCAGACGGGCGCGCCCGCCGGGCAGTTGCTGGCGACGGGAGTGCTGTCCCTGCTGACCGCCCTCCTGTCGGACGCGGCGTTCGGCGACTGGGGCTGGCGGATCCCGTTCCTCCTCTCCGGGGTCCTGGTGATCGTCGGTCTGTGGATCCGTCTGTCCGTCGACGAATCGCCGGTTTTCAAGCAGGCGTTGGAGCGGGCGGCGGCCAAGTCCGCGCAGGCCGAGCGGCTGCCGCTGGTCTCCGTGCTGCGGTACCACTGGCGCGACGTGCTGGTCGCGATGGGAGCCCGTATGGCGGAGAACATCAGCTACTACGTCATCACCGCCTTCATCCTCGTCTACGCCACCACCTCGGCCGGCGTCTCCAAGCAGACCGCGCTCAACGCGGTGCTGGTCGCCTCCGCCGTGCACTTCGCGGTCATCCCGGCCTGGGGCGCGTTGTCGGACCGGATCGGCCGGCGTCCGGTGTACCTGCTGGGCGCGGTCGGCGTGGGCCTGTGGATGTTCCCGTTCTTCGGGCTGATCGACACGGGTGAGTTCGGCAGCGTGCTCCTCGCGGTGACCGTGGGCCTGGTCCTGCACGGGGCGATGTACGCGCCTCAGGCGGCCTTCTTCTCCGAGATGTTCGCGACGCGGATGCGCTACTCCGGTGCCTCCATCGGTGCCCAGTTCGCCTCGGTCGCGGCGGGCGCCCCGGCGCCGCTGATCGCCACCGCGCTGCTGTCCGACTACGACAGCTCCACCCCGATCTCGCTGTACGTGATCGCCGCGGCCGTGCTGACCGTCGTCGCCGTGGCGGCGGGCAAGGAGACCCGCCACCGGGACCTGGCCGACATCACGTCCGCCGCCGGCGCCGCACCGGCCGCGACCCGGCAGGAGGACGCCCGCGCCAGGTGATCCGCCCGGACCCTGCCCCCCGTGCCCTCCCGCGCGTACGGGGGGTCAGCGCGGTGCCGGCGCCGACAGGCGGTGCAGGCGCAGGGCGAGTTGTATCTCCAGGGCGCGGGCGGGGCTGTGCCAGTCGTCGCCCAGCAGGCGGCCGACGCGTTCCAGACGCTGCGCCACCGTGTTCACGTGGACGTGGAGCTCGTTCTTGGTGCGGGCGGGGCTCATCCCGCAGGCGAAGTACGCCTCCAGGGTGCGCAGCAGTTCCGTGCCGCGCCGCTCGTCGTAGGAGACGACTTCGCCGATGGTCCTGTCGACGAAGCCCCCGATGTCGCCGTCCCCGGCCAGGAGGAGCCCCAGGAAGCCGAAGTCCTCGGCGGCCGCGCCGTCTCCGGAGCGGCCGAGCAGCCGCAGGGCCTCCAGGCAGCGCCGGGCTTCCGCGTAGGCGGCGGCCACCGCTTCGGGGTGGGCCGCCGGATCCTCGACGGGGGCGGAGGCGCCGACGGTGACCGCCTCGTGGACGGCCGCGCCCAGGTGCCGGGCGGTGCGGCGGGCCACCTCGGCGGCGGTCTGGGCCGGGCCGAGGGGCAGCAGCAGGACGGTGCCGCCGTCACGGGCGGCGGCCAGGCCGTGTCTCGTCGCGGCGAGGTGGGAGGCGGCGGCCCACAGGCGGCGGCGGGCGTCCGCCTCCTGGTCGGCGTCGGCCGCGGGGCCGTCGAGGCGGGCCGCGAGCACGGTGTGCGTGGTGCCGAGGTCGGCGTCCAGCCGCCGGGCGCGGTCACGCAGCAGCCGCGGGTCGCGGTCACGGGCGTCCAGGAGGTCGTCGAGCAGCTCGCCCCGGACGCGCTGCTCGGCTTCGGCGGCGGACCGGCGTGCGAGCAGCAGGAGCGAGGTGACCATCGCGGCGCGTTCCAGGGTGCGCTGGTCGACCGGGTCGAGTCCGGGGTGGCCGCGCAGCACGAGCGCGCCGAGCTGTTCGCCGCCCGCGGTGACGGCGGCGATCCAGTCGTCCCCGTGGCGTACCGCGTGCCCCTCGGTGCGGGACGCCTCCAGGGCGCCGGCCGGTGCGGCAGCGGCTTCGGTGAACTCGACGTGGCCGCCGAGGACCTCGGAGACCGCGGCGGCCACGTCGTGCACTCCGCCGCCGCGCAGGACCAGTTCGGCGAGGCGGTCGTGGACGTCGGAGGCGCGTTCGATGACGCCGCTGCGGTCCCGGATGATCTCGTTGGCCCGTTCCAGGTCGGCGAGGGCGGAGCGGGTCTCGGTGAGCAGGTTCGCGGTGTCGATGGCCGCTGCCGCGAGGGCGGCGAAGGAGCCGAGGAGGGCTATCTGTTCCCGTTCGAAGACCCGGGCCCGCCGGTCGGCGGCGAACAGCACGCCGATGACGTGGTGTCCGAGCATCAGGGGGACGCCGAGGATGGCCACCAGCCCCTCGTCGCGTACGGCCACGTCGATGGTGCGTGTGTGCTGGAAGCGGTCGTCCTGGAAGTAGTCGTCGGTGACGTAGGGGCGGGCGGTCTGGGCGACGAGGCCGCCGAGGCCCTCCCCCATGCCCAGACGCAGCTGCTGGAAGCGGGCGGCGACCGAGCCCTCGGTCACGCGCATGTAGGTGTCGCCCCGGGCCGGGTCGTTCAGGCTGAGGTAGGCCACGTCCGTGCCGAGCAGGGAGCGGGCGCGCTGCACGATCGCCCGCAGGACGGCGTCCACGTCCCGCAGTCCGGCCAGGTCGTGGGCGGTCTCGAAGAGGGCGGACAGTTCGGCCTCCCGGCGGCGCCGTCCCTCCAGCTCCGAACGCACCCGCAGGGCGAGCAGTTTGGCGCGCTCCAGCGCGGCGATCCGCTCGGCCGACCGGCCTTCGGCGCGGGCGAGCGACACCGGCTGCTCGTAGGCGTCGGCGGACGCGCCCCGGGCCAGCAGCTCCAGGAACGGTGTCTCGGTGCTCCCGGCCGCCGGGTCCGCGGTGCTCGCGCCGCCCGCAGGCCCGCCCGCCGCGGACGTCCCCGCGCGGGCGGGGCCGAAGCCGCCGGGGCCGCCCGCCGGTACCTCTCCGGGACCGGCGGGCCTCCGGCCCGTGGCGGCGCCGTGGCCGGCCGGCTCCCCGGCGGCGGTGGCGGGGCGCCCGGTGGACTGCACATGATCGCGGGACATGGTCACAGGATTCCCCATCGGCGGGCCGCCGCGGCAGCCCTGTGGAAAACTCGGCGGGACCGGGACCGCGCCGGGTTCAGTGCGCCGTCCAGCCGCCGTCCAGGACGAGCGAGGTGCCGGTCACGAAGGACGCCCGCGGGCCGCACAGGTACGCCACGGCCTCGGCGACCTCCTCCGGTTCGATGAGCCGCTTGACCGCGCTGTCCCGCAGCAGCACGTCGGTCAGGACCCGGTCCTCGGGCAGGCCGTGCGCCCGGGACTGGTCGGTGAGCTGCTTCTCGACCAGCGGGGTGCGGACGTAGCCCGGGTTCACGCAGTTCGACGTGACGCCGCGGGCGGCGCCTTCGAGGGCGGCGGTCTTGGACAGCCCTTCCAGACCGTGCTTGGCGGCGACGTAGGCGGCCTTGTAGGGCGAGGCGCGCAGTCCGTGGACGGAGGACACGTTGACGATGCGGCCCCAGCCCTGCCCGTACATGTGGGGCAGGGCCCCGCGGATCAGCCGGAACGGCGCCTCCAGCATCACGGTGAGCATGGTGTGGAAGACGTCGGGAGGGAAGTCCTCCAGCGGCCGCACCAGTTGCGATCCGGCGTTGTTGACGAGGACGTCGGTGCCGGCGGCGACGAGCTCGGCGGCGTCGAGGTCGGTCAGGTCGACGACGCGCGGCTCCACGGTGCCCGCCAGATCCCCTGCGTGCCCGGCGAGCGCCTCCAGGCCCGCGGCGTCCCGGTCGACCGCTCTCACCTTGGCCCCGGCGGCCGCCAGCCGCAGTGCGCAGGCACGGCCGATGCCGCCGGCGGCGCCGGTGACGAGTGCGGTGCGGCCGCCGAGGTCGAGGACGGGGGCCTGGGGTCCCGGAAGGGCGCTGGGCGAGGTCATGGCACGACCCTAGGCAGCCTTCGCGCCCCACCCCATGTGGTCACGCCCTATAGTTCAGCCGAAATCGGTGGCATCGAACCACGTGGGCGCGTCCGACATGGCCTGCTTGATCCGGAACAGCGCGAACTCCTTGAGGTCCGGCAGCGCGTCCACCGTGAACCAGCCCACCTCCAGCGACTCGTCGTCGTTGACCCGCGCCTCGCCCGCCAGGGCCCGGCAGCGGAACGTGACGTCCATGTACTGGCAGACGTCGCCGTTGTCGTACCTGACCGGGCTCAGCGCCTGGACCAGGACGACTCGCTCCGCCTCGCACCGTACCGCGGTCTCCTCGTACACCTCGCGCACGGCGCAGGCGGCGGGCTGCTCACCCGGATCCGGGATGCCGCCGATCACCGACCACCGGCGCGTGTCGGACCTCCGGTTCAGCAGCACTCTGCCCCGGTCGTCGAAGACGACGGCGGTGACGCCGGGGAGCCACAGCAGCTGGTGCCCGGCCGAGGCGCGGAGGGCGCGGATGAAATCGGGAGTAGCCATGGGCCCGACCCTAAGGGGCGGCATCGGCCGCCTCCCGCACCGGCAAGGGGCGTGCGACGGGCGTACGGCTACACGTCACCGGCGCGTCGCCCGCGCACAGCCGCGCCGATCGCCCAGCCGAGCCCGCCCGCGGCGACCAGGACGAGGGCGATCTCCGGAAGGACGCCCAGCCGCGTGGCGGGCGTCTGCGAGGAGCGCAGGGGCACCTCCCGCACCAGGGAACCGGCGACGAACATGCCGGTCTGCTGCGTGATCCGCCCGTCGGGCATGATGATCGCGCTGACGCCGCTGGTCACCGGCACGGTCACGGTCCTGCTGTGCTCGACCGCGCGGACGCGGGACATGGCGAGCTGCTGGTAGGTCATCTCGCTGCGGTCGAACGTCGCGTTGTTGCTGGGCACGGAGATCATCTGGGCGCCGTCGGCGACCTCGGAGCGCACGGCCCAGTCGAAGGCGGCCTCGTAACAGGTGACCAGGCCGACCCGGGTGCCGTCCATGGTGAACACGCCGGGCTCGCCGCCCCGGCTGAAGTCCTGGCGGACCATCGAGGTCCACTCGCTGTTGATCGCGCCGATGAGCGAGCGCAGCGGGAGGTACTCGCCGAACGGCTGGATCTGCCGCTTGTCGTAGATGTCGACGGGGCCCTTGGCCGGGTCCCAGAGGATCTGCTCGTTGTAGAGCTTCCCGTCACGTTCCACGACGCCGCCGACCGAGATGGGCACACCGATCGCCCGGGCCGCCGCGTCGATGACGGCGCGCGCGTCGGCGTTGGCGAACGGGTCGATGTCGGAGGAGTTCTCCGGCCACAGCACGAAGTCGGGCCGCGCCACCTCGCCGGCCTCGACCGCGGCGGCGAGCCGCTCGGTCTCGCGCGCGTGGTAGTCGAGTACGGCCCGTCGCTGGGCGTTGAAGTCGAGTCCCGCGCGGGGCACGTTGCCCTGGACGACGGCCACGGTCGCGGTGCCGTCCTCGGCCTCGTCGCTGACCAGCGGGCGGGCGGCCACGGCCCCCGCCACCGGAACGGCCACGCTCAGCAAGGCCGCGGCCGCCGCGCCCCGCCGCACGGCACGGGTGTGGCGGGCCCGCGGTGCCAGGCGTACGAGGTCGTACAGGCCGAAGCCGCACAGGACGACCGCGAAGCCGAGCAGCGGCGTGCCGCCCGCCGCCGCGAGCGGCAGGAACACCCCGTCGGCCTGGCCGAAGGCGATCTTTCCCCAGGGGAAGCCGTCGAAGGGCACGCGCGCGCGTGCGGCCTCCCCGGCGGTCCACAGGGCGGCGGCCCACACCGGCCCGGCCGGCAGCTTCGACACCGCCGCCACCCCCGCGCCGACCAGCGCGACGAAGACCGCCTCGATGGCCACGAGGGCGAGCCAGGGGCCGGGGCCGACCTCGACGCCGGTCCACACCAGCAGCGGCAGCAGGAATCCGAGCCCGAAGAGGTAACCGAGACCGAGGCCCGCCTTCCAGCCGCGCCCGCGCAGCGCCCACCCGAGAACGGCGAAGGCGGGCACGGCCAGCCACCACAGGGTGCGGGGCGGGAAGCTGAGGTAGAGCAGCGCTCCGGAGAACGCGGCCGCGACGGCGGGCAGCAGGCGCGCGAGCCGCGGGCCGCGCGAGGTGCGCGCGGTCCGCGACCGCAGCCGGTCCGGCTCGCCGACGGAGGTTGCGGTGACGGTCACTCCCGGAGTGTACGGCGGGTGCCTGTGCGGCCGGCAAACGCGGTCCAGGGGCCGGCGCGGACGCCATCGGGCCACTGATCTGCTGTGATGGCGGCGCCTGGCACCGCGGTGCCGCGCCCGCACCCGCCGGCGGAGCCCACCCGCCGGCCCAAACGCGCGGAAGCCGGCCGTCCCGTCCCCCGCCGACTCCGCCGGCCGGCCACGGCTCTCCCCCGGCTGACCGACCGGAACCCGGCCCAGCCGGCGTCTCCCCCACCACCGGGCGGGGCGGAGGGCGCGGGGAGGCTCAGTGGGCGGGGCCGGGCGCCTTCGGCCGCAGCCGGTCCTTGATGACGCGGACGGCCGCCTCCGCGTCGTCCACGGTCACCGTGAACGTGTGGCCGTCCCACAGGCGCAGGATGATCCCCTCGCCGCGCCGGACGACGACGGCGGTGCCCTTCTCGGGACGCCAGCGGTAGCCCCAGCCGCCCCAGTGGCGCGGTGTGACGTGCGGCGCGAACTCCGCACCCGCCACATGGGAGAGCGGGATGCGCCGCCGGGGCACGCCGATGTGCCCGCAGCGCACTTCCAGGCAGTCCTCGTCGACCCGGAGCGCCACGTGGACGAAGGCCAGCGTGCCGAAGAGGACCAGCAGGCCCGCCGCGATGCAGCCGACGACGGCCATGACGAGGGGGGCGATGCCGGACTCCCACGCCGAGTCGACGGCCAGCGCGATACCCAGGGCCAGGCACGCCGCGCCGATGAGCGCCAGCAGCCACTGCGCCCGGTTCGTGGCCCGCCCGGTCCAGACGTCGGGCGGCGGGGTGTGCTCGCCGTGCCGGTGGTCCCTCATGGATACGAGGTTACTCAGGTTTCGCTCCGCGGGTACGCCGTCGCGAAGGGTGACTGGGCCGGCCCGGGCGCGCGCCGACGCGGTCGGACGGCGCGGCCCGCCGTTCACCGGACGGGGGCGACGGCCTCCAGCAGCTTGCCTTCCTCGTAGGCCAGGGCGGCGGCGGGCAGCGGGCCCGGCCGTCCGCTGAGCAGCACGGTCAGACCGCCGTCGGCCGGGGCGCCGGGCTCGGGCCGGGCACCGATCCGGCGCAGCGCCTGGGCGGCGACGGCCCCGGCGGAGCCGTGCAGGACGAGGGGCGGGGAGCCGGGGCGCTGCACGGCGGCCCGGATGCGTTCGGCGACGAGCTCGTAGTGGGTGCAGCCCAGGACGACGGTCCTCACCCCGTCCGGGGTCCGGGCGGCGGCCGCCGCGACGGCGGCGTCGATCGCCGTCTCGTCCGCCCGTTCGACGGCGTCGGCGAGTCCCGGGCAGGGCACCTCGGCGACCGGGACGCCGTCGGCGAAGTCGCGGATGAGCCCGCGCTGGTAGGGACTGCCGGTGGTCGCGGGCGTCGCCCAGATCGCGACGGGGCCGCCGCCGGCCGCGGCGGGCTTGATCGCCGGGACGGTGCCGATGACCGGAACCTCGGGTTCGAGCCGGGCGCGCAGCGTCGGCAGCGCGTGCACGGTCGCCGTGTTGCAGCCGACGATCAGGGCGTCCGGCCGGTGGGCGGCGGCGGCCTCGGCGACGGCCAGGGCACGCTCCGTCAGGTCCTCGGGGGTCCGCGGGCCCCAGGGCATCCCGTCCGGGTCCAGCGAGAGCACGAGATCGGCGTCGGGCCGCAGACGCCGCACCGCGGCGGTGGCCGCCAGCAGCCCGATTCCGGAGTCCATGAGCGCGATCTTCACCCGGCCACGATAGACGATGGCCCTCGCCGGGGCGGTCGCGTGGGGCACACTGCGCACGTGAGCGCCGTTGTGTGGACCGCTGCCGTATCACTCGCCGCCTGGGTGTGGCTGCTGCTCGGCCAGGGCCTGTTCTGGCGCGCGGACGTCAGGCTGCCACCGCGCCGGGAGCCGGCGGTGTGGCCGCCGGTGTGCGTGGTGGTGCCGGCCCGCGACGAGGCCGCGGTCCTGCCGGCGAGCCTGCCGTCGCTGCTCGCGCAGGACTATCCGGGGCGGGCGGAGGTCTTCCTGATCGACGACGGCAGCTCGGACGGCACCGGCGAGCTCGCCCGCGCGCTGGCGCGGCGCCACGGCGGACTGCCGCTCACGGTGGACTCGCCCGGCGGTGAGCCGCCCGCGGGCTGGACCGGCAAGCTCTGGGCGGTCCGGCACGGCATCGGGCTGGCACGCGCGCGTGCCCCCGAGTACCTGCTGCTGACGGACGCCGACATCGCCCACGCCCCCGACAGTCTGCGACAGCTGGTGGCGGCGGCCCGCACCGGCGGCTTCGACCTCGTCTCGCAGATGGCCCGGCTGCGGGTGCGCGGCCGGTGGGAGCGGCTCGTCGTGCCGGCCTTCGTGTACTTCTTCGCGCAGCTGTACCCGTTCCGCCGGGTCGGCCGGCCGGGCGCGCGGACGGCCGCCGCGGCGGGCGGCTGCGTACTGCTGCGGGCCGGGGCCGCCGACCGGGCGCGGATCCCGGAGGCGATCCGGCACGCGGTCATCGACGACGTGGCGCTCGCGCGGGCCGTCAAGAAGGGCGGCGGGCGCATCTGGCTGGGGCTGGCCGACCGGGTCGACAGCGTGCGTCCGTATCCGCGGCTGGGCGACCTGTGGCGGATGGTGTCGCGCAGCGCCTACGCCCAGCTGCGGCACAACCCGCTCGTGCTGGCCGGGACGGTCGCCGGGCTTGCGCTGGTGTACCTGGTGCCGCCGGCGGCCGTCGCCGCGGGCGCGGCCGGCGGTGGTACGGCGGCGGCGGTTCTCGGCGGCCTGGCGTGGCTGGTGATGACGGGAACGTACCTGCCGACGCTGCGCTACTACCGGCAGCCGTGGTGGCTCGCTCCCCTGCTGCCGTTCACCGCGTCGCTGTATCTGCTGATGACGGTCGACTCCGCCGTGCGGCACTACCGGGGGCGGGGCGCGGCCTGGAAGGGCCGTACGTACGCGCGTCCGGACGCCGTGCCGGACGAGGGCTGAGCACCGCGCGGCGCGCCCCGGCCGCCCCCCTGCGGTACCCGTCCGCCGACCGCCCGGAGAGGCCCTCGGGGGGCCGTCGGCAACCCACCCGAAACACGGCCATTACCGGAAGATCGCCGGGCGTGACGCCCATTTTTGTCAGGTTCGTTCTTATTGGGGATCCCCCGTCACGACGGGCGCGGAAAACAACCCTCTTATCGGTCTCCCCAACCAGCACATCGTGGGATTAACTTAGGTGCCATGACCTCCCCCCGCTCCACCTATGGCGGCGGCTACTACTCCGCCTCCTTCCGGGACACCCCTATCTACGACTCACTCGTGGCCGAGCGGGGCACCCCGCAGATCGCCCCGATCCGGGTCCCGGCCGCGTACGACGCGCCGGGCAGCCAGCTGCCCGCGCTCCCGTCGGCGGTGCCCGCCCTTCCGGCACCTCCGCCCCAGCCCGTCCACGGCTACCAGCAGCAGGCGCCGCAGCACGCTCCGCTGCACCAGGCGCCCGCCCCGTACATCCCGCAGCAGGCGACCG
The DNA here is from genome assembly GCF_040680575.1 of Streptomyces sp. NPDC052020. NCBI lineage: Bacteria > Bacillati > Actinomycetota > Actinomycetes > Kitasatosporales > Streptomycetaceae > Streptomyces > Streptomyces sp. NPDC052020. Next base: position 46,733 of record NZ_JBFAWY010000041.1, read on the forward strand.
GGCCGCGCGGCTATCCCGGCCCGCAGCCGCCGCGTCCGGCGGCGCCCGCCCCCGCGGGGTACGAGGCGATGCGCCCCGCGGCTCCGCGGCCGGCGCCCGCGCCGTACCAGGATCCGTACAACAACCAGCAGTATCGCGGCTACTGATCCACCGGGGCTGTCGGTGCCTCCTGGCAGGATGGCCCCATGGGGAACGCGCGACTGCAAGCGATTCATGTTCATCCGGTCAAGTCGTTCCGGGGCCTGGCGTCCCGGGAGGCCGTCGTGGAGCCCTGGGGGCTGGCCGGAGACCGCCGCTGGATGCTGATCGACGACGGGGGAAAGGTCGTCACACAGCGGCAGCAACCACGACTCGCTCTGGCCGCCGCCGAGCTTCTGCCCGGCGGCGTCCGGCTGTCCGCGCCCGGTATGGAACCGCTGACGGTGCCGGTGCCGCTCGCGCAGAGCACCGTCCCGGTGGAAATCCTCGGGGACAAGGTCGAGGCCGTCCCGGCCGGGGAGGCGGCGGCGCACGCCTGGTGCAGCGCCTACCTCGGCGCCGACGTACGGCTGGTGTACATGGACGACCCCGCGACGCGCCGGCCCGTCGACCCGCTGTACGCGCGGCCGGGTGAGACCGTCTCCTTCGCCGACGGCTATCCGCTGCTGCTCACGACGACGGCCTCCCTCGACGCCCTCAACTCCCTGGTGGCCGAGGGCGACCACGCGGCCGAGGGGCCGCTGCCCATGAACCGCTTCCGGCCGAACCTGGTCGTGTCGGGCACCGCCGCCTGGGCCGAGGACGGCTGGACGCGCGTCACCGTCGGCGAGGTCGCCTTCCGTGTCGCCAAACCGTGCGGGCGGTGCGTGGTGACCACCACCGACCAGGCGGTCGCCGTGCGCGGCCGGGAACCCCTGCACACGCTCGGACGCCACCGGCTCATCGGCGGCAAGCTCGTCTTCGGGCAGAACCTGGTGCCCCTCCACGCGGGCACGGTCCGCGTCGGTGACCCGGTCGAGGCCGTCGGGTGAAGAAGCCCTCACGCGCGGCCCGGCCGCGGAACCCCCTCAGGTGCCCGCGCGTTGGCGTGGCGTGAGGAGTCCGTGAGAGGTCCGGCCACGAGACGGCGCCGCTTCGGGAGGTGTGCGGCCCGCTCGTGGAGGGTGCCGTTCGCGAACGGCTCCGCCGAGGGGTGTTACGCAGCGGGAAGGGGGTGCGGAGAGTGCGGACGATCAGCGGACTGTGGCGCTGGCGGCACAACCCGCTGTGCCGCACGACCGACCTCGCCGAGGCGTGGGTGGCACTCGCCGCCCTCCTGCTGACGCTGCTGGCGGCACCCCTGGCCGGCGTGCTCGCCGGCGGCGCCGCCCAGGACGTCTTGCAGCGGTCCGTCCGGGAGCAGCACGCCTCCCGGCACCCGGTGACCGCCACCGTCGTACGGGTGCTGGAGCGTGCGGCTCTCGACATCGACCCGGAGACCGGCGCGGCCCAGGACCTGCGCACCCGTGTCCTCGCCGGCTGGACCGCACCGGACGGCACCGAGCGCCACGGCGCGGTGATGACGAGCCTGAAGGCCCCGCAGGCCGGCGACCGGTTCCGGGTGTGGACGGACGGCCGGGGCCGGACGGCGGCCCGTCCGCTGGACCCCGCCACCGCGGCCACGCACGCCGTCCTCGCCGGGTTCGGTGCCGCGCTGGTGGCGGTGGGAGGTGTGGAGGCCGCCCGGCGGCTGACCGTCTGGCGCATGGTCCGCCGCCGGTACGCGCGCCTGGACCGGGCATGGGACCGCGTGGGCCCGGACTGGGGCCGGACGGGCACCGGCAGTTGACCGGCTGCCGACTCCGGTCCGTCCGCCGTCGGCGCGCACGCTACGGTGGACCGGCCGAACCGCTTCGGCAACGACCCGCGCGGAAGACAGCCACAGGGGCGCCGGGTCGGAGAGCGCGAGCGCGCGAAGGCCCGCGGGGCCGAGCACGGTCGCGCTCCCGGCCGGGACGCCCCGACGGCGAACGAGCCATCAGTACGACGAGGTGGGGGCACAGCAACGCCATGGCACAGGGCACGGTCCAGGTGACGCACACCGGCACGTCGCGGTGGCGGCGCCGCACGGGTGAGTACGCATCGCTCGCCGCCGCCCTGGAGGCCGCGGCCGACGGTGACGTCCTCACCGTCGCTCCCGGGACCTACCGGGAGAACCTCGTCGTCCAGCGGGCGGTCACCCTGCGCGCCCCCGAGGGGGGACACGGATCGGTGCGGATCGCACCGGTGGACGGGGTGCCGCTGACCGTGCGCGCCTCGGCGGTGGTGCGGGACCTGCACGTGGAGGGCCAGGACGCGGCGGCACCCGCCGTGCTGATCGAGGAGGGCACGCCGGAACTGTCCGGCGTGCGGGTCGTCACGCGGTCGGCGGCCGGGATCGAGGTGCGCGGCGGCGCCCGGCCGACGGTGCGGCACTGCACGGTCGACAATCCGGCGGGCGTCGGTGTCGCCGTCCTCGACGGCGGGGGCGGCGTGTTCGAGGAGTGCGAGGTCGTCGCGGCCGGACAGGCGGGCGTCGCGGTGCGCACCGGCGGGCGCCCCCGGCTGGAGCGGTGCCGCGTCCATCACGCCGCGGGTTCGGGGCTGACGGTGACGGGCGAGACCTCCGCGCTGGAGGCGGTGGGCTGCGAGATCTACGAGGTGCGGGGCAGCGGCGTGCAGGTCGCCGGCCGGGCCACCGCGCACCTGACCGACTGCGATGTGCACCGCACCACCGCCGACGGCGTGACGCTCGACACCGACGCCGTGCTCACGCTCGCCGACTGCCGGATCCACGACATCCCGGAGAACGCGGTCGACCTGCGCTCCCGCTCGGTCCTGACGCTCACCCGCACCAGCGTGCGGCAGTTCGGGCGCAACGGCCTGTCGGTGTGGGACCCGGGCACGCGGGTGGACGCCAACCAGTGCGAGATCTTCGACAGCACCGGCGACTACCCGGCGGTGTGGGTCAGCGACGGCGCCACGGCGGTCCTGGACTCCTGCCGGGTGCACGATGTGCCGGACGCCCTGTTCGTCCTGGACCGCGGCTCCCGCGCGGACGTCGTCGACAGCGACCTGTTCCAGGTCCGCAATACGGCCGTGTCGGTGAGCGACGGCGCCACCGCGCAGCTCGACGACTGCCGGATCCGGGACGCGGCGACGGGGGCCTGGTTCCGCGACCACGGCAGCGGCGGCGCGCTCGGCAACTGCACCCTGGACGGCACCCAGACCGGCGTGATCGTCACCAAGGGCGCCGACCCCACCGTCGAGCGCTGCACGGTCGACTCCCCCTCGGAAGCCGGCTTCTACGTGTCGGCGGGCGGGCGCGGCAGCTTCCTCGACTGCCGGGTGACCGGCAGCGGCGGCTACGGCTTCCACGTGATCGACGGCTGCCGTACGACGCTGCGGCGGTGCCGCACGGAGCGGTGCGCGCGCGGCGGGTACGAATTCGCGGACGGCGGTCCCGCCACGGGCGTGGAGGCGGGCCCGGTGGTCGAGGACTGCACGAGCGACGAGAGCGGCGGCCTGCGGGCGCACACGGTCCGCGAGACGGCCGTGCAGACGGTGAGCCGCCCGTCCGCCGGGTCACCCGGCCTGCTGGGAACGTTCCCCGGCCCGCCGGCGGCCGAGCCGGAGCCGCCGGTGGTCCCCGTACCGCCCGAGCGGCCCGCGCGGACGTCGAAGGACGTGCTCGGCGAACTGGACGCGCTGGTGGGCCTGGAGAGCGTCAAGCGCGAGGTGCGGGCCCTGACCGACATGATCGAGGTGGGCCGGCGCCGGCAGCGGGCCGGTCTGAAGGCGGCCTCGGTCAAGCGCCATCTGGTCTTCACGGGCTCCCCCGGCACCGGCAAGACCACGGTCGCCCGGCTGTACGGCGAGATCCTCGCCTCGCTCGGCGTCCTGGAGAAGGGCCATCTCGTCGAGGTGTCCCGGGTCGACCTGGTGGGCGAGCACATCGGGTCCACGGCGATCCGCACCCAGGAGGCGTTCGAGCGGGCGCGCGGCGGTGTGCTGTTCATCGACGAGGCGTACGCGCTGTCTCCGGAGGACGCCGGGCGGGACTTCGGCAAGGAGGCCATCGACACCCTGGTGAAGCTGATGGAGGACCACCGGGACGCCGTCGTGGTGATCGTCGCGGGCTACACGGCGGAGATGGAACGGTTCCTGTCCGTCAACCCCGGTGTGGCCTCCCGCTTCTCACGGACCATCACCTTCGGCGACTACGGCCCCGAGGAGCTGCTGCGAATCGTGGAGCAGCAGGCCGTGGAGCACGAGTACCGGCTGGCGTCCGGCGCGGCCGAGGCGCTGCTGCGGTACTTCGCGGCGCTCCCCAAGGGGCCGGCGTTCGGCAACGGCCGCACCGCCCGGCAGACCTTCGAGGCGATGGTGGAGCGGCATGCGAGCCGGGTCGCCCAGCTGGCGGACCCCAGCACGGACGACCTGACCCTCCTTTACGCCGAGGATCTGCCCGAACAGCTCTGAGGGCCGCCGTCCGCGCCCGGTACGGGGTCCTCGGTGGGGCGCGGTGCCGGCACCTCCGGGCGCAGCCGGGCCAGCAGCCGCTGCCGTTCCTCGGCGAAGGCCGGGTCCGCCTGGTAGTCGGAGTGGCCGAGGATGGGTCCGGGCAGGGGGTGGGCCTCGGTGCGGCCGTAGGCCAGGGGGTCCTTCAGGGGCTCCCGGTCCACCGCGGGGCCGCGGTCGCCGGGCAGCCCCACCGGGCCGCCGATGGGGTCGGTGAGCCGGTACAGGTTGCGCCAGCAGTCGACGTCCTGGTGCAGGGAGCCGAGCGCGGCGGGGCCGAAGTGGGCCGGGAACCAGCGGCCGTACAGACGCTCCAGCGGGGAGCCGTACGTCAGCAGGGCGACCCGCTTGCGTTCGGCGGTCGCGAGCTGCCAGGCGGCTGCGGCGGCCAGGACGCTGCCCTGGGAGTGCCCGGAGATGACCAGCCGCCCGCCGTGCGCCCGCGTCCAGGTCGCCATGCGCCAGGTCAGGTCGGGCACCGCGCGCTCGGCGTAGCAGGGCGGCGCGAACGGGTGGGCGGCGCGCGGCCAGAAGGTGCCCACGTCCCACAGGATGCCGATGGTGCGCCGGGCGGAGGCGTCCTTGTAGGCGCGGCGGCCGCAGGTGACGAGCAGGACGAAGCCGAGTCCGATCAGCCACGAGCCCAGGGCCTGGGCCGTCTCGGCCGCGCCGCGGACGAACGCCGGTGCGCCGGCGGCGGCGCCGGCCGGGGTCCGGCCGGTCGCCAGGGCGCCGGCGAGCGCGCCGAGGCCCAGCAGCAGGGTCGTGGCGGCGACGACGGCGATGACGCGGGGGCCCCGGTCGGTGAGGGCGGCCATCGCCCGGGCGCGGGCGATGCGGCGGGTCCGCTCGGTGTCGCCGGGCTCGCCGGGGTAGTCGCGCGCCACGGCGGCCCGTTCCGCGCGGGCCAGCCGCCAGGCGCGGTGGGCGAGCCAGGCGAACAGCGTCAGGAGCACCACCAGCAGCGGCGGGATCACGGACGCCTGCCAGGTGAGCAGGACCGGCGGCCCCTTGATGGCGGCGCCGGTGCCGTCGAGCCAGTCCGACACCCGCTGGGCGACGCCGCCGGACATCACCCCGCCGAGCGCGCAGGCCAGCATGGCGACGGCGGGGCCGCCGAGGCCGCGCATGGCGGCGCGGCGGTCGGGGTGGGCGCGGTGGAGCAGGTGGGCGACCACGCCGAGGGCGATCACGAGCAGGCCCTGCACGAGGTTGACGCCGCCGAAGGCCGTGTCGCCGGGCAGCCGTCCGGCCGACACCCACGCCGGGCGTTCCCACCCGGCGTACAGCAGGGCGAGGGCCAGCAGGGCGAGCGCGGCGAGCGGCAGCCACCGTACGAGGCGCACGTCGAGGTCCCGGTCCAGGCGCCGCTCGCTGCGGCCCCGCCGGCAGACCGCTCCGACCACGGCGGCGGCGCAGGCGGCGACGGCGGCGGTCAGCAGCCATCCCAGGGCGTCGAGGAGCGCGGGGCCGCCGGGTCCGCGGTCGAAGCGCGCGGCCGGGGCGGCGAGCGCTGCGGCGACCGTCAGGAGCGCCGCGGCGGTGTGCGCGGCGCGCAGCCGGGCCACCAGGCGGCGCCCGTACCAGAAGCCGGGCCGGCCCAGCGCGGTGCGGGCGGGGTCCTCGCCGGGCTCGCCCGCGCGGTCCAGCGGCTGCTGGGACTCGTACGCGCTCCAGGTGCGCAGCGACAGGAACCACAGCAGGCCGGTGAGGGCGGCGGGCACCACGGCCGCGAGGGCGAGCCGGCGGCCGGGCTGGCTCCACCACCCGCCGCCGGAGACGGCGGGTGACAGAAAGCCGAGCCAGGAGTGCCGTTCGGCGCACGCGCGGGTGCCCGCGCACTGCCAGGCCGCCAGGTCCAGGGCGACTTCGCAGGCCGCCGCGACCAGCAGCACCGTGAGGGTCAGGCCGGCGAGCCGGACCAGCAGGCCGTAGAGGCGGATCATGCGGATGCGGCCGTGTGCGGGGGGCCGCATCCAGTGGGCGAGGTTGACCACCATGAACGGCAGGAGCAGCAGCCACAGGGCGCGGGTGCCGTTGCCGGAGGTCAGGTTGCACCAGACGTATGCCTCGGGCACCGGCCGCCCCTGGTAGTCCCCCGGCCGCGATTCGGCGTCGGCGTCCTCGGACCGCCGGAAGACGGCGGCGACGTCGTCGCCGGTGACGCGTACGGTCCGTGGATCGTCCAGCATGGCGTCGGGTGTGGTGCCGCCGACTCCGTGGACCAGGAGTTCCAGTGCCGTTCCGGTCGCCGTGCGTGGTGGGGCGGAGCCGTGCTGCCCGCCCGCCGCGGCGTGTTCCCGTGCTTGTTCCACTGTGCGCACTTCCCCCGTGACGTGCCGTCGGCTGTGTCCGTGCGGGCACAGGATCTCCGCTCCGCGGGCGGTGTGCACCCCCTGTCACGGAATTTCCCCGATCCGTGGCGGGAGTGACGCAGAGGTGAGACCTGAGTGACATGTGCGCGTCGGTCAGGTGGTGGCGCGTCCGGTGAGCGGGCGTGCGAGGATGGGACGCCGCGCGCCGGAGCCGGAAGAATGTCCTCGTGGGACGGGTTCGCCGAGCGTGCCGGGCGGGTTTGAGGCGACTTGAGGCGAAAGGACCGGGAGCGTACGTGAGCGAGAATCAGAACCTCCTCGCGGAGCAGCGGCGCGCCCTGATCCTGGACGAGGTCCGCCGCCGGGGCGGTGTCCGGGTCAACGAGCTGACCCGGCGGCTCGGGGTGTCGGACATGACGGTCCGCCGCGACCTCGACGCGCTGGCCCGGCAAGGCGTGCTGGAGAAGGTGCACGGGGGCGCGGTGCCGGTGGTCGAGGCGAGCACCCACGAACCGGGGTTCGAAGCCAAGTCGGGCCTGGAGCAGACCGCCAAGGAGGACATCGCGCGGGCCGCGGCCGAGCTGGTCGCGCCGGGCGCGGCGATCGCGCTGTCGGGCGGGACGACGACGTACGCCCTGGCCCACCGGCTGCTCGACGTGCCGGACCTGACGGTGGTCACCAACTCGGTGCGGGTGGCCGATGTCTTCCACGCGGCGCAGCGCACCTCGGGCGCGCGGCCGGGCGCGGCCACGGTGGTGCTGACCGGCGGGGTGCGCACACCGTCCGACTCGCTGGTGGGCCCGGTGGCCGACCAGGCGATCGCGGCGCTCCACTTCGACGTGCTGTTCCTCGGGGTGCACGGGATATCGGTGGAGGCGGGCCTGTCGACGCCCAACCTGGCGGAGGCCGAGACCAACCGCCGGCTGGTGCGGTCGGCCCGGCGGGTCGTGGTGGTCGCGGACCACACCAAGTGGGGTGTGGTGGGCCTGAGTTCCTTCGCGAAGCTGGAGCAGGTCGACACCCTGGTGACCGACGCGGGACTGCCGGCCGACGCGCGCGCGGAGATCGCGGAGCATCTGCGGGTGGTGGTCGCCGGGGGGCCGGGCGAGGACGGCGGGGACCGCGGGGACGAGGGGCGGGAGCCCGCCTGAGGGCCGGCGCCGCCCGTCGTCGCGCGACGCGGTCAGCGGGGCCAGACGCCGGTCTCCAGCAGCGACTCGATCGCCGCCGCGTACGGCGCGATGTCCAGGCCCTGTCCGGCCAGCCACCGGTCCGAGTAGTACTTGTCGAGGTACCGGTCCCCAGGATCGCACAGCAGCGTCACCACACTGCCCCGGCGGCCCTCGGCCACCATCTCGGCGACGATCTTCAGGGCGCTCCACAGCCCGGTGCCGGTCGAGCCGCCGGCCTTGCGGCCGATGGCCCGCTCCAGGGCCCGTACGGCGGCGACGCTCGCCGCGTCCGGCACCTTCATCATCCGGTCGATCGCACCGGGCACGAAGCTCGGTTCCATCCGCGGCCGGCCGATGCCCTCGATGCGGGACCCGCAGTCGCAGGTGACGTCCGGGTCGCCGGTCGTCCAGCCGTCGAAGAAGCAGGAGTTCTCCGGGTCGGCGACGCAGACGCGGGTGTCGTACTGCATGTAGTGGACGTAGCGCGCCAGGGTGGCGGAGGTGCCGCCGGTGCCGGCCGTGGCGACGATCCACGCCGGTTCCGGGAACCGCTCCAGCCTCAGCTGGCGGAAGATCGACTCGGCGATGTTGTTGTTGCCGCGCCAGTCGGTGGCCCGTTCGGCGTAGGTGAACTGGTCCATGTAGTGGCCGCCGGTCTCGGCCGCGAGGCGGGCGGACTCCTCGTACATCCTGCGTGAGTCGTCGACGAAGTGGCACCGCCCGCCGTGGAATTCGATGAGGCGGATCTTCTCGGTGCTCGTCGTGCGCGGCATGACGGCGATGAAGGGCACACCGATCAGCTTCGCGAAGTACGCCTCGGAGACGGCCGTCGAGCCGCTGGACGCCTCGATCACCGGGCGGTCCGGCCGGATCCAGCCGTTGCACAGGCCGTAGAGGAAGAGCGAGCGGGCGAGGCGGTGCTTGAGGCTGCCGGTCGGGTGGGTCGACTCGTCCTTCAGGTACAGGTCGATGCCCCACGGCTCGGGCAGCGGGAAGCGGAGCAGGTGGGTGTCGGCCGAGCGGTTGGCGTCGGCCTGGACCTTGCGGACGGCTTCCTTCAGCCACGCGCGGTAGGCGGCGTCGCTGCGGTCGACGTCCAGGGTGTCGCCGGTACGGGGCTGCTCGGTGGTGCTCACGACAGGGCTCCTCACGCTGCGCGCCGACAGCGCGGCGCTGGCCGGTACATCGATCATAAGTGCCCGGCGCACGCTTCTCACCTGCATAAACAGGCCTTTGAGCCACCCCAAGAGGCCCCTGGGGCGGCGCGCCGGGCCAGGGGGGCGCATGCGGGCGCTGCGCCGCGCGCGCGTGCTCCCACGTGCTGTCCGGGGGCGCACACATGTACTGGTGCTGGGGACGCCGTGCGGGCAGACTGCACCGGGCGGGCCGGGACCAGGGCCCCGCACGGGGGCAGCGGCACATGCGGTCACGACACGCGCCGGTACCGGCCCGCAGGGGCTCGACCGGCACACCGACGCGCGGGAGGGGGCGGCGGCATGGCGGAGCCGGAGTTCACGGCCTCGGGGGTGCGGATCGAGCAGCGGCTGCGTTCGCTCACCCGGGCCGGGCAGGTCCGGATCAGCGACGGCAGGCTGGAGTTGCTCACCAGTTACGGCCGGGTGATCGACAGTGCTCCGGTACAGGCGGTGCGCGCTTCCAAGCCGTGGTTCGCGGGGGCGGACCGGGCGCTCGCGGACCTGGGCGGCAAGCGGTATGTGCTGACCCTCCGGGAGAGCGATCCCGCTCCGGGCGAGCCGGGGCCGCCCTCGGCGCGCCGTTTCATCGAGGCCGTGCACCGCGCGGCGGGGCGCGGTGGCTGAGGTGTCCGTGAGTTGCGGTGCCGTACCCCTTGCGTCACTCTGGTCTCACGTCACTCTGGGTTTACCGGCGATAACGCTGCGAACCAGCCCGCCGGCCATGACAGCGGGCGCAGACGCCCCGCTGGATCCGTTCTCCGTGTTCTTCCGGACCTCACGTCGGGGAGTCGCAGCCGTGATCAGTCACCCAAGCAGGCACTGCACGGTGGAGCTCCAAGCCCTGCCGTCGCGGATCGGCCAGGTCCGCAGAATCGTATCTGCGCAGTTGCGCTACTGGCATCTCGATTCCCTGATCGACCGGGCGGCGCTCGGCGTGACGGAGCTGTTGACCAACGTCCATCTGCACGCCCGGCCCGACAAGACGTGCACCGTGGAGCTGGAGCTGCTGCTCGACCGGCTCACGGTCTCGGTGCGCGACCACGACCCGCGTCTGCCCGTGGTGGACGACGCCGACCCGCTGGCGACCCGCGGGCGCGGTCTGGCGATGGTGGCCGCGATGAGCGACAGCTGGGGCGCCCGGCCGGACGGGGATTCCGGCAAGGTCGTCTGGTTCACGCTTCCCACGGCCGCGCCCGCGCCACGGGCCGCCGCGCGCCCGCCGCGGCGCACGGTCCAGGAGGCGCCCGCCCATCCCTTCCCCGAGGTCGAGCAGGTCGGCCTCGGCCGGCCCCAACCCGCTCCGGCCCGGTCCGCCGTCGCCGGCTGACCGGGCGGCGGCCCGGCCCCCTTCCTCTCTCTCCCTCACTCCCTCTCCCGGTTCGGTCGGCCGCTCCGGAGCTTCGCCTCTCCCCCGCGGTTCTCCCGCGGCGGTCGCCGCCTTGCGGTGTCTCGAT
>NZ_JBFAWY010000042.1:0-54258 GCF_040680575.1 Streptomyces sp. NPDC052020
TCACCAGGTAGCGGGACAGCCCCAGGCCGAAGGTGCCGGTGCCCTCCACGCCGGCCCGGCCCACCGTCCCACGCTTGCGGGCCCACACGAGCAGCTGCCGATAGCCGGCCACCGTGGCCGGAAACGACTCGTTACCCAGGATCTTCCCCAGCGGGGAGGTCACGGCGGCGACATGCATCTCGCCGTGCGTGTCCACGCCCAGTACGACCTCTCTCCGCACGGGCGGGTCCGTGTTCGAGGAGGTGCTGCGCTGTCTGGTCGTCATGATGGTTCCCCTTCCACGTGGTGACGTGCTGGATGAATGGCACCGGCCTGCTCGGGCGGTCTGAACCGTGATGGCGCCTGAAACTCGGCAAGGCCCCTATTGGGACACGCCCTGTGGCTCGGTGGCAGGCAGCATCCCGCGACGACAGTCGACAGGTCTGTGACTGGACACTTCGGTCATAGATCTCACGAGTCAGATTTCCGCCTGGGACGGCACTGCACAACCGTCCCATCGATCCCGGTACAGTCCTGCCGCCCCACTGTGCGCGTGTCGGATCCCAGCGTAGAGGGCTGCGCTGACACACCAAGTTTCCCTGGGCCGATGGACCGGATCAGGCGTAGGAATTCCGTTGTAGCCGGTGCTGACCCGAGCGCTGCCGGCCATGAAAAGTCGGTCAGGAGTGGACGGTAGTCAACGCCGGTCAGAGTGCATCGAACGACAGCAGGGCACACAACTGGTAGAGCATCCGTGAATGGGACGGAAGTCACCATCGCGCATTCGAGAACTTTGTTTCCAGCTCCGCACGCCGGCGCCTCCGGGCTGATAGACGATCAAGACTGCTGCTCCGGACGGCGGCGTCGAGTGGTATGACCAGGCGCCCGCCGGCAGCGCTGCGCACGGATACCAGGTCAAGTCCGTCCACAACATCGACGAACTCATCCCTCAGGCGAAGAAGAGCGCCAAGACAGTCGATGAGAACATCGCGAACCGGAAGATTGTCCGGCTTGAGTTTCCTCGCCCCCTTCGACCTCTCCGACCCCACCCCGCGCCGATGCCCCGGGCGCAGTCGGCCAGCCGGTGCAGGAGGACGACGGCGGCCCGGTCCAGGGGCACGCCGGCCGGGGCGTCAAGCGGTCGACCGGTGACGGTTACTCGGGTAGGTGATGCCGGTGAGCGCGCCTTCGATCTCGCTCACTTCCGGGAAAACAGACCGCCGGGAGCGGAGGTGTGGGGATGCCGGCCCCGCAGCTCGTCGTGCCGCGCAGGTGAGCAGCTCCTCGGCGGTCGGCCTGCCCGTCACAGCCGCGATTCCCGACGCTCGCCGCGCACAACCACGCCAGGTAGACCCCGCCGGCCACGCCGGTCACCACACCGACCGGCAGCCGGGCCGAGCCGGTCACCCGCTGGGTGACCAGATCCGCGGCGGTCACCAGGAGTGCGCCCATCCACCCGGCGGACAGCACGTTCGGGCCCGCCGCCCGTGTCATCCTGCGGGCCAGCTGCGGGGCGGCCATCGCGACGAACGGAACGGGTCCGGCCGCGGCCACCGCCATGGCGGTGAGTCCCGTGCCCGCGCCGAGCAGCACCAGGCGGCTGCGCTCGGGCGGCACACCGAGCGCGGCGGCGGTGTCGTCGCCCATCTCCAGCATGGTCAGCCGCCGCCCGTACACCAGGACGACCGGTACGAGCACCACCAGCCCCAGCGCGGCGACGCGGACGTCGCTCCAGTCCCGGGCGTTGAGCGAGCCGACCGTCCAGGCGGCGGCCTGCGCGGCCTTGCCGATGTCGGCGCGCAGGTACAGGAAGCCGGTCGCCGCGCCCAGCACCGAGGAGGCCCCGATGCCGACGAGGACCAGCCGGTAGCCGTGCACCCCGCGCTTCCAGGCCAGCAGGTACACGATGACGTCGGGGCAGCCCAGCGGGTTGCGGGTGAGGGACTGGAAGACCGCACCCGCCATGCCCAGCCCGAAGCCGACCAGCGCGGCCACCAGGGCCTGCGGAAGGCGCAGGTCGAACACGACGAACCCGGCGCCCGGCGGGCCGTCGCCGGTGAGCGTGCTCAGCACCTCGGGCGGGGACAGCGCGTAGGTTCCGGTGCCGATGGCCGACACCATGGCGCACACCGTGAGCGCGCCGAGCAGCGCGCAGACCAGCAGGGCGCGGGTGTCGTAGCGCAGCAACCAGCGGCGGGTGCGCAGCAGCCCGCGCCGCACCTGCACGCGGGCCCGCGCGGGACCGTCCTGGAGGAGGCTCACAGCTGGGCCACCTTCCGCTGCCGTACAAGATGGATGAAGAGCAGTCCGCCGAGGAACGCGGTGACCGTGCGCGCCGGGGACGGCCTAACGTCGGTCGGCGCATCACGTCGGAGTGGAAGGAACCCCTGGATGACCACCATCGTCAAGGCCGCGTCCGTGCCCCTGCTCGACCGGGGCAGCGCGGTCGTCACGACACCGCTGATCACCACTCCGTCGGCGGGCGGGGAGAACCGCATCACCAGCGGTATAAGCGTGTACCCGGTGGGCTCCGGGGCGCCGCTGCACTCGCACAACTGCGACGAGCACGTGACGATCCTCGACGGTGAGGCGGAGGTGTGGGTGAACGGCGAGGTGACGAAGCTGGAGCGGTACGACACCACCTACATCCCCTCTCCGGTCCCCCACCTGTTCCGCAACGCGGGCGACACGCCGCTGCGGATCCTGTGGGTGTACTCCTCGGGCCATGTGACCCGGACCTTCACGAAGACCGGCAAGACGGTGGAACACCTGTCGGCCGAGGACCGGATGAGCCGCGACTGAGCCGGCGGGCCCACGCGGAGCCGTCCCGGCGATCGCCCCGTGAGGCGGCTCCGCCTTTCGTTCCGTACCAGGCGTTGCCCCGCACGGGGCGAACAAGACGACCCGGCCGCCCCGTCCCGGGACGGGGCGGCCGGTGACTGTTCGGGGCTCTTATGCGAGTGGGTCGCCGGCCTTCTGGACGACCCTGGCGATCCAGGCCATGGCCTCGGGCACGTCGTAGTTCCCGGCGTGCGGCTGGTTCCAGGCGAGCCGGTAGTCCAGGTCCTCGACCTCCTGGTCCGCGGCGAGTGCGCGGTCGAGGTTGACCGAGACGGTGAAGGCGGTGTCCCGGTCGCGGGTGCCGTGGCGGATGTACCAGTTCGGCGCGGTGTCGGCGCCGGTGCCGATGAAGTCCATCGGGTTGATGAGGTGGACCTGGTCGTCGACGGTGGTGCTCTTGCGCGCGGTGTACTGCTTCCAGGTCAGCCCGGTGTCGTCCGGACCGCTGCCGTCGCCGGGCACGTCGTTGTGGTTCCAGCTGAACTCGGTGTAGTTCATGTACGGCGCGGTCGGCGGGCCGAAGAGGTTGGTCTCGGTGCGGCTGGTGGTGTTCCCGTCGACGCCCACGGCGTCGAAGGCAGGGGTCGTCTTGAGTGCCGCCTGGGAGGCGACGAAGGCGAGGTACCTCTCCATGTCGACGGAGCGCACCGTGCGGGTGGCGGTGTCGACGTCGATCCAGTCGTTGACGTACGCCTTGGTGGTGCCCCCTGCCATGATCTGGAAGGTGCCGCCCAACGGCGGGATGGTGTGGGCGGGGTCCGCCTCCAGGTAGGTCTCGGCGGAGCGGGCGACTTCCCTCTCGATGGTGTCGAGCATGGTCGCGGCGGTGAGCCGGGAGCCGTCGGGGGTGCGCAGCCCGAGGCCCTTCTCGTAGGCCGCGAACCGGGACGCCATCTGCGCGGCTGCTCCGGGCGAGGGGTTCTGGCCGGTGGTCTCGCGGGTGCCGAGGACGTTGTAGAGCCACTCGTAAGCCGTGTCGGCGTTGCCGAGATCGGTGATCGGGCAGTAGGCGTTGACCGCGAAGACGTCGTCGCGCAGGGTGCTGCGCCCCTTGGCGTCGATGCCGGCGGCGCCGATCGCCGCGAGGTACGGGGTGTACTCCCCGCTGTTGCCGGAAGCGCCCAGGATCGATGCCAGCGCGCCGCCGCCACTGGTGCCGTTGACGACGATCCGCTCCGCGCTGCCGGGCATCTCGGTGTCGTTGAGACGCAGGTAGCGCACGGCGGCCTTGGCGTCGGCGACGGCCGCGGGAGCCTTGCCGGGGAACGAGCCGTCGGCACCGACCAGGCCGCGGCTGCGGCTGGCGACGTCGACGAAGACGTAACCCGCCTTCAGGGCGGCGCCGACGTTGCTCGTCGCACTGTTGTAGGAGGCGCCGGGGGTCACGCTCGCCCGCAGGTGACTGGCCATCCAGCCGCTGTTGTTCACCGCGAGGTAGACCGGCGCCCGCTGGTCGCCGAAGGCGCTGTCGGGGACGAACACGTTCATGCTCTGGTAGCCGCAGGCGGTGTCGGGGACGGTGGTGCTGCCCCCGCCGGGACCACCGGGCTGCTGCGCCGCTGCGGCGACCGGGTTCGCGACGTAGCAGATTTCCTTGTACCAGCGCACGTCCACCGGACGGCCGTCGACGGTGACGGTGATCGTCGTGTAGCCGGAGGAGCCGAAGGCGAGCGCCGCGTCCTGGGGGTCCGCGGCATGGCCACGGCTCTGCGTGGGGGCGGCCGTTGCGACGGAGGCCGGTACTGCGACGGACGTGAGGACGAGGGAACCCGCGAGCGCCATGCCTCTCAGGAGGCGTGTGCGGGTCAGGGGGCGTTCCTCCCGTAGGCTCGGCGGGTGGGCGAGTGCGTCTCGTCCGCAGGACGTGGTCAACCTCTGCATGGGTCTCCCCTCATCGAGCACCAGGTGCTTCGCGGATGCCTCGGGGTCGAGGCGTGACGCACGCTACAAGATTGTTGACAATATACACAGCATTATCGTGGACATTATCGCGCGTCGTGGTGGCGCAGCCACAGGACCAGGTGCCAGTCCTGGTCGTTGGCGAGGGGGTCGGTGGTGTGGGCGGCGCGTCCGTCGACGGTGGAGGGCATGACGAAGGCGCAGGTGGCCGAGCCGTCCTCGTGGTAGTTGGCCAGGTTGGCGCGGAAGATCGTCTCGGCGAGGCGGTCGGTGTCGGGGGTGCGCAGGGTGGCCGGGAGGCGCAGCAGGGCCGTGGCGGTCAGGGTGCTCCAGTAGTGGGGGAAGACGTCGCCCCAGAGCCGGTTCTCGCCGAACCAGTAGCCGTCCCAGTGTCGGATGGCGATGCCGTGCAGGCGTGCGTGAGGCTGGGGGCCGCCGAAGGCCAGCAGCCAGGGCAGCCGTTCCTGGATCGCGTCGTGGAAGAGGGTCTCGCCGGTCAGGGCGTAGGTGTCGCTGAGGAGGTCCAGCAGCGGAGCAACGATCGCCTGCTCGTAGTTGACCTCGTGAGCGGGCAGGTACCGGCCCATGCGCGCGAACCGCCGGGCGCTGTCGACCAGCAGGTCGCGCAGTCGGTCGGCGCGGGCGGTCTGGCCGGCGGCGTCCAGGCCGTGGCAGACGGCGGTCGTGGTCGGGGAGTCGTCGATGGACAGGTGGGTGGTGCCGCCCAGGTCGTAGCGGCGCTCGATGATGCGGGCGGCGCGCTCCAGATCCTCTTCCCGGCTGTGTGCCCGGTGCCGGTCGAGGAAGAAGCGGGCCAGCCAGGGCATGTCGTACAACCGCGGTTCCAGGTGCCTGGTCTGGGATCCGCGGCGCGGGGCGTCGGTCTCGTCGAGCAGGTGGCGCACGGCGAACCGGGACCAGCCGTCCAGCAGGGGGCCGGTCTGCTCCGGGTCGGCGAGGCCGCGGGCGGTGGCGGCCTG
Organism: Streptomyces sp. NPDC052020; assembly: GCF_040680575.1. Taxonomy (NCBI): domain Bacteria; kingdom Bacillati; phylum Actinomycetota; class Actinomycetes; order Kitasatosporales; family Streptomycetaceae; genus Streptomyces; species Streptomyces sp. NPDC052020. Next base: position 5,700 of record NZ_JBFAWY010000042.1, read on the forward strand.
CAACAGCAGCGGCATGGCGATCCGCTCCGAGCCGTCGGACCAGTCCGACCAGCCGTTGGTGGCGCTGGTCAGTTTGGTCCTGGTGTTCACGGGGACGAAGGCATGGGCGAGCAGGCCGGGACGTTCCGTGGCCCGCTGGTGGCGGACGATGTAGGCGACGCGGCGGCGGACGACCTCCTCCGGCGGGAGGTGGAAGAGGACCTCGGTACGGGCGCCGTCGCCGATGTCCAGGGTGCGGGTGCCGTGCGCACACGCCTCGATGCGGTACCGGCCGTCCGCCTCCCGCTCCACCTTCACCTCCGGGTCCGGGCTGCTCACCGACGCCGCCTCCACGACGATCGGGGTCCCGGTCTCGGCGGCGTACGCGGAGAAGGCGGCCGGCGGCCGGGTGGCGGCGGTGAACTCGCCGGCCGAGTCGTACCAGCCCAGCTCCCAGGCCACCGCCGTCGACTCCCCCGGCCCCAGGTACAGCATCGGTTGCCCGCCGAACGCCTCGGGGTTGCGGGCGTGGTCGGTGACCTGGAGGACCAGGTGACCTCGGACGTCGGACAGCGACGCGTGGTTGCGGGACTCCACCGAGTACGCCCGCACCGCCCCCTCCCGCACGATCAGCCCCAGACAGCGGCCCTCGCCCGACATCGGCTGGGCCAGCACCCACGCCCATGTGCCCCCGGTGAAGACGTGCGCGTGCACGGCCCCCTCCAGCGCCGTCCGCGCGTCCCGGTACCAGTCGGCGAAGGGCGCCTGGATGCCCAGGCCGGTGACGGCTAGCGGCTCGTCAGCGGCGTTGACGACCGTGTAGCGCTCACGCAGCACCGCCCCCTCCACGGAACGCCGCACCTCCACCCTGACCCCGGGCAGCGGTGTGTGCACCGCCTCGACGGCGCCGCCCGCCACCCGCAGTTCCGACGGCGCGAGCCACCGGCCCGCGCCCCTGTCCGTCACCAGGTGCCCGGAGCCCCACTGGTGCTCCACCGAGTGCCAGGGCGCGGCGGCCTGGTCGAGCAGAAACCGCCGTACCGGCGCCCGGTCGTCCAGGAACTGCACCGGCGCGCCCGTCACCGGGTCGAGCACCGCACGTCCCGTGCCGAAGGGGAGCGACTGCGGACCCCTGACCTCGGTGGAAAGCACGTGGACACTCCTCGCATGTACGTGAGCTTGCTTGGGCGACAGCGGTCACATGAAAGCAACGCCACCCGGTCGGGTACAGGGACGCGAAACTTTTCGACCGCGGTCAACGACCGGGGGCGCCCGCGGCAGGTGACACCGGTCGGGCACTGCGTCCGCCACGGATGTGAGACTGCAGGAATGATGATCGACGTCTCGGTACTCGACGATCCGGTAGGGCAGTCGCTCGGCGGCCCGCACGCGCACCTCGCCCGACGGCTGGGCGGAGCCGCCACCTATCGCACCGACGTGGCGACCTTCTCCGCCGTGCCCGTCCAGCCGGAGGCGCGGGACTGGGCCGACCTCGCCGCGTTGCTCGGTCCGGGTGCCTTCGCCGACATGTTCAGCTGTCCGGCCTGCCCGCCGCCGGGTTGGGAGCCCGTCTTCAGCCTGGCGGGCCGACAATTGATCTGGTCCGGCGGCCCCCTTCCCGGCCGGCGCGGCGACGAGCCCGACAGCGACATGGTCGTACTGGGCGAGGACGACGTGCCCGAGATGCTCGACCTCGTCGCCCGGACCGAGCCGGGGCCCTTCTGGTCGCGCACCCACGAACTCGGCACCTACCTGGGCGTCAAGGTCGACGGCACCCTCGTGGCGATGGCCGGGGAACGCCTGCGGCCCCCGGGCTGGACGGAGATCAGCGCCGTCTGCACCGCCCCCGAGGCACGGGGCCAAGGCCACGCCGCCCGCTTGGTACGTACGCTCGCCGCACGCATCTTGGAGCGCGGCGACCGTCCTTTCCTGCATGTCGCCGAGGCGAACACCGGCGCCATCGCGCTGTACGAGCGCCTCGGCTTCAGAACGCGCAGGCAGATGACCTTCCGGGGCTTCCGAACCCCGTGAGGCTCGCCCCGGCGGTTTCGCGGACATGGCATGCCGACGACGGGGCAGCACGGGTCGCCGGCTGGGCCTTCTTCGGTTCCGGTCGGCATTACGCGGAGGCCCAGTGATGCTGCTGATTCGGTGGCGATGACGAAGACCACGGTGCCAGCCGGGGTCATCGGACGTCCGAGGTCAAGGCTGACGGCCTGGGCCGGTGCAGACCCATACCACGCCGAGCTTCGACAACCCGGAGCCCACCCTCAGGTAGGACATCACGTTCACGTCCGCCTATGACAAGACGGACGAGAGCCTCGGCGAGGGCATGTACCACGCAGCCGACCGCGACCTCACCGCCTTCACTTGCGTCGGCGCCCAGCGGACGGCGACAAAAAAGCAGGTCCTGAGCCACCTCCGACAACAGCACCCGCGCGGCCGCCGTCACGTTCCCTTCGGTACGGCGGCCGGGTCGGCGAGGATGTGTTCACGTCCGGCGGCGAGCGCACCGTGGAGGGCCGCGTCGGCACCGAGGTCCCGGGCGTGACGGCAGGGGAAAAGGCCGGGAAGGCGCCCCGGCGCGGGGCGAGGCGGGCGTCGATGCCGGGCCTCAACCAGGGCAGCCAGTCGGCGAGACGGCCACCGAGGACGACATGATCGGGGTCGGTCACTCCGGTGAGCGACTGAAGTGCGGCGCCCAGGGCGTGCCCGGCACGGTTCAGTGCGGCCAGAGCGACCGGCTCCCCTGCACGCAGGCGGTGGTCGAGTTCGGTGAGGGCGGCACTGGCCTGGTGAGGCGAAGCCGAACCGCCGAGGCCGGCCTCCTCCAGGACCGCGCGGGTGCTGACGTACGTGGTCAGGCAACCGGTCGCGCCGCACCGGCAGACCGGCCCGTCGAGAGAGACCGGGATGTGGCCGAGCTCCCCCGCCAGGCCGTGACTGCCGTGAAAGACACGGCCGTTGACGATCAACGCACCGGCCACTCCCGCGTCGGACTTCACGTACGCGACGGTGCCACCGCGCACGGCAAGGGCGTGATACTCGGCCAGGGCCGCGGCCTTGGCATCGTTGACCACGTCGACGGGGCACGTCACTCCGGGCAGCCGACCGGCGACAAGCCGGGCGAGGTGCGAGGCACTGCGCGCAGGGCCCGCCGCGTCCTGGGCCCTTTCGGTGACCGGTCCGGACAGGGCGATCACCAGGCGGCCATGGTGGGCCCCTGGCTCCGGTGGACCGACGGCGTCGACAGCGGAGGCGATGTCATCGGCCAGGGCCTCCACCGGTCCGAACGGGCCTCCCGAATTCGGTAGTTGCCGTGCCCGACCGGGTACGCCGGCCAGGTCGGACGTCATCACCGTGCTGTGCCCCCAGGCCACATGAACGGCTGTGGTCCGCACTCGCCCGGGCACGGAGTCGCACACTCGAAGTGAAGGCAACCCGTACGGACGGCGGCAGCCCGCCACGGCAAGGAGATGATCGTGAAGCACAGGGCAGTGAACCGCAGGAGCGTCGTCATAGGGCTCGGTGCGACCGCGGGGATCGCAGCCGTCGGCGGCATCGCTCTGACCGCACAGGCGGAGAACACGGGCGGCACCGACAACCAGGGGGCCTCGGTCAACGGCTCCCTGGTCTTCGACCAGGACGACTTCACGGAGAAGACAGAGTCGATCGCCGACGCGTCCGGCACCGAGCACTCGGTGACGTACCGCTTCTACAAGGCCCGCGACTACGTGACGAACCCGAGCGACTCCGACCACCAGAGCCTGGTCGTCAGCGTCCCGGTCAAGATCGACGGCAAGGCGGTCGACGCCTCGAACGCCCCCATCGTGCTCGCCAACGCGGTGGGGGCCTACATGCCCTCCACAGTGGCCGACGCCACCGGCGTGGGCCAGGCCAAGCTGGAGATGACCGGCATGGGCGGCGGTACGGGCGGCCCCGTGCCCAGCGGCAAGCCGTCAGGCGGCACGGGCGGCGGCATGGCGGGTGGCACGGGCGCCATCAACGGCATGGTGAATCTCGCGAAGCTGGCCCTGGTCGCCGGTTACGTCGTGGTGGAGCCCGGCACCCGCGGCCGCAGCCTGACCGACTCCTCCGGCACCTACTACGGCACCGCCCCCGCGGTGATCGTCGACCTGAAGGCCGCCGTACGCTACATCCGCGCCAACAAAGGCCGCATTGCGGGCAATGTCGAGCGGATCGTATCCACCGGCACCAGCGCGGGCGGCGCCTCCTCGGCCCTGCTCGGCGCCTCCGGCGACAGCAAGATCTACGAGCCGTACCTCAGGGAGGCCGGCGCGGCCGACGCCTCCGACGCGATCTTCGCGACCGGCGCCTGGTGTCCGATCACGGACCTGGAACATGCCGACGGCGCCTACGAGTGGAACTGGGGCACCCTGCCCACGCAGACCACCGGCAAGACCGTCGACCAGAGCGTGTCGAAGGAGCTCCGGGCACAGTTCGCCGAGTATCAGGCAGGCTTGAACCTACGCGGCCTCAAGGGCTCGCGCTTCGGCAAGATCACCGCCCGCAACTACGCCGACTACCTCCTGGAGCACTACCTCCAGCCGTCGGCGACGAAGTACCTCGCGACCCTGTCGGCTTCCGAGCGCGAGACATACCTGGCCAAGAACACGTTCATCACGTGGAAGAACAACCAGGCCGCCTTCACATGGGAGGGCTACCTCGCGCACGTGGCGCAGCGCAAGAAGACCCAGCCGGCCTTCGACGCGTTCGACCTGTCCGCCGGCGAGAACAACGAGTTCGGCAAGAGCACCACCAAGGCCCGTCACTTCACCGCCTACAGCGCAAGGAAGGACACCACCGGGCTCAGCAGCAAGCGGGTCGACAGCGACATCCCCGAGAAGCTCAAGCTGATGAACCCGATGTTCCACCTTCTCGAAGAGCGCAACCCGAACCGTTCCAAGCACTGGTGGATCCGGCTCGGCACATCCGACACCGACACAGCGCTGACAGTCGCCGCGAACCTCGCCATGGCCGTGGACAACCTCGGTGACGACGTCGACCACGCGTACTACTGGGACAAGGGCCATGCCACCAACGAGGACCCGGACGACTTCATCAAGTGGGTCGCCAAGGTGACAGGCTACAAGAGCTAGCCACCGACCCCGTCACACCGTACGCACGTTCCGCCGTTCCTGCCGGAGCCGACCGCCATGGGCGGCCTGAACACGCTGCGGCGATTGCGTCACTACCGAGGTGCAATCACCGCAGGGCAGTGAGCCGGTGGTGACGGCAGCAACGGCCGCTCCGCCCTCCCCCGTCGGCGACCTGACCCTTGACGGGGGCCATCGGGCGCACCGCCTGTGATATGCGCCGTGACCCGCCCGCCCCACCCGAAAAAGTGAGAACAGAATCGTTGACAATTCTGTTCGCCTAGATTTAGCGTCGACAGGCACTCACTCAGGGAGGGCAGATGCCGAAGGAAGCCCGTCCAGGCTCCGGAGAGCAGGCCAAGCAGTACGCGCTGGAGCGGCTCAGGAAGGCGATCCTGCGGGGCGAGATGGCGCCGGCCCAGCGGCTGGTGGAGAACGAGCTCGCCGAGAGTTACGGCGTCACGCGTGCCAGCGTGCGTGCCGCACTGCTGGATCTGACCTCCGAGGGGCTGGTCGAGCGGATCCGCAACCGCGGTTCCCGGGTGCGGGTGGTGACGGTCGAGGAGGCCGTGGAGATCACGGAGTGCCGGATGGCGCTCGAAGGGCTGTGCGCGGCCAAGGCGGCGACCGAGGCCACCGACGCGCAGCTCGACGAGCTGACCGGCCTGGGCAAGGCCATGTCCAAGGCGGTCTCCGACGGCGATCCGGTCACCTACTCCGAGCTCAACCACGACCTCCACGCCCTGATCCGGAACGCCTCCGGCCAGCACACGGCCGTCGGTCTCCTGGAGCGGCTCAACGCCCAGCTCGTGCGCCACCGCTTCCAGCTGGCGCTGCGGCCGGGCCGTCCGCAGCAGTCCCTGAGTGAGCACCTGGCCGTGATCGAAGCGATCCGGGCCAGGGACCCGCAAGCGGCCGAGACGGCCGTTCGCGCCCACCTCAGCAGCGTGATCGACGCCCTGCGCGCCGACTGAAACGCGCTCCTGGGGCGGGTGCGGCACCTGTCACCAAGGAGATGCAGCATGACCCACGGCAACGGCGCACCCGCCGCCACTCCGCCCCGATCGACCCTCGTCGTCACCGCGCACGCCGGCGACTTCGTGTGGCGGGCGGGCGGAGCCATCGCCCTGGCCGCCTCCCGGGGCGAGAAGGTCACCATCGCGTGCCTGACCTTCGGCGAACGCGGCGAGTCGGCCAAGGCGTGGCGGGAGGGCAAGAAGCTCGAGGAGATCAAGGCGATACGCCGGGAGGAGGCGGAGAAGGCCGCCGCCGTCCTCGGAGCCGAGGTCCGCTTCTTCGACGCCGGTGACTACCCGCTGCTCGCCACGGCCGAGCTGACCGACCGGCTCGTCGCCGTCTACCGGGAGACGCAGCCGGACGTCGTGCTCACGCACCCGGTCGAGGACCCGTACAACGGCGACCATCCGGCCGCCAACCGCATGGCCCTGGAGGCCCGCGTCCTCGCCCAGGCCATCGGCTACCCCGGCGCGGGCGAGATCATCGGCGCCCCGCCGGTCTTCTACTTCGAACCGCACCAGCCGGAGATGAGCGGCTTCAAGCCCGAGGTCCTCCTGGACATCACCGAGGTGTGGGAGACCAAGCGCAAGGCGATGGAGTGCCTCGGTGCCCAGCAGCACCTGTGGGACTACTACACCGACCTCGCCGTACGCCGGGGAGTGCAGCTCAAGCGGAACGCCGGCCCCAACCTGGGCCTCGCCCACAAGACCATGGCCGAGGCGTACATGCGGCCCTACCCGCAGATCGCGAAGGAGCTCGCCTGATGCCCGGCGTGATCGTCACCAACCCGCCCAAGGCCGAGGCGCAGGACGTCGCGGCGCTCGCCGGCTACGGGACGGCCACCGTCGGTGAGGCCATGGGCCGCACCGGCTTCCTCGGCGCACATCTGCGCCCGATCCAGCAAGGCGTCCGGGTCGCGGGCACCGCCGTCACGGTGCTGTGCTGGCCCGGCGACAACCTCATGATCCACGCGGCGGTCGAGCAGTGCGGCGAGGGCGACATCCTCGTCGTCACCACCACCTCGCCGTGCACCGACGGTCTGTTCGGCGAGCTGTTCGCCACCGCCCTCGCCCATCGCGGGGTCCGTGGCGTCGTCCTGAACACCGGTATCCGCGACACCGCCGAACTGCGCGCGATGGGCTTTCCCGCCTGGTCCGCCGCCGTCAGCCCGCAGGGCACGGTCAAGGCGACCGGCGGCAGCGTGAACGTGCCGATCGTGATCGGCGGCCAGGTGATCCACCCCGGTGATGTGATCGTCGCCGACGACGACGGCGTGGTGGTCGTCCCGCGCGAGCGCGCCCGCGACACCGCTGAGGCGTCCGAGGCCCGCGAGCGGAAGGAGGCCGGGGCCCGCGCCGCCTTCCTGGAGGGGCAACTGGGCCTGGACCGCTACGGGTTGCGGGAGACGCTCACACGGCTCGGGGTGACCTACCGCTCGTACGAGGAGGCCGAGTCGTGACCGGCCCCGCGGAGATCCGCTGCATGCTGATGCGCGGCGGCACCTCCAAGGGCGCCTACTTTCTGGCAGACGACCTGCCTGCCGAAGAGACCACCCGCGACGAGCTGTTGCTGCGGGTCATGGGCAGCCCCGACCCGCGCCAGATCGACGGCCTCGGCGGCGCCCACCCGCTCACGAGCAAGGTCGCCGTGGTGTCCCCGTCGGCCGGTCCCGAGGCCGACGTCGACTACCTCTTCCTCCAGGTCGCCGTGGACAAGGCAGAGGTCTCGGACCGCCAGAACTGCGGCAACCTGCTCGCCGGGGTCGGCCCGTTCGCCGTCGAGCGCGGACTCGTGCGCGCGGGGAGCAGCGAGACGTCCGTACGCATCCGCATGGTGAACTCCGGTGACTTCGCCACGGCGACGTTCCCGACCCCTGACGGCCGCGTCGACTACAGCGGCGGCACGGAGATCTCCGGGGTTCCCGGGAGCGCCGCCGCCGTCGTCATCGAATTCCCGCCGGGAAAAAGCGAGTTGCTGCCCACCGGGAACGTGCGCGACACGGTCGCCGGCACCGAGGTCACGTGCGTCGACAACGGCATGCCGACCGTCCTGATCCCAGCCGAGGCCCTCGAGGTCACCGGCCAGGAGGACCCGAAAGAGCTGGAGACGAACCAGGAACTGACCGCCCGGCTCCACGAGATACGGCTGGCAGCCGGGCGGCTGATGGGACTCGGCGACGTCACGGACACCACCGTCCCCAAGCTCACCCTCCTCTCGCCGCCCCGCCACGGCGGCGCCGTCACCACCCGCACCTTCATCCCCGCCCGCGTCCACACCTCCATCGGCGTCCTGGGCGCCGCCAGCGTGGCGGCCGGACTGCGGGTGAAGGGAAGCGTCGCGCACGGCATCGCGGCCCTCCCCGAAGACGGTGACCGGCTCCGCATCGAGCACCCCAGCGGATTCACCGACATCGAGAGCAGCATCGAGCGCACCCCCGAGGGCGGTCCGAGAGCGCGTCGTACCGCCGTCGTCCGCACCGCCCGCAAGATCTTCGACGGCACCGTCTTCCCCGTACCACCCACAGGAGGTCGCTCATGACCCCGCCTCTCGGCGACATCGCCCACGTCGGCCACGCCCAGCTGTTCACTCCGGACCTGGACGCCTCCGTCGCCTTCTTCACCGACTTCATGGGCCTGACCGTCAACGGACGGGACGGCGACACCGTCTACTTGCGGACCTTCGACGACTACGAGCACCACAGCCTCGTCCTGACCGCCCGCGATCAGCCCGGCCTCGGCCGCCTCGCCCTGCGCACTTCCAGCGAGGAGGCGCTCCGGCGCCGGGTGCAGGCCATCGAGGCGGCGGGCCGCACCGGCCACTGGGTCGAGGACGAGCCCGGGCTCGGCAAGCTCTACGTCACCGCCGACCCGGACGGCCACGAACACGCCCTGTACTGGGAGAGCGAGCACTACCAGGCCCCCCGAGCGCTTAGGCCGTCCCTGAAGAACCAGCCGCAGGCCAAACCCAACCGCGGCGTCGGCGTCCGCCGCCTGGACCACATCAACTTCCTCGCCGCCGACGTCCTCGCCAACACCGAATGGCAGGAACAGCTCCTCGGCGCCCGTCCCACCGAGCAGATCCGGCTCGACTCCGGCAAGATCGCGGCTCGCTGGCTGACGTACACCGACAAGTCGTACGACGTCGTCTACACGTCCGACTGGACCGGCAGCGAGGGCCGCCTGCACCACATCGCCTTCGCTACCGACACCCGCGAGGACATCCTGCGCGCCGCCGACCTCGCCATCGACACCGGCGTCTTCATCGAGACGGGGCCGCACAAGCACGCCATCCAGCAGACGTTCTTCCTCTACGTCTACGAACCCGGCGGCAACCGTATCGAACTCTGCAACCCGCTCACCCGCCTCGTCCTCGCCCCCGACTGGCCGCTCATCACCTGGACCGAGGAGGAGCGCAAGAAGGGACAGGCGTGGGGCCTGAAGACCATCGAGTCCTTCCACACGCACGGCACGCCGCCCGTGCGGCCCTGATCTGATCTGCCCTTTCCGGCCCCGGGGAACGGCTACCACCCGTACCCCGGGGCCGAATTGTTGCTTAGATTGTTAACAAAAGTGTTGACGTGACGCCTATGGCTTCTTAACGTCTACGCCACAGCGAGCTCCGGGCTCCCCGCGCGGAGTCCGCAGCTCAGGGGCACGCTCCGCCCGTCCTCCCCACCGGCCGCGCGAGCCGCACCGACCCCCTGCCCTTGCAGCCAGGGACCAGGGCCCTGTCCTAACGTCCCGCACGAGAGGAAACAACGATGTCCTCCTCCGCCACCTCCCCGCTCGCCCGAGCGACCGGGACGGCGACCCGCCGTAGCCGCACCGCCGTCATCGCCCTGTGCTGGGCACTCGTCCTCCTCGACGGCATCGACACGTTCATCTACGGCTCCGTGCTCCCGAAGATGCTCGCCGGCCACAGCCTCGGCCTCACCCCCGACATGGCGGGCACGATCGGCAGCTACGCCAACTTCGGCATGCTGCTCGGCACGATCCTGTCCGGCATGGCCTCGAACTGGATCGGCCGCCGCGTCACCGTCTTCGTCAGCGTCGTGATCTTCACCCTCGCCACGCTGGGCACCGGCTGGTCCCAGTCCTCGGGCCAGTTCGGCTTCTTCCGCTTCGTGTGCGGCTTCGGCCTCGGCGCGCTGCTGCCGATCGCGATCTCGTACGGCATGGAGTTCACCTCGCGCGGCCGTCGCGCCCTCGCCACCGGCATCATCATGACCGCCCACCAGACCGGCGGCGCCCTGGCCCCGCTGATCGCCCTCTGGCTGGTCGACGACCACGGCTGGCGAACGGCCTTCATCGCCTCCGCGCTGCCCGCCCTGATCCTGCTCCCGGTCGCCTTCAAGCTGCTGCCCGAGTCGCCCACCAACCTTCTCACCCGCGGCCGCCGCGCCGACGCCGAACTGCTCGCCGCCGCCTACGGCACCGAACTGGCCGAGCCGAAGGCGGACCACGGGGACAAGCTGGACGCACTGAAGAACCTCTTCCGCGACCGCCGGTGGCCCACCACCCTGTGCTTCTGGCTGACCTCGTTCGCGGGCCTGCTCCTGGTCTACGGAGTCGGCCAGTGGCTGCCGAAGATCATGGTCGAGCTCGGTTACGACACCGGCGACTCGCTGCTCTTCTCGACGTTCCTGAACGTCGGTGGCATCTGCGGCATGCTCATCGCCGGCCGCACCGCCGACCGCATCGGCCCGCGCAAGGTCGTCATCGCCTGGTTCCTCCTGACCGCCGCCTTCGTCTACCTCATGGGCGTCAAGATGCCGGTCGGCGTCCTGTACACGGTGGTCTTCCTCGCCGGACTGCTGCTCTTCTCCGGCCAGACCATGGTCTACGCGACGGTCGGCACCCACCACAACGACGAGGACCGCCCCACCGCCCTCGGCTGGGTCTCCGGCATGGGCCGCTTCGGCGCCATCTTCGGCCCGTGGATCGGCGGCGCGCTGATCGCGGCCGGCAACGCCGACATCGGCTTCACCATGTACGCCTGCGCCGCCGTCTTCGGCGCACTGATGATGGCCCTGGCCGCCCTCACCATCAAGACGCGCTCGGCCACGAGGCACTGACGGTCGACAGCCCGAAAGGCCGCCTCCGCGACCGGGATGGCGGCCCCGGGAGGGACGGGCGTCAGCCGAAGCGTCCACCGAGGCCACCGTCGTGGCGAACCGGGCGAGGCCGACGCCCGCATTTCGCCGGGATCGGCGACTGGGGTGGTCACCTTCCCTTTGAGGGCGGGGTGCTCGACCTCTGCCGCAACGCTCTGCAGGCGTTCGAGTCCCTCGACTGCCGCATCGACGAGGCGACCCCGGACTTCCCGGCCAAGGACATCTGGCACACCTCCCTCACCTGGCGATGGTGGGTAAATCTGGGCCTGCACGCGTTCTACGCCGACCCCGCCACCCGCGAGCGGCTGAAGCCCGAGGCGCTCTGGGAGATCGAGCAGGGCGAGAAGCTCAGCGCGCTGGACGTCTCCCGAGCCGTCACGGTTCGGGACCTTTACCACCGGTCGGTGCTCCGCCTGTTCGACACCTACGACTACGTCCTCGCGCCGGCCGCCCAGGTGTTCCCCTTCGACAAGAGCGTGCACTGGCCCTCCGCCGTGGCCGGGCGCACGATGGACACCTACCACCACTGGATGGAGACCGTCGTTCCCTGGTCGCTCAGCGGGCTTCCGGTCGCGGCCGTTTCTGCGGGCTTCGGCCAGCAAGGGCTGGCCACCGGACTTTAGTTGATCGGCAGGAACGGCGCAGACTTCGGCGTGCTGCAACTCGCCCACGCTTATGAGCAGGCCACTCAGTGGACCCGTCGGCAGCCGAAGCTGCTGCAGGAGGGACGCGCATGAGCGGGAACAGCGCCGGGATCCCCTCACTCATCCTGACCGGCGGACAAGTGCTCACCATGGACCCGCATTCCCGCGTCGCCGAGGCCGTCGCAATCCGCAGCAGCGAGATCGTCGCCGTCGGCGCCGACCATGAGATCCGCACGCTCGCGGGGCCCGCCACTCGCGTCGTGGAGCTCGGTGGCCGCACGGTCCTGCCCTGCATCAACGACTCCCACCTGCACGGCGCCGCCTACGGGCTGACCAGGCCCCCTTTCGCCCTCGACGTCGGCCACCCCACCGTCGGCTCGATCACCGACATCACCCCGAGCGCGGGCAAAGCCGCTAGTGCTGTGACCGGGAAGGTTCGCCGGGTTGGGTGGTCAGGCCACGGCTGGTAGTGGTCTGCCGCCCCAGCGGATGCCTCGTTCGCTGCGGATGCGTGCGCGTTCGCGTCGTTGGGCTGCCAGGGCGTCGGGGTGGCGGGCGTTCTGGTTGCGCCAGCGCGGGTAGGCGTGCAGGGCCCGGGTCTGGACCGTGTGGTTTGGGTGGTGGGAATTGGCCAGGGTGAACTGCCACAGCGGACCGAAGTGGGCCTCGATGGGGTTGGCCCAGGACGCGTAGGTGGGTGTGAAGCACAGCTCGATCTTGTTCTTCGCGGCCCACCTGCGGATCTTCCAGTTCAGGTGACCGAGGCTGTCCACGGCCATGGTCAGGTTCGCGGCAACCGTCAGGGCGGTGTCGGTGTCGGATGCGCCGAGCCGAATCCACCAGTGCTTGGAGCGGTTCGGGGTGTGCTTTTCGAGGAGGTGGAACATCGGGTTCATTCAGCTTGAGCTTCTCCCGGATGTCGAAGCGGTGAAGTGGCGGGCCTCGGTGGTGCCCGTGCCGAACTCGTTGTTCTCACCGGCGGACAGGTCGAACCCGTCGAAGGCCGGCTGGGTCTTCTTCCGCTGAGCCACGTGCGCAAGGTAGCCCTCCCATGTGAAGGCGGCCTGGTTGTTCTTCCACGACATGTGCGTGTTCTTGGGCAGGTACGTCTCGCGCTCGGAATCCAAGAGGGCCGCGAGGTACTTCGTCCGAGAGGGCTGGAGGTACTGCTTGAGCAGGTAGTCGTCGTAGTTGCGGAAGCCCGAGCCCTTGAGGCCGCGCAGGTTCAGGCGCGCTTGGTACTCGGCGAACTGCGACTGGAGCTCCTTCGACACGCTCCGGTCGAAGGTCTTGCCGGTGGTCTGCGTGGGCAGGGTGCCCCAATTCCACCTCATAGGCGCCGTCGGCGTGCTCCAGGTCCGTGATCGGGCACCAGACGCCGGCCGCGAAGATCGAGTCGGAGGCGTCGGCCACACCGGCCTCCCTGAGATAGGGCGCGTAGATCTTGCTGTCGCCGGGGGCGCCGAGAAGGCGCCGCCGGCACTGGCGCCCGTGCCACCCGCCCCGCTGCCATCCATGCCGTCCGGTGGCAGTCATCTCCAGCCTGGCCTGACCCAGGCCGGCGGCGTCCGCCACGCTGGAGGGCATGTAGCCGCCCACCGCGTTGGCCAGCACGATCGGGGCGGACGAGGCGTGGACCGTCCGTCCGTCGATCTTGACCGAGACGCTGACGACCAAGCTCTGGTGGTCGGAGTCGCTCGGGTGCGTCACGTAGTTGCGGGCCTTGTGGAAGCGGTACGTCACCGAGCGCTCGGTGCCGGAGGCGTCGGCGATCGATTCCGTCTTCTCCGTGAAGTCGTCCTTGTCGAAGACCAGGGATTGGTCGAGTGAGCCCTCTTCCTGTGGGTGCTGCCCGTGTTCTCCGCCTGTGCGGCATGGCGGTGCCGTCGATGACTGCGGCCCCTGCGGTTTGCAGGCAGCCCCCGAAGCGTCCGGCAGGCGGACCTCGGTGTCGCGGTGGGGCTGCCCTGCAGGCGCCGGGTGGCATTGCCCCCGACGCGGGCCGTCAGATGGCCGGGCCGTAGTTTCTGCAGGCCGGTCGGAAGTTCGGGTCGTCGGGGCCGAGGGCGTTCAGGACGTTCTGCAGGGTGGGGCCGTCCACGAACATGCCGATGTGGGAGACCGGATTGCCGGGGCACTGATCCTGGAGAGTGATGTTGTTGACGTTCGGTCCGTTGAGGAAGGCGTTGGTGTACGGAGTGACCACCCAGTCCCGGTTGGTGGCGATGACCGTGTAGCGGGGGCCGGGGACGGTGTCGCCGTCGGCCCAGAGGGCCTTCTGGAAGTCGGAGCCCTGTACCTGCTGCGAGAGCGCCGGGGTGCCGGCGACGGAGTAGAGGGTGTCGATGAGGCCGAGGAGACGGAAGGATTCGGCCAGGCTGGTCAGGCCCGAGAGGGTCGTGCCGTGGTTGCTCGGTGCCAGGGCGACGCTGCGGCGCACCTTGTCGGCGCCGCCGAGACGCTTGATGTAGTAGTTGGTCAGCATGCCGCCCTGACTGTGGCCGACAAGGTCGACCTTCGCCGAACCGGTGCGCCACCGGACGAGCTCGACGAAGCGCTGGAGCGTCTGGGCGGAATCGCCGATGTCGTCCAGGCCGCCGATGCGGTTGAGCGACAGGAGGGTCTGGCCGTAGTTGAACGCGTAGACGCAGTACCCCTCGTTTGCCAGGGTCGGGGACAGGGCCGTCCAGTTCATGCCGAGGTTGGCGAAGGTCGCGTGGACGAGCACGACGGGCTCGGGATGGGCGGCGCTGGGCTCGCAGTCCCAGTCGTTGGCGCCGGCCACCCGGTCGGGGCTGACGGTGAAGTTGACCACCGCCGTGGCCAGGCCACCCACCGGATGGTCGGCCGCTGCGGTGGTTGTGGCAGTGTCGGCGTGGGCGGGGGTGGCGGCCAGGACGCCTAGGGCCAGGGCGACGACCGTGGCCAGCAGACGCCCACAACGGCGCGGTCTCGCCTTCCAGGTGGTTGTGCGCATGGTCTTCCTCCTCATCATCGGCATTGCCTGTCGGGAGAACGGCGGTCACGGGACCGCCCGATGCGACGGTTCGGGAACCGCTTGCGCTCACATCGTGCTGCGCGGCCGTTTTCCTCACTACGTGCAGGAGCCCCGGCTTGCGCGGAGGGACTGTGCAAGGTGCACACTCCGTGCCGGCACGGTCCAGGGTGTGAAGGCGGTTTGACGTCACGACCGGAAGGGCGCTGCGATCAGCGCACGAGACCTACCACCCCGGTATGACCGGCGGTAACGTCACCGCTCATGGGAGAGGGCACCGCACGGGAAGAGCCGACTCCGAGGATGTGCCAGCTCATCCGGGCGGGAGCAGAGCGGCTGCTCCAGTCGTCGGACACGGCCTTTCGCGAGCTTGACCATGCCATCCTCAGCATCGGAAACGGATCCCCTCCGCAGCACGATCTTGTCGAGGCGGCACGGCGCAGCAACCGGGCCCATCTGCTGCGCTGGGCCACCGGAAACGTCCGGGCGCCTGGAGCGCCGGTGGCGCCGGAGCAGGGGGAGGACGTGCGGACGGTTCTCCGAGGGCTCGCCCACCGAGGTCTGGGGGATCGGGCCCTGCATGCCTACCGCATCGGGCAGAACGTCATCTGGCGACGTTGGATGGCCATCGCCTTCACGCTGACCGACGATGCCGACGAGTTGCGCGGACTCCTGGACATCACGTCACGGTCCCTGACGGACTACATCGACACCGCGCTCGGCGTGGCGACGGCCGTCATCGCGAAGGAACGCGACCGCCTCACCCGCAGTATCCATGCCGAGCGCCTCGACCTCGTCACCGCGATCCTGCGTGAAGCGGACGGCATCGACCCGGTTCACGCCGGGGAGCGCTTGGACTACCGGCTCGACGGGACGCACACCGCCATCATCGTCCACTGCGCGAGCCGGACGCCCAAGCCCGGAGACCTGGAAGACGCCGCCCATCTGCTCGCCGAGTCGGTATCCGTACTGAAGCGGCGCAAGCCCCTGACGGTCCTGGCCGGGCCGGCGACTCTGTGGGCCTGGCTGCCGGTCTCATACCACCCGAACGCGGCCACTTGGGAGTCGGTCCTCGACGGACATCCCGACTTCCGCGTGGCGATCGGCACCACCGCGTTCGGACTGGAAGGCTTCCGGTACAGCCACCACGCGGCTGAGGAAGTTCGTCGGCTGCTGGAAAATCCTCGGGCACCGCACCGGGTGGCTGACCATGACAGTGTCCAGGCCGTGGTCCTCGCCACGCGGCATCTCGAGTCGGCGCAGGGCATGGTGCGACGTGTTCTGGGCCCGTTGGCCCGGCACCCGGATCTCTGCGTCACCCTGCGCGCCTACCTCGCCCACCAAGGCAACGCGGCAGCCACCGCCCGCACCCTGTTCCTGCACCGAAACACCGTCCTCGGTCGTCTCGCCAAGGCGGAACGACTTCTCCCCCGCCCTCTCCAGCAGAACATACTGAACGTCGGGCTGGCACTGGAGATCCTCTTCTGGTGCGGTCACGGCCCGTCCTTCAGTCCGTCCGCCGACGCATGAGCTCGCGGACGGCATCGACCATCGGCCTGGTTGATCGCCCGGTCGCGTACGCACGATGCCGTGGGTACGCCAACCGGCCGACCCTCTCAAGGCCGATCCACCACGGTCATCGCCCTCGTCCCGCGCTCCGATTTGCAACCGGCGGATCTTCGGACCCGAGCGACTCATGCCCAACCAACGACGCGTCTCCGACTCAGGTCACTAGGCCGTCGACCGCCAGCAGGTGCAGGGCCTGGCGGATCGTGGCCACCGCCCAGCGCATCCTGAACGTCCTGGTCGACCGCGGCTACGCGGCCAAGGAGGACACCGGCTACGTGGCCGGCCCCGCCGCCGTCGCCACCGCTCACGCGTTCCTGGTCAACAACCGGCTCACCCCCGTGGCCCTGCCCATCCTCCAGGAACTGGCCGCCACCACCGGCCTCACCCCGACCCTGTTCGTCCGCGTCGGCACTGCCCGCGTGACCATCGCCCGCGTGGAGGGTCGCAACCCGCTCCGCTACCAACTGCCCATCGGAGACAAGCTGCCCCTCCACCTGGGCGCGGGAAAGGCATTGCTGGCCTGGCTGCCCGAGAACGAACAGGAGAGCTGTGTCGCCGCCGCCGTACCGTTCACCCGGGCCTCCGGCCAGCAGGTCCCCGCTGAGGATCTGATCGCCGAACTGCGCGACATCAAGAAGAACGGATTCGCCCTGTCCCAGGACGAACGCGTCCTGGACGTCACTTCCGTCAGCGCCCCCGTCCTCAAGGACGGCCACCTGCTGGGCTCACTCAGCGTCGTCGGGCCCAGCAGCGACCTGCCCGAGACCGACCACGCCCGCATCGTCACCGAAGTCCGCCACGCGGCGGGGGCCATTGCCGCCCGCTGCCCCTGAACCGAAGGCCCCACCTGTGCAGTTCCTGCCGACCTACGACGAACTCCTCGAACGTACCGACGCGCCCCCCGGATCCAGCTGGCACCTCCTCGACCGTGAACCCGAACGCGGCATGGCCAACCTCGCCGACCCCCCGCAGGTCCTGCGCGCCGCGCAGTGCGTACGAGACGGCCGCGCCCTCAACCTCGACTACCCCCTCGACGCCTTCGACCCGCCCATGTCCAAGGCACGCGGCATTCCCCGGCACCGCATCACCGCCAAGCACGACCAGGCCCGCGACGACGTCCTGGACGACTTCCACCTCCAGGCGAGCACCCAGATCGACGGACTGCGCCACCGACGCGCCTCCGGACACGGCTTCTACAACGGTGTCCCCGACGAGGACATCACCCCGCGCAGCCCACGCCTGAGCGTCCAGCTGTGGGCCGAGACACCGCTGGCCGGACGAGGACTGCTCATCGACATCGACGGCCTGCTGCGCGACCGCGGCACCCCACTCGACCACGCCGTCGGCCCCGCCCTCACCCGGACCTGCTCGACGCGGCATTGGACGCACAGGGCTCCCATGTCGAAGACGGCGACCTCGTCCTCGTCCACACCGGCTGGGCCCAGTGGTACCTCACCACCGACCCAGCCACCCGCGCCGAAACAAGACAGTCGCGGCGCGCCACCGGGTTCGCCCAGTCCCGCGACTTCGCCGCCTGGTGCTGGGACCACCGCATCGCCCTGATGGCCACCGACACCTTCGCCGTGGAGGTCCTGCCCGTCCTGCCGGACAGCGACTTCCTGCACAGCGCACCCGAGGACGCCGGCATGATGCACCAAGAACTGATCGCCAAACTCGGGCTCCCACTGGGCGAGTTGTGGAACCTGACAGCCCTGGCCGCCGACTGCCGGGCCACCGGCCGCTGGGACAGTCTCCTGACGGTCAAACCACTGCACCTCACGGGCGGAGTCGGCTCACCCGCCAACGCCACGGCACTGCGGTAGCAGAGGACGAGACCTCCTTGACCGACTTCCGGCCCGTAGCTTCGGGATGGGAGTTCCAGGTCGCCGGCCTGCTGGTCACTGTCTTCTCGCGGTGCCCGTTGCGCCAGGTGGTGGATATGTCGGTGTGTTCGCCCAACTCGGCGCGCCGATCTTTACGGTGGCCTCGGCCTCGATCAGCTCCTGCAGCAGCGGTCGGCGCCGTCGCGGACGAGTTCCAGACCATCGGCCGAACGTGGTGACTCAAGCAGGCGAAGTAGGTCAGGCTGGGACAAGGCCGTCGCGCACCCTCTGGGGGCGAACTGCCCGTTCAGTCCGGCCAGTTGCACGGCGGTCCGTCAGTTGAGCAGGGGGCAGACACCGGCAGACGGCGCACCCTAGGGAGCAGAACCCGCGCGCTCAACCGCGGATATCCCCTATACCACGCCGCGGGAAGCCATCGCATGGGATGCGGCGCGGGCAGAGTTGGTTCGAACGGACGAAAGCTCCGGTGTGGTCAGCCTCCTTCACCCTTGCTCCTCGCAGCGGCGACCGCCGGCAGTCGCTGGGACGAGTCACGTGCGATAAGTTCGCACGGGACGGTCACGCGGCCTCGGTCTCGTTTCGTACGGCTTCCGAACAGTTGGTGAGCGGCTCTCTTCCCCAGTTCCTCGAGCCGCATGTCGACGCTACTGAGGGGAGGGCGGGAGCCCAGGGTGAATGCGTCCCAGTCGTCGAATCCGACGATGCCGAGGTCGTCGGGGACCCTGCGGCCCATGTCTCGGGCCGCGTCGACGGCTCCGCGTGCGAGCTGGTCGTTGCCGCAGAAGATCGCGTCGATGGACGGGTCCTCGGTGAGCAGCATGATCGTCGCGGACATGCCCCACTGTTCGCTCCACTCGCCGACGTAGGGGCGAGAACCCGCGAGTGTCAGACCGTGCTCGGCGAGTGTTTCCTTGACGCTTTCGAGGCGAACCCGTGTGGCGTGGAAGGTGCTCGGTCCGGTGATGTGGGCGATGCGGCGATAGCCCTGCTGGACCAGATGCTCGATCGCCTGCCGTGCGCCGTCGGCCTCGTCGGGAACTACCGAGCAGTCACGCGGATCGTAGGAAGGAGCGTAGGCGTACACGATCGGTATGCGGGCGGCATGGGAGACCGGTGGGCGCGCGTCAGTATGCTGCCCCAGCATGATCACGCCGTCGGCCTGGTGCTTGACCAACGCGTCCAGATTGCGGTGTTCCAGTTCGGGATCGCCGTGGGAGTCGTACAGCAGGACTGCCATCTGCTCGGACCCGAACGCGTGGGACGCGCCCATGAGGACGGGCAGGGTGAACCTTCCGACGCCGTCGGCGGCGATGATGCCGACGGTCCGGCTCCTGCCGGTACGCAGGTTCTGCGCGAAGGCATTGGGCACGTAGTCGAGGTCGCGGGCGGCCGCGAGCACTCGCCGGCGGGTGGCTTCGCTGACCTGAGCCCGTCCGTTGAGCGCCTTGGATGCGGTCGAAGGGGACACCTGCGCACGCCGCGCCACGTCGGAGATGGTCACCGGGTGCTCCATGAAGCCTCCTGTCCGGGTGGGCAATGTCGCCCAAGGTACTTGACATGACAAGCGGCCCTGCTGGCTAATAGCGGCCAGAAACCGATTTCGGTAAACCGCCTACAGCCGCCACATAATGCCATTCACCTGCGTCGATAGTGCCGAAATCGTTGTTGGAGCCGACTGCTACATGGAGGCGGATGTGCGCAATGACAGGAACAGGCGGTGCGCCGTCGCCGCCGTGGCCCTCGCGGCACTGCTGGCGGGATGTCAGGCCGCTCCCCAGGCGAGCCAGGAGACTGCGGCGGGGGATGTGTCCGCCGTGGACGACGGCGCCGACCTGACGCTCTGGACCCGGCTGGCCGCCGACTCCTCACTCGGGCAACTGGTGAAGCGTTACAACGCCACGCACCGCAACCAGGTGAAGCTGACGTCCGTCCCAGGCGACTCGTATCTGCAGAAGGTGGGTATCGCCGCCGACAGCAAGGCTCTGCCCGACCTGCTGGCCACCGACGTCACCCACGCGTCCGGCCTCGCCTCGAAGAACGTGCTGCTCGACCTCACCAGACGGGTCAACTCACTGCCGTACAAGGACAAGCTGGCGTCCGGCCCCCTCACGGCCTCGACCGTCGACCGGAAGCTCTACGCCGTACCCACCGTGGTGGACGTGTCGGCGCTGTTCTACAACAAGGTCCTCTACGAGAAGGCCGGCCTCGATCCCGACCGGCCGCCCACCACTCTCGCCAAAGAAGTTCAGCAGGCCACGGAGATTCACGCCCTCGGCGAGGGCATCGCCGACTCCTACTTCGCGGGCAACTGCCCGGGCTGCAACATGTTCGCCGGCTGGCCCTCGATATGGGCCGACGGCGAGGAACCGCTGAGCGAGGACGGCACCACCGCGCGGCTGGAGTCCGCCTCCAGCCGCGCTTGGATGGACGCCTGGCAGCGGATGTACGCCGACGGAGTCGTGCCAAAGAAGGCGCGCGAGGAGACCGGGGCGACCTGGACCGTGGGGTTCCAGAACGGCACTGTCGGCCTGCAGCGGTTCGGCGCCCTCGGCTATGCCACTCTCAAGCAGAACGACAAACTCCGTATCGGGGTGACCGCCATCCCCGGAGCGGACGGCGAACGGTCCGCCTTCGTCGGCGGTGACGTCCTGGCCCCTTCAGTCTCTTCATGATGCGCAACTCCTTCTCCGCCCTGCCGCGTGAGATGGAAGAGGCCGCCATGGTCGACGGCTGCGGCTGGACCGGCACCTTCTTCCGCGTGCTGCTGCCCGGAGTCCTGCCCGGCATCGGCACGGTCGCGCTCTACACGTTCCTCGCCGGCTGGAACGAGTTCATCGGGCCGCTGATCTTCCTGTCCGACGGCGACAAGGCAACGCTGCCGGTCGCCCTGGTCTCCCAGCGTTCCGGCACCCTCGGGCACATCGACTTCGGCTCCCTCCAGGCAGGCGTCATCATCGCCGCCGTCCCCTGTGCCCTGCTGTTCCTCCTGCTTCAGCGCTACTACGTGAAGGGATTCTCCTCCGGTGCCCTCAAGGGATGACCACACCACCTGGACGTTCGGTCCAGGCAGCGTCCACCTGTGCTCCGGCGCACCACGGCAGTTCACCGACCCCGACCAGCCGGACCGCCGCTTCCTGCTGGACGCGCGCACCCCCTGGCACTCCACCGAGCACACCTGGGGGTCGGGGCACCTGGTGACGGACGCCGGTGCCGGCCGCTGGAACGCCCCCGAGAGCATCGACGCGAAACCGGACCGCGTCCGGGTCAGGCACGCCCCGATCACCGGCATCACCGTGGAGACGACCCGCTGGATCCAGGGCGACGACTACCTGGAGCGGTACACCTTCACCAACACCGGCGGGGCCACGCGAAGCATCCGTGCCCTGGGCATCCAGACACCCTTCGCCGACCTCTACGAGAACGCCGCAGCCGCCCTGCGCACCGCCGTGCACGCCCACGTCTTCACCGGTGGCAGCCGGTCCTGGGTCCTGGCCCAGCCGATCTCCGGGACCGGCCGCTGCCTCGGCCTTGTGGTCCGCACCGGCCGACTCGCCGGCTACTCCATCGAGAGCCGCAACGCCAACACACTGTCGAACGCCCGCGGCCACCTCGTCCTCAACGTGACCGATCACGCCGCCCACCCGACCGCCTTCGGCGGACAGCCCGTCATCGAGCTGGCCCCCGGCCAGACCTACACCCTCGAATGGGTCCTGACCTGGTACGCCTCTCCTGACGACTTCGAGCGGCACAATCCCGGTCCTGTCGACGTCACTTCACTGGCCACCGAGGTCGGCCACGAACTGACCATCCCGGCCAGGGACGTCACCCCCCTGTCCGAGCACGTCGACGTCCGCCGAGACGGCGAGGCCACCGTCCTCACCTCCACCGACCACGGACCCGTCACCGTACGCGTCGGTGACGCCTTCACCGAGGTCCTCTTCCACCTGTCGCTGCCCGAGCTCGTACGGCGACGCGTCACCTACATCGTGACCCGCCAGCGCTCACCCGAACGGCCCGACCTGCTGCGCCACGCGTTCGTACCCGTGGACACCACTACCGGCCTGTCCGTCCTGACCAACGGATGGTCCGACTGGAGCGACGGCTCGGAACGGATCGCCATGCCGCTCCTGGTGCTGCTGGCCAGACAACAGGGCTGGATCGATCCGCAGATCGCCGATCCCCTAGTGGAGGGATGGGCCGAGTTCGCCCTCGGCCACCTGCTCGACGACACCCTGGCCCCCCGCCGCGGCTCCCAGGACCAGCACACCGGGATCCGGCTCTACGACGCTCCGTGGCTGGCCTCCTTCTTCCTCGAGCACCACCGAGTCCACCGCCGCCCCGAGCAACTGGAAACGGCCGTGCGCATTCTCGAACGGACTTACGAGCTGGGCGCCGGACGCCACCTGGCGATCGGTCTGTCCGAGACCGTCGCCGAAGCCGCCGACGCGCTGGACACCGCTGGACAGGAAGAACGGGCGGCGCGACTGCGCGAGGAGATCGTGCGCTCCGCGCGGCACTTCATCAACCTGGGTGAGCAGCTTCCCGAGCACGAAGTCGCCTACGAACACGCCATCGTCGCTCCGTTGCTGAACCTGCTCATCGACGCGTGGCGGATCAGCGCCGACCCCGTCCTGGAGAAGGAGATCGCCGAACGGCTGCCCTGGCTGCTCGCCTTCAGCGGACGCCAACCGCACGTTCGGCTGAACGGCGTCAGTATCCGGCACTGGGACGGCTACTGGTTCGGCCAGGACCGGCTCTTCGGCGATGTCTTCCCGCACTACTGGAGCGTGCTGACCGCGACCGTCCTGTACCGGCTCCCCTCGCGTCTGCGTACCCCGCACACCGAGCACGTGGCCCGCTCGTCCCTGCTGGCCAACCTCATCAACTACCGCTCCGACGGCTCTGCCACCTGCGCCTTCGTCATGCCCAGCACGGTCGACGGGCGGCAGGCACACAGAGCCGACCCACTCGCCAACGACCAGGACTGGCACCTGGTCACCTGGCTCAGACTCGCCCGTAGTGAGAACGTCCCTCTCTCCTGACGCCATGGGTCACTCGTCATTTCCCCAACGGAAGGTGGTTGTGTCTCCCACAGGCCGTGGGCCCTCCCCCGGACGCTGATGCTGGTCGCAGGGCCCGTGCTCGGTCCTTCCCCGACAGCCGAGGGCCTTGCCGAAACCGCCGGCCGGATCGTCATCCATAGCGACTTCAGGGCACCTCGAAGGACGACACACGGTTCGGCGATGTCCGTGATGTACGGCGCGGCCGGCGCACGAGGCGAAGCACCTGCGGGCTTCCCCCACGTGCGCCGTGCCCTGAAGGAACTGGCCGCACCCCGGAGGGTAGGCGTCACCGAGGTCCAAGCCCGCCTCGGCGCCCTCCTGACCGTCACGTCGACCCTCCGCGACAGCGAACGGCCTCACGTCACTGAGCCACTCGGCTTGCCCACATCCACGTCGGCGCATGCACCATCCCGCTCGCCACCGGCACGCCTCGATGGCGCGGCGCAGAACCGTTGTTCGCAAGAGCGCGTCGTCGGACGACGCATCACTTCGCGACGTCCCCGAGCCGCCCAATGACAAGCCTGCCCCGCTGCGGCTGCTCACGCTGAAACAGACACCTGAGGGCCCTGACCGGCCGGGAGCAGCACCACCCCGTCCTCATCGGCATGCAGGACATCACCGACGGCGAACGTGACCCCGCCAAAGGAAACGGGCACGTCCACCGCTCCCTGCCCCGTCTTGTCCGCTCGGCGCGGATTGGTGCCCAGCGCCTGCACGCCAAGCCGTATGCCGCCCAGTGCGACGCTGTCGCGGACGGCGCCGTACACGACGACCCCTGCCCATCCATTGTCCCGGGCCCTCGTGGCCATTCGGTCGCCGAAAAGCGTGGTGTCGAGGGAGCCGCCACCATCGACCACCACGACGGCCCCGTCACCAGGTGAATGGAGCAATTCGTGCAGCAAGGCGTTGTCCTCGCGACAGGAGACGGTCCGCACCGGGCCGGCGAAGGAGCGCAGTCCCCCGTAGGTGGTGAACTGCACCCCGCAGACACGCAGTCGGTGGCCGTACTGGTCGGCCAGGTCGGCGGTGGGGACGGGAATCGACTGCATCGTTGTAGGGCTGCCTCTCATCGTTCCTGGCTTCACAGAGGCGCGAATCGGCACCCCGGCCAAACTTTGCACCACCATGACGATAGATACAATCCCTTGATGAGAGAGAGTCCAGCGACCGCACCCGTCATACCCGGACTCATAAGATGGGGCGTCCCACGTCCCCTTCCGAAGAGCGCAGACTGATGTCGCGGCCCAACCTGACCACCTCCATCGCCACCCGCCTGGTCGATCTCCTCCGCCGCAGCGGCCTGAAGGAGGGCGCGCACATCACCGAGCAATGGGCGGCGGACGAGCTGGACGTCTCCCGCACCCCGGCCCGGAAGGCGATGCTCTTCCTCGCCGAGGTCGGCATTCTGAGGCGGGAACCGAACCGGGGTTTCTTCCTGGACCGTGACGCCGCCACCCTGACCGGGACGGATCTCGCGGCGGGCGCCGACATCGAGGAGGACGCGTACTTCCGGATCGCCGACGACTACATCGGGGGACGGTTCACCGGCCCGTTCACCGCTGCCGACATCAGCCGCGGCTACGGACTGTCGGCACGCCAGGCCGACCGGGTACTAGCCCGCATGGAGTCCGAGGACCTGGTGCGCCGTAAGGCCGGTGGACGCGGCTGGGAGTTCCAGCAGGTACTCTCGACCGTCGAGGCGCACGACCAGAGCTACCGCTTCCGCATGATCATCGAGCCGAACGCCCTGCTGGAGCCCGGCTTCACGATCGACCCCGAGGCCGCGGCCCTGCACCGCAAGCAGCAGGAGGCCCTGCTGCGCGGAGACATCCTGCTGCTGCCCCGGGCGGAGTTGTTCCACGTCAACGCCTCGTTCCACGAGATGCTCGTGAGCTTCTCGGGCAACCAGTTCCTCCTGGACGCCGCCCGCCGGCAGCACCGGCTGCGCCGCCTCATCGAGTACCGCCACCAGGTCGACCGCTCCCGCCTGGCCGGCCAGGCCCGCGAGCACCTGCACATGCTCGACCTGGTCGAGGACGGGAAGCTCGAGGAGGCGGCCGCCTTCCTGCGCCGCCACCTGGACAAGGTCCGCGCCATCAAGACGCAGCGCTGAGCACCTCACTCCCCGAGCACCCTTCCCCGCCATCGGACCTTTCCGAGAATCCGACGCTCCAACGGTTGTATCAATAAGCGGCTTGAGACAATATGGGCCGCGCCCGGCGCCATGCGCCCGTGGGCTCCTCTTCCCGGAACGACAGCAGGGACCATGAGCACAGACCCTCGCACGGACCCCACCGCCACCGCCGTCCTGACCGTCGCAGGGCACTCGTACCGGTACCAGCCGCTGGCCGGGCTGCTGCCCGCCGAGCGGCTCCCCGAACTGCCGTACGCGGTCCGGGTGCTGCTGGAGAACGTCGCCCGCCGTTCCCCCGCCGCGCTCGGCGACGTACTCGCCCGTGCCCGCTCGGGCCACGGCGACTGCGAGCTCCCGGTGCACCCGAACCGGATCATGCTGCACGACACCACGTGTCTGCCCGCCCTCGCCGACTTCGCCGCCCTGCGCGACAGCGTCGCCGAACTCGGCGGTGACCCGGAACGGCTGCAGCCGGCCGTCCCCGTCGACCTGACCGTCGACCACTCGGTCATCGTCGAGGAGTACGGGCACCCCGACGCCGTCGAACGCAACCTGCTCATCGACTTCCGCCGCAACACCGAGCGCTACGCGTTCGTGAAGTGGGCCGAGCGCAGCCTGCGCGGCTTCCGGGTCGTGCCGCCCGGTACCGGCATCATCCACCAGGTCAACATGGAGGTCCTGGCCCGCGTGGTCTGGCGCGACGAGGACCCGGCCGAGGGCGGCCTGCCCTGGCTGCACCCGGACGTGCTCGTCGCCACCGACAGCCACACCCCGATGATCAACGCCTTGGGCGTCGTCGGCTGGGGCGTGGGCGGACTGGAGGGGCAGGCCGCCATGCTGGGCGAACCGGTCACCATCCCCTACCCGCGCGTGGTGGGCGTGCGCCTGACCGGGCGGCTGCGGCCCGGCGTCGGTGCCACCGACTTGGCGCTCACCCTCACCGAGCTGCTGCGCGCCAAGGGCGTGGTGGACCGGTTCGTGGAGTTCTGCGGCCCCGGTGCGGCCACCCTCGGGTGGGCGGAGCGTGCCGCGGTCTCCAACATGGCACCCGAGTACGGGGCGACCTGCGTCTACTTCCCGTACGACGACGAGACCGCCGCCTACCTGCGGCTGACCGGCCGCGACGAGGCACACGTACGACTGGTCGACGCCTACCTGACCGCGCAGGGCCTCAAGCGCACCACCGACCGGCCCGAGCCGCGCTACGACGATGTCATCGACCTCGATCTGGCGACGGTGGAGCCGAGCGTGGCCGGCCCCGATCTGCCCCATCAGCGGCTTCCGCTGTCCCGGGTGCCCGAGTCCTTCCGGTCCACCACCGCCGGTCGGCCTGCGCACACGACGGAGTTCGCAGAGCGGCTCCCCGAGGGGCCGGTCGCCATCGCGGCCATCACCAGCTGCACCAACACCGCCAATCCGACACTGGTCGTGCAGGCGGCGCTCCTCGCCGAACGGGCACAGCGGGCCGGGCTCACGGCGAAGCCGTGGGTGAAGACATCCCTGTCACCCGGCTCGCGGGTGGTCGAGGACTACCTGCGCGAGGCCGGGCTCCTGGACCCCTTGGCGGAAACCGGCTTCCACATCGTCGGCTTCGGCTGCATGACCTGCATCGGCAACTCGGGCCCGCTCCACCCCGAGCTGGAGCGGCTCGCCGCCGACGCCCACATCGATCCGGTGGCCGTCCTGTCCGGCAATCGCAACTTCGCCGGCCGCGTCAACCCGCGCGTCGCCCAGTCCTACCTCGCCTCGCCACCGCTGGTCGTGGCGTACGCGCTGGCCGGCTCAATCCTGCACGACTTCGAGCGCGACCCGCTCGGTACCTGCGCGGACGGCACCCCCGTGTTCCTGAAGGACCTGTGGCCCACCGACGAGGAGGTCGCCGCGCGCGTCGCCACCTCCGTACGTCCCGAGATGTTCCGGACCAACGCCACCCGGCTGCGCGAGGGCACCCGGGCGTGGCACGAGATCGAGGCGCCCGACGGCGTCCGCTTCTCCTGGGATCCAAACTCCACCTACATCCGCCGCCCCCCGCACCTCACGGGCCTGTCCGCCTCACCGCCCGACCGACTCCGCGTCGAGCGGGCCAAGGTGCTGATGGTGCTGGGCGACGACGTCACCACGGACCACATCTCACCGGCCGGCGCGATTCCGGCACGCAGCGCCGCCGGGCGCTGGCTGACGGACCGCGGTGTCGCCCGCCACGACCTCAACCAGTACTCGACCCGCCGCAGCAATCACGAGGTCATGCTGCGCGGGGCCTTCACCAATGCGGCCGTCCGCAACCTGCTTCTCCCGTCGGCAGACGCCTTCACGGGCGGTCACGCCCACACCGCCGACCGCTCCGCCGTCCTGCCCGTTCACGAAGCCGCCGCGACCTACCGTGCCGCAGGCCATGATCTGGTCGTCGTCGCGGGCCGCAACTACGGTGCCGGGTCCAGCCGCGACTGGGCCGCCAAGGCACAGGCACTGCTGGGAGTGCGGGCGGTGATCGCCGAGTCTTACGAGCGCATCCACCGCAACAACCTGATCGGTATGGGCGTGCTGCCCCTGGAGTTCGCGGACGGCGACACGGCATCGGCCCACGCCTTCACCGGAGAGGAGGAACTCACCTTCGACGGCCTCGCCGACCTGCGCGTCGGCACGAACCGCGTCACCCTGTCCCTCACCCGGCCCGACGCCTCCCGCACCACGGTCCGCCTCCGGCTGCGCCTCCACTCGCGTCAGGAACTCGCCTACCTCCGGCACGGCGGAATCCTGCCGTACGTAGTGCGCCGCGCCATCGCGGCGTCGTAACCGGACGGCACCGCGCCCGCCTCTTGCCACCCCCCACGCCCACCGGCGTCACCTGACCCCGCCGGTCTCTCGAAGCAGCTGACAGCGCCGTCGCGTCCCCTACGAGAAGAGCCGCCATGTCCACCATCCCCCGTACACCCGCACCGGGACCATCGTCCAGCGCCTGCCCCTCCCGCCGTCACCTCCTACGGGGCGCCGCGGCCGTCGGAAGCCTCACCGCCCTGGGCGGCACACTCTCCGCCTGCACGGCCGACGAGGCGAACGCCGCCGCCCCACAAGCCCCCGCGTACTACCCCGCCTCCTACGACACGATCGTCGACGCCTCACGGCGGGAGCGGAAGCTCCTCATCTACTCGAACACCTCGCAGACCAACTGGCAGCCGGTCTTCGACGCGTTCGCCCGGCGCTACCCCTGGCTGTCGGACATCCGCGCGACCAACCTCGGCGGCTCCGCCGTCTACGAGCGCTACTACAGCGAATCCGCCGCCGGAACCTCCCCCGCCGACGTGCTGGCCAACAACGCGGGCCCCCTGTGGGGCGACTACGCGACCCGGAACGCCGCCGCCGACTACCGCTCACCGGAGAAGGACCACTTGCCGGACTGGGCCGAGCTGCTGCCCGGCGTATGGACCATGTCGACGGACCCGGTCGCTCTCATCTACAACCGCAAGACCCTCGCTCCGGACCAGTTCCCCGACGGTCTTCGGTCGCTGGCGGCGATCGTAGAAGCGCAGCCGTCCCGCTTCCGCGGGAAGATCGGCGTCTACGACCCGACCAACGCCTACGGCTACGCCAGCAACCATGGCTACACCTCGAACGTCGCGGGCGGCTGGGACACGTTCCGACGGCTGCTGCCGTTCGCCCACGCCGATCATTCCTCCGGCACGCTCGTGGAGAAGGTCGTCTCCGGCGAGTACGACTTCTCCATCAACCTCAGCGGTGGCGTCGCGATCCCGGCCGCCGAGCACAGCGGGGGCCTGCTGGGGTGGAGCTACTACGCGGAGGGCACCGTCGTCATGCCACGTGGAGTGTCCATCGTGAAGACCGCCCCGCACCCGAACGCGGCCCGTCTCTTCCTGGACTTCCTGCTCTCCGCCGAAGGGCAGGCGGCGGTCGCCGAGGGCGGCTTGGTGCCGTACCGGCCGGACGTGCGCCAGGACGCCATGGACAGCTTGCAGGACATGCGGCGCAAGCTCGGCGCGGAGCGCGTCCATCTGTACCGGCCCGTGCAGGTCCCCGAGCGTGTGCGGGAGGCATACGTCGCGCGCTGGGAGAAGGCAGCCAGCTGAGCCGACCACGTCCGCCCCAACGCCTCCCTGCCCCCGCCCCGTTCGTACGGAGTCGCCATGGCCATCCAGACACCCCAGGCGCCACCCGCCCCGTCCCGCACCCCGCGCGCGGGCGAGCTGGGCACGCCCCAGTACCGGCGCCTGTGCGGCGCCGGACGTGAAGTCACCATCCACTGGCTGACGTTCCTCGTCACCGCCGTGCTCGTCCTCGCCCCCGTCGTACCGATCCTCTACCAGTCGGTCCGCAACCAGCCCCTGTACGCTGCCGGCGGCGCCTTCACCCTCTCGAACTACACCCACCTGTTCACGTCGGCGGGCTTCGGTTCGATCATCCTCGACACGCTCCTCTTCGCCGTCCTGACGACCGTGTTCGCCCTCGCCATCGCGGTGCCGATGGCGATCCTGCTGGAGCGCACCCGCTTTCCCGCCGCCCGCCTGTTCGGCCAGGTGCTGCGCTGGCCCATCTACATCTCCCCGCTCGTCCTGGCCTTCGGCTGGATCGTCGTCTACGGGCCAGCCGGCTTCCTGACCAGCGCGGTGCGCGAGGGCTTCGGCTGGGTGCCCTGGAACCTTTACTCGCTGCCCGGCATGGCGTTCGTCGAGGCCGTCGCCCAGGTTCCCATCGCCTACCTGTTCTGCGCCAACGCGCTGGCCGCCTCCGACACCTCGCTGGAGAACGCGGCCCGGAGCGTCGGCGCGGGGCCTCTGCGCATCCTGCGCTCGGTCGTGGTGCCGATGCTGCGTCCACCGATGCTCTACGCGGGCCTGCTGATCTTCGGAACGGCGATCGAGACACTGTCCATCCCACTCATCCTTGGCGAGCCCGCCGGCATCACCCTCTTCTCCAACTTCCTCTACGAGCAGGGCATCGACTCGATCAACCCGGACTACGGCCTGCTGGGCGCGGCGTCCACCTTCATGCTGCTCACCACCATCGGCCTGGTCGTGTTCCAGACGCGGCTGCTCAAGCACGCCCAGCGGTTCGTGTCGGTGCGCGGCAAGGCCACCCGCTCCGACCTGCTCGACATCGGTGCCTGGAAGTGGCTGGGCTTCGCCTTCGTCGGTCTGTACGTCGTCTTCGGCGCGCTGCTGCCGATGCTCGCGCTGATCCTGCGCGCGTTCACCTCGCTGCTCACTCCGCTGGTGAATCCGTTCGACTTGCTCACCCTGGACAACTTCCGTCTGATCTTCGACTACGCGCCCTACACCGAGTCGATCGTGAACAGCATCACTGTGGCCTTCGTGGGGGCGGTGGCCGTGACCCTGTTCGGCACGGTGGTGGTCCTCGTGGCACGCCGTTCCGACTTCCGCTTTGCCCGGCTCCTGGAGACGACCGCGCAGTCGCCGCACGCGGTCCCGGGCCTGATCGTCGGCATCGGCCTGTTCTGGGCCTTCACCTGGATGCCCGGCGGCGACCTGGTGCGCGGCACGCTCTTCGCGCTGATCATCGCCTTCGGCATCCGGGCACTCCCGTCGGCGTACGGCGCGATCTCCCCGGCGACCATGCAGCTCGGAGCCGAACTCGACAACGCCGCACGCGTCGCCGGCGCCGACTGGTGGCGCACGGTGTCCCGGATCATGCTCCGTCTCCTCATGCCCGCGATGCTCGCCTCGTTCCTGCTCATCTGGACCCAGATGATCCGCGAGTACGCCCCTGCCATGTTCCTCGCCGGAGCCGAGTCACAGGTCATCGGCACCACTGCCATCGACCTGTGGACCCAGGGTGAGACCGGCTCTGTCGCCGCCCTCGCCACCCTGCAGATCGCCGTCACCGCCGTCGTCGCCGGCCTCGCCGGTCTCCTCCTGAAGGGGAAGAAGCATGCCTGAGCTGGTCGTCGAGAACATCAAGAAGTCCTTCCACGGGACCGCAGTCCTGGAAGACATCAACTTCACCGTCGCCGACGGGGAGTTCTTCACGCTGCTCGGCCCGTCGGGCTGCGGCAAGTCCACCACCTTGTCGTGCGTCGCGGGTCTGGAGACCCCCGACTCAGGCACCATCCGCGTCGGCGACCAGGTCTTCTTCGACGGCACCCCGCGCCACACGGTGCCCCCCGAGGGCCGGAATCTCGGCTTGGTCTTCCAGTCGTACGCGCTCTGGCCGCACATGACGATCGCCGACAACCTCGCACTGCCGCTGAAGCTCCGCAAGGTCGCCAAGGACGAGCGACGGCGCCTCATCGACGACGCCCTCACCAAGGTCGACATGGCTCACCTGCGCGACCGCTACCCCCACCAGCTCTCCGGCGGACAGCAGCAGCGCGTCGCCCTCGCCCGAGGCATCGTCTACTCCCCCGGCGTCCTGCTCCTGGACGAACCACTCTCCAACCTGGACGCCAAGATGCGCGACCAAGCCCGCGTCTGGCTCAAAGATCTCCAACGCGAGGTCGGCATCACCACCGTATACGTCACCCACGACCAGGTGGAGGCGATGTCCCTGTCCGACCGCATCGCCGTGTTCATGCACGGCCGCCTCCAGCAGGTGGGCACACCGACCGAGATCTACGAGACCCCCGCCACTCCCGAGGTCGCCGGCTTCATCGGCCGCTGCAACCTCCTGGAGGGGCACGTCGACTCCACCGAGGGCGCAACCGTACAGGTCGAACTGGGCAAGACCGGCCAGCGCCTGAGGGTGGCTGGGGTCTGCTCCGCGGGGTCGTCCGCCACCGTGGGCCTGCGCTCCGAACGCATCACACTCACCGACCGCGCGGACGCCCCGCACGACGGTGCCGTCAATGTGCTCCGGGCGAGGATCGAACAGTGTTCTTACACCGGAGCGCGATTCGAGTACGAACTCAGCGTCGGCGATCTGCGCGTCCACGCCGAGAGCCCCGTCCGGCACACGGACGCCGAAATCAACCTGGTCATCCGCCCGGACGACTGCCTGCTGTTCCCGGCACAGGTCTGATCCGGAGCGCAGCACGCGGCCAGTCCCGGCGGGCATCGGCCTCTCACGACGCCTACCGGGACCGGGCTGCCCGCACTCCTGCGGCACGGGGTGTCATGACGCGGCACGTGCCGGTCGCGGACGTCATGTGTCAGTGGTCGGTTTCCAGGTGGAGCTTGAGCAGGTCCACGCCGTAGTCACCGCCGTTGGGCGTGCGGATGATGGTGTGGATGTGCTGCTGGGTGGGGGTGCCGCCGCCCATGCCGCCACCGGCCGGGCCGCCGCTCGGCATACCGGTGGGCTGCCCGCTCGGCATGCCGGACGGCCCGCCGCTTGGGGCGCCACCGCCGCCGCCCATCTGAGCGTTCTCGCCGTAGGCCAGCGGGGACTGGGCGTCGTACTCGATGAGCACGACCGGGCTGTGCACCCGGTAGTAGAAGGCGGAGGAGTCCTTGGTCTCGCCGATCCAGTAGAAGTACGTGTCGTCGAGGTGCTCCTCCACCTCCTTCATCTTCACCGCGGCGTGGCCGTCGTCCATGTAGCCGACGTAGACGCCGACCAGGTCGAGCAGTTTCTGGCGCTGGGCGGAGGTGAACTCCTTCGCGGCGAGGCCCTGGTAGGCCAGCTTCAGGTTGTCCTGGCCGGCCCCGGCGACCATGTTCGTGCCGCCCTTCTCGTCGGCGGAGATCACCTTCTTGCGTTGTGCCGAGGTCAGGGACCGCAGCAGTGCCAGGCCGGCCTTGGTCTCCGGCTTGAAAAGGGTGATCTTCTCGCCGTTGTAGGTAGCCGAGGTGGGCTCCGAGCCCATGAAGGTCGGGGACATGACGACCTGGTCGCCGAGGACGAAGTAGTTGATGGCCACGTGGTGGCCTTCGTACTGGAAGCCCCAGGGCTTGGACGTGGAGGGAGTCCCCATGAAGGTGAAGTAGTAGTGCCCCTCGGTCAGCGTCTCCTTGCCACCACCGTTGTAGTCACCGAGGAAGGCGTTGAGCTTCATGATGTTGCGGGTCTGGGCCAGCCCGTCGGCCGACAGAGCCGCACCGAGCAGGGCATAGCCGAGGTTGCGCTGCTTCTCGGTCAGGTCGCCCATGCGGGCACCCTCGCGTTCGTAGCCGTCGACGTTGCTCCAGGCCAGCCACTCGTCGTCGTCCACGTCGAACACGGACGCCCGGCGCACCTTGGTGCTGAGTCCGTCCAGGAACGCCTGCGCGGCCTGCACCACCGCATCCGTCGAGACGCCGGTGGAGTGGATCGAGAACAGGTCGTCGACGACCGTGCCGTCGGTGGTGACACCCGTGAAGTCGGCGTACTTCACCTCGGTGGCACCGGGGCCCATGCCCCCGGCGCCACCGGGCCCACCGGACGGCATCCCGCTCTGGGCGCCGCCGGACGCGGAGCCGCCCGTGTCGGACACTCCGGCGGAACAGCCGGTCATGGTCGCCACGGCGGCGGCGCCTCCCAGCAGCAGGGAACGGTTCATGAACCAGCGGCGCGTGCGCTCGGTGGCGGGGGTACGGGGACGGTGTGCGTGCATGTGAGTGACCCTCGCCCAGGACCCTGATTTTTTCGTGAGGTCTTCCTGTCGGACGCCTATGAGATCGCGACGGTGACAGCAGTCGGCGGCTCCTGCGGCGCGGACCTCGCCCGCTCAGCGCGGTGGCACAGCACGCGCGTCATGCAGCTGCGGTTCATCTACTGCCCCTACCTGGTACGAACCGGAGCCGGCGGTCCGCTCCCGCGGCACGGGGATGGTGACCGGCTGGGAGGGGTCCGCGGCCAGGGCGGCGGACGCGGTGGAGCCGCTGAGGGACGCCGCGTGTGGCGGAGCCTGAACACCGCCATGCACACCCGTCCATTCGCCCAACCTCGTCGGACTCAGCCGCAGGAAGGTGAACGCTCACTAACCACGGGGCACACCGTCATTCGGCGGTACCCACTGCGGCGCGTCTTCTCCTGGCTCACGGACGACAGGTGTTCGCGCAGGTAGGCCGACGCCTCGGCGCGCTTGCCGGCCAGGAGGAGGTCGGCGATGCGCACGTGCTCGGCGCAGCGCAGGGCCGCGCGGTCGCGTTGCAGGGAGCGCCGGTATTCGATGAGGCGGCGCAGGCGGTCGACGCGGCGCAGGAAGCCGATGAAGAAGGTGTTGTTGCTGCACGCCATGACGGGCTCGTGGAAGCGGCTGTTGAGGTCGTACAGCTGGGCGTTGCCGATGGTGTGGATACGACCGTCGACCAGGCGCTGCTGGGCTCGGACGGTTTCGAGGGCGTCGCGGTCCATGACGAAGCCGGGTTCGAGGATGGCCGCGGGTTCGATGGTGAGGCGGAAGCGGTAGCTGTCCTGGTAGGCGTCCATCGAGGTGAGCATGGGCTGGAATCCCAGCCGTAGCCGGGGAGCCGTTCGATCCAGCCTTCCACCGCGACGCGGCGCAGGACGTGGGCGAGTTGTCCGGGTGGGAGGTCATAGCGGCGGGCGAGGGCGTTCTCGGTGATGCGGTCGGGGAGCCGGCCGTCGAGCCGGTCGGCCGCGATGCGCAGGTAGACGTCCTCGACCGGCGGGAGCGGGGACGCCTCGGTCAGGGCCGGACCGGTGAGGGCGACGGTGTAACCGCCCCGTTCGGCGGCGGCCACCACGCCTTCGTCCGCCAGCAGCCGCAGGGCCTGGCGGACCGGTGAGCGCGAGACCTTCAGGTGTTCGGCCAGGGCCCGTTCAACCAGGCGTGCGCCAACGGGCATGTCGCTCGACGCGATGTGCTCCACGATGCGGGCGGCCGTCCGCCGGGTGAGCGGGGTGGGGCCGTGGGCCGTGGGCGCTGTCATCCTCTGATGCCTCCGCGTGGGCCGGGACCCGGTCGGTCCCGGCCGCCGACGTCATGGTGCAAGGACGGAGTGTACGTGTTCGACCTGCGGCGGAGCCGCGAAGTGCGGTCCGGCCAGGGCCCGCCACTTGGCGAAGCCCTCGGAGGCGCGGAAGGTGACGGTGTGGTGCTCGACGGTCTCCCAGCGGACCATCAGCCGGTAGCGCGAGGGGTGTTCGACGCTGCGGTGCAGGTCGACCCCGTCGCAGCCGTCGGCTGCGAGGAAGTAAGGAAGGGCCTTGGCGACGGCCTCTTCGAACTGTTGCTCCTGGCCGGGATGAATTTCGATCTGGGCGATCTCGGTGATCACGGGGTGCTTCCTTCTCGGTCTCAGCCGTTGTTCCGGGCGTCGGCCTTGGCGTGCTCGGCGTCTACCCGTGCGGTGACGCCGGTTTCGACGATGGTGCGGGTGGCGTCGACGGTGGCGTAGATCCACAGGATGCGCATCGGCTCGGTGGCGGAGGCGTTGCGGAAGCAGTGGGGCATACCGGCGGGGACGTAGGTGGTGTCGAAGCGAGTGACGTGGTGTTCGGTGCCGTCGATCTCCACGATGGCGTCGCCTTCGAGGATGGTGACGCTCTCCGGGCAGTTGTGGGTGTGCAGGGCGATGCCCGCGCCGCCGTCGAAGAGAGTCTGGCCGGTGAGGAAGACCTCGGCGCCGGTCGCCTTGGTGACCAGGGGGATGGTGCGGGCGCCACCGCCGCGGCTGAAGGCGGTCAGTTCGGCCGGGCGCAGGACCGCGGGCTCGAAGGAGGCGAAGCAGGGCTCGTCGGTGGGATGGTGGTGCACGGTGGTTCTCCAGGTGGGGATGGTCAGGCGGCCGGGCCGATCCAGACGGTCTTGGTGTTGACGAACTCGCGGATTCCCTCGGCGCCGAGTTCGCGGCCGTAGCCGGACTTCTTGATGCCGCCGAAGGGCAGGCGCGGGTCGGAGGCGACCATGCCGTTGACGAAGACGGCGCCGGCGTCGAGGAGGCGGGTCAGTCGGCGGGCACGGAGGTCGCTCGTCCACAGGGCGGCGCCGAGGCCGTACTCGGTCCGGTTGGCCAACGTGATCGCCTCGTCGGCGTCGGCGACGCGGGTGATGGCGGCGACCGGGCCGAAGGTCTCCTCGTCGAAGGCGGCCATCCCGGGGCGGACGTGGTCGAGGACGGTGGGCGGGTAGTAGCAGCCCGGCCCGTCGGGGATCTCGCCGCCGAGGAGCAGGTGGGCGCCTGCGTCGACGGTGCGGCGGACCTGGTCGTGCAGAGTGTCGCGGAGGTTCGCGCGGGCCATGGGGCCGATCGCCGTCTCGGGGTCGGTCGGGTCGCCGACCTTCAGCTCCGCGGCGGCGGCCGTGAAGGCGGCGACGAACGCGTCGGCCACGGCCTCCTCGACGATGAACCGCTTGGCGTTGACGCAGGACTGGCCGACGTTGACGTACCGGGCCTTGACGGCAGTGGCGGCCTCGACGTCGGCGTCGGCGAGCACGACGAAGGGGTCCGAGCCGCCGAGTTCGAGGACCTGCTTCTTCAGCACGGCCGCGGCCTGGGCCGCGACGATCGCACCGACCTCGGTGGACCCGGTGAGCGTGACCGCCGCGACGCGCGGGTCGGCGATAATCCCGGCGACCTGGTCGACCTCGATGAGCAGGGTGCGGCACAAGCCCTCGGGGGCGCCGGCCTTGCGGACGACCTCCTCGACGGCGAGGGCGCACTGCGGGACGTTGTTGGCGTGCTTGAGCAGGGTGCCGTTGCCGGCGGCGAGGGCGGGGCGGCGAAGCGGAAGAACTGCCAGAAGGGGTAGTTCCACGGCATGACGGCGAGGACGACGCCGAGCGGGTCGTAGACAACGGCGCTCTCGGTGGCGTTGGAGGCGACGGGTCGGTCGGCGAGCTGCTCGGGGGCGTGCTCGGCGTAGTACTCGCAGGTCATCGCGCACTTCTCGATCTCGGCGCGTGCTTCGGTGATCGGCTTGCCCATCTCGGCGGTGATGAGCGTCGCGTAGTGGTCCTTGCCGTCGCGCAGGACACGGGCCATCTCCCGCAGCAGGGGCACCCGGTCGGTGATGTCACGCCGTCGCCAGTCTGCCTGAGCGTCGGCCACCGCGTCGAGGATGCCGCCGACCTCCTCGGCGGACTGCGGGGTGTAGCGGGCGAGCTCGGTGCCGTTGACCGGGTCGGTGGAAACGATCATCAGGCGGTCTCTCCGGTGTGCTCGATGATGCGGTGGATCTCGGCGGCGAAGTCGGCGGTGCCGAGGGTGCCGCCGATGTCGCGGGTGCGGGTGGCGGGGTTGTCCAGCACGGTGCTGACCGCGCCGGTGATCAGGACGGCGGCCCGCTGGAGGCGGTCGTCGCCGTCGCGTCGGCCGCGCCAGTCCAGCGGCATCGCGGCGGACAGGATCAGAGAGGTGGGGTTGGCGACGCCCTGGCCGGCGATGCCGGGGGCGGAGCCGTGCTGGGCCTGGGCCACGCACAGGGTGTCGGAGGCGTTGGCCGAGCCGCCCAGGCCGCTGTGCGTCGCGGTGACCGGGGCTGTCTCGGCGGGGCGCAGTCCGACCCGGCGGCGACGAGGGAACCCGTACCGACCCTCGCGCGGACCGTCAGGACGCAGGTGAGCGGGGCGCCGGCGATAAGCCTTCGACCAAGGTCTGCCAGGGGGTCTGGGGAACGAAGGACACGCACACGGCTCAGGTGATACTGATGGCGCCGGTGAGGAGGGCGAAGGCGATGTAAGCGAAGGAGACCAGGACACCCCAGCGCAGGGCGTGCTTCTGGAAGTCGCCCAGTTCCGCCTTGACCAGGCCGAGGAGGACCCACAGGGGCGCGCTGGTGGGGCCCATCATGTGGAGGATCTGGCCGATGGCTCCGGCGCGGGCGATCTCGTTGGCCGGGATGCCGTAGTGGGCTGCGGATTCGGCGAGGACGGGGACCACACCGAACCAGTAGCCGTCGTTCGACATGAAGAAGCCGAGGGGAAGCGCGAGGACCGCAGTGAACAGCGGTATGACGTTGCCCCATCTGTCGGGGACGATCGACAGCGCCGCGTCGGCCATTGCCTTGATCATGCCGGAGTCGGTCATGATGCCGGTGAAGACGCCGGCGGCCAGGACGAGGATCATCACCGGGACCGCGTTCGCGGCCTGGCGCTTGATGAGGTCCTGCTGGTCGCCGATGGAGCGGATGTTGACGAGCAGGGCGATGACGAAGGCGACCATGAACAGCACCAGGAGGTCGGCGACCTCGGCGATGAGCAGGACCATCAGGAGCAGGGTGAGCGCGGCGTTGAACCACAGACGCCAGTCCACCTCGACCGGCTCGAACGCCTCGCCGGAGGCGATCTCCAACTTGTAGGCGGCCAGCTTCTCGGCGTCGATCTTGTGGCGTTCGCGCAGGCCGAGCCAGTAGGCGACGGCGATGATGGCCAGGCTGGTGAGCGCCATGGGGCCGATCATGTGGACGAAGTACTCGCTCGCGTTCAGATGCAGGACGCTGATGCCGCGGGTGGCCGCGCCGCCCCAGGGGGTCGTGCCGGAGATGGTGCCCAGCGCCATGGCCGCCAGGGTCGCCAGGATGAGGGGATTCATGCCCAGGCGGCGGTAGATCGGCAGGAACGCCGAGCAGACGATCATGTAGCTGGTGGTGCCGTCGCCGTCGAGGGCGACCAGGAGGGCGAGCACGGCGGTGCCGACCACGATGCGGACCGGGTCGCCCTTGGAGGCGCGGACGATGGCCTGGACGATCGGCTCGAAGAGTTTCACCTCCATCATCAGGCCGAAGTAGAGGACGGCGAACAGCAGGAGGGCGGCGGTCGGCGCGACCGTGTCCAGCCCGTTCATGATCATGTCGCCGAGTTGGCTCCCCTTGCCCGCGATGACGGCGGCGACGAGGGGGGTGAGCATGATGGCGGTGAAGGCGGAGAGGTACTTCCGCATCACGAGCAGCATGAAGCTGCCCAGGGTGGCGAAGCCGAGGACGGCGAGCATCGTTGCTCCTTGCTCCTTGGGGCAGGGCTGAGGGCCGCCGGTCGGGCGGCGGCGCGGAACGGCGCGTGAGGTCAGTGCGTGTCGGTTCGGGTGGCGACCGGCAGCGCACGCAAGGCCGTGCTCGGCTCGTGCGTCGGGTCGGTCATGGTACGTGCGGCTCCTGTACGGCGGGCTCGGCGGGCGCACGGTCGTGGCGGGGCTGGGCCCGGTGAGGAGGTCAGGAGTGCGCCTGGCATGGCTGGGACGTCCGGGGTGGCCGACACGGGGAAGGCGGGTGACTCGGCCCCGCCCGCTTCCGGACAACCGGTTTACCGGATTGCCGGTAGGTAACTAGAATCCAGCCATCGCGTCAATACCGAAGTGAGGAAATCGATGGCCGAACTCGCCAGAATCACGGTCGAGCCGCGCGAGCCGCTGGCCGCCGAGGTCTCCCGCCGCCTGATCGACTACCTGATGTCCGGCGAGGTCCAGCCCGGCGACCGCATCCCCTCGGAGCGACAGCTCACCGAGATGCTCGGGGTGAACCGGCCCACCGTGCGCGAGGCGATCAAGTCACTGGGCTTCCTCGGCCTACTGGAGATCCGGCAGTCGAGCGGCACGTACTTCCGCGGCACCGACTCGGACGTGCTCTACCGGCTCTTCGAACTGGGGCTGGTGCT
Organism: Streptomyces sp. NPDC052020; assembly: GCF_040680575.1. Taxonomy (NCBI): domain Bacteria; kingdom Bacillati; phylum Actinomycetota; class Actinomycetes; order Kitasatosporales; family Streptomycetaceae; genus Streptomyces; species Streptomyces sp. NPDC052020. Next base: position 45,618 of record NZ_JBFAWY010000042.1, read on the forward strand.
CGGCGAGCGGGGCGCCCGGGACATGGTGCAGGCCCGCGCGGAGCTGGAGGTGATCGTCGCGGGACTGGCCGCGCAGGCCCGCGACGAGGCGGGCGTCGAACTGCTCCGGACCCGACTGACGGCGATGCGGGAGTGCCCGGACGCGGAGTTCCCGGAGGCGGACACCGCCTTCCACGCCGCCCTGGGCGAACTGGCCGGCAACACCGTGCTGCGGGACATGCTCAAGGGGATGCGGGCGATGATCCAGCGCGGCTGGGTGGAGCGCACGGGGGCGGTCCGCTCCCGCAAGGTGGCCTACGACGACCACGTACCGATCTTCGAGGCGGTCGCGAACGGTGACGCGGAGGCCGCCCGCGCGGCGATGGCCCGGCACATGGACGGCGCCTCCCGGCGCCTGATGAAGGCGCTCGAACAGCGCGAGGGCTAGGGGCCACGGGGGGCTGCCGGACCTCTTCCGGCAGCCGGAGGCGCAGCCCTGCGCAGAACCGGTTGACCGGTTGACCGGTTGGACCTAGAGTGGCGGCGCGGCACCGATACACCACGCTGCCGCCCCCATCTCGGGCCCGTGTCCTCCGCCGTCGGGAAACAATTCCCGCGTCGTCCGGAGACCGGTCCTCGGTCGGGACCCTTGCCGGTCCCCGCCTACCGGAAGAGGTAAGAACCCGGTGATCGAATCCCCTCCCCTGGTCGCCATGATCCACGCCGTGCCGGCCGCCCATCGCATCGCCCAGAACGCGTTCGCCCAGGAGTTTCCACAGGCCACGGTCTGGAACGTGCTGGACGACCGCCTGCTGGACGACGCCAACGCGACCGGCGGCCTCACCGACGCACTGCGTCGCCGCATGCTCCGGCTGATCGCACACGTCATGGACGGTGGCGCCCAGGGTCTGCTGCTGACCTGCTCCTCCTACGGGGAGGTGGTGGACACCGCCCGCGTACTGTGGGACGTGCCGGTGCTGAAGTCGGACGAGTCGATGTTCAAGGCCGCCCTGGCCGGCCCGTACCGGCGGATCGCCGTCGTCGCCTCCACCCCGCCGGCCGTACCGGCGGCAGTCGCCCAGCTGGAAGCGCTCGTCCCGGCCGTCCGCCCGGGCCGCCCGGTCGACATCGTGACCGCGCTGAGCGAGGCTGCCGCCGGCGCCGGCCCCGAGGAGGCGGCCCGGCTCCTGGCGGACGCCCTCCGTACGGTCGGGGGCACAGACGCCGACGCGGTGCTCCTGGCGCAGTACTCGCTCACGCCGGTCCGCGATGCCCTGGCGGCCCTGCTCGGTGTGCCGGTACTGGACGGCGCCGGTGCCGCCGCCCGTGAGCTGCGCGGCCTGCTCGTCCCGGTCGGGGCGCAGGTGGTCACGCCATGAGCGCAGTACTGCCCTGGCCGGTGGCCTACACGGTCTCCGGGAACGACTGTGTCTCATCCATGCCGCTCGGCCACTCGGCGCCGCTCGCCGAGGCCGTCCGCGATCTGGCCGAACTCGGTTACGACGGGGTGGAGGTACAGGTCAGGGAGACCGGCGCGCACGACACCGAGACGCTGGCCCGGACCGTCGAGGCCGCCGGCCTGAAGGTCCTGGGGATCGGCACCGGACCGGTGGCGGCGCAGGACCGGCTGACCCTGACCGACCCGTCCCCCGACGTCCGCCGACATGCGCTGTTCCGGCTGCTTGGCGCGGCCCGGCTGGCCGGGGAACTGGGCGTGCCGGTCTCGCTCGGCCAGACCCGGGGCACCTTCCTGCCCGGCCTCGCGGACATGCAGCGCGTGTGGGCCGAGCGTGCCGTGGAGCAACTGGCCGAGGAGGCCGCCACGCGCGGAAGCCGGTTGCTGCTGGAGCCGCAGTCGCGGGCCAACACCTCGCTGTGGCACACCCCGGCCGAGGCCCTCGCCGTCCTCGACTCGCTCGACGCCCCGACCGGCCTGGTGCTGGACACCCACCACCTCGACGCCGAGGGCGTCGACGTGGTCCGGGCCGTCACCGACCACGCCGCCGTCACCGGCTGCCTGCAACTCGCCGCCGCCCCGACCCGGGGGCCCTTGACGGTCGGTGATCCCCGGCTCCCCGAGCTCCTCACCGCACTGCACGCCGGCGGCTTCACCGGCTGGCTGACTCTGGAGCACACCCAGGACGGCGACAGCACCAAGGCCGCCGCCCGTTCCTGGACCGCGCTCACCGACGCCGCCTCGGCACTGTCCTGACCATTTCTTGTTCTGAGAGGAACCCGCACCATGAGCAGCAAGACCTACCGCCTCGGCGTCCTCGACGGCGACGGCATCGGCCCCGAGATCGTCCCGTCCTCCGTCGAGATCGCCACCGCCGCCGCCGAGGCCGCCGGCGTCTCCGTCGACTGGGTGACGCTGCCGCTGGGCGCCTCCGCCATCGAGACCCACGGCACCCCCGTCCCCGAGGAGACCAAGGACGCCCTCGCCGGCCTCGACGGCTGGTACCTCGGCCCGCACGACTCGGTCAGCTACCCCGAGCCGCACAAGTCCGCCCTCAATCCCTCGGGCACCCTGCGCAAGCACTTCCAGCTCTTCGCCAACATCCGCCCCGCCAAGTCCTTCCCCGGCGCGAAGGCCGTCTGCGACAACGCCGACCTGGTCATCGTCCGGGAGAACACCGAGGGCTTCTACGCCGACCGCAACACCTTCGCGGGCACCGGCGAGTTCATGCCCACCCCGGACACCGCGATCATGCTGGGCATCATCACCCGCGAGGCCACCGAGCGCGTCGCCCGCGTCGCCTTCGACCTGGCCCGCTCGCGCCGCAAGAAGCTCACCATCGTCCACAAGGCCAACGTCCTCAAGCTCACCACGGGCCTGTTCCGCACGGTGTGCCAGGAAGTCGCCAAGGACTACCCGGACGTCGCTGTGGACGACTTCCACATCGACGCCATGACCGTCCACCTGGTGCGCCGCGCCCAGGACTTCGACGTCATCGTCACCGAGAACATGTTCGGCGACATCCTCTCCGACCTGGCCGGCGAGATCTCCGGCTCGCTCGGCACCGCCCCGTCCATCAACTCCTCCGCCACCACCGCCATGGCCCAGGCGTCCCACGGCTCCGCCCCCGACATCGCCGGGCAGAATATCGCCAACCCGGTCGCCATGATCCTCTCCGGCGCCATGCTCTTCGAGTGGCTCGCCGCCAAGCACGGCGACGAGAAGCTCGCCACCGTCGCGAAGATCATCGAGAAGGGCGTGGCCGACGCGATCGCCGCCGGCACCTCCACCCGCGACCTCGGCGGCTCCGCCTCCACCACCGAGTTCACCGCCGCCGTCATCAAGGCCATCGGCGCCGGGCAGAACTGACCCGCCCACTCCGGGGCGGGTGCCTCCGCCGCCCGCCCCGATCCGCCTCCCGTACCACCCGCACGTTCGAGGAGAGACCCCGACCATGACCCTGCGCATCGGCTGCATAGCCGACGACTTCACCGGCGGCACCGATGTCGCCGCGGCCTTCCGGCGTGCCGGCCTGCGCACCGCCCTGGTCTTCGGCACCCCGGACGACACCACCGCGCTCCCGGCCGACTGCGATGCCGCCGTGATCGCCCTCAAGTCGCGTTCGACGCCCGCCGACGAGGCCGTCGCCGACTCCCTCGCCGCCCAGCGCTGGCTGTGGTCCAAGGGCGCCGCGCAGGTGTACTTCAAGTACTGCTCGACCTTCGACTCCACCCCGCAGGGCAACATCGGTCCGGTCACCGACGCCCTGATGGACGCCGCCGGCGCCGGCGTCACCCTGCACTGCCCGGCCTCCCCTCCCAACGGCCGCACGGTCTACCAGGGCCACCTCTTCGTCCACGACCAGCTGCTGTCCGACTCCCCGCTGCGCCACCACCCCCTCAACCCCATGACAGACTCCGCGCTGGTGCGCCTGCTGTCCGCGCAGACCCGCCACCAGGTGGCCCTGATCGACTGGACCACCGTCCGCCGCGGAGTCGAAGCCGTCCGGGACGCCGTCGTAGCCCACCAGCAGTCCGGCGTCCGGCACATCATCGCCGACGCCCTCACCGACGAGGACCTCGCCGTTCTGGGGGCCGCCACGCTCGAACTGCCGGTCGTCGCCGGTGCCGCCGGCCTCGCCGAAGGACTCGGACACGCCTACCCGGCCGCCGGTACGGCCGCCGCCGAAGCCTGGCCGCGCGACGGTCGGGCGGCCGTCCTTGCCGGCAGCTGCTCGGCCCGCACCCTGGAGCAGATCGCCCAGTTCTACGCCGCCGGTCTGCCCTCCCTCCACCTCGACGTCCTCGCCGCCGCTGCCGGCCGCGACGTCACCGGCGAGGCCCTCGCCTGGTACGACGGACAGGACACTGACCTGCCCGTCCTGATCTACGCCTCCGCGTCACCGGAGGAACTGGCTGCTGTGCAGGCCCAATTGGGTGTCGCCGAGGCCGCCACACAGGTCGAAGAACTGCTCGGCACCCTCGCCACCCACCTGGTCGAACGCGGCGTACGCCGTCTTCTGGTGGCCGGCGGGGAGACCTCCGGTGCCGTCACCACCGCCCTCGGCATCCGCGCCGTCCTCGTCGGCGAGGAGGCCGACCCGGGTGTGCCGTGGACCTACGCCACCACCAAGAGCGGCGACCTCGCCCTCATGCTGAAGTCCGGCAACTTCGGCGCCCCCGACCTGTTCACCCGCGCCCTCACGGAGGCCGAGTGACCGCCTACGCCGACGAGCCGGCCGCCCGGACGCTCATCGTCCGTACCGCTCGCTCGCTCTTCACCCGCGGTCTGACACACGGCTCGACCGGCAACCTCTCCGTTCGCCTGGCCGACGGCACCCTGCTCCTCACTCCCACCGGGTCCAGCCTCGGCACCGTCGAGGAAGCCGAGCTGTCCCGCACCGACCTGCACGGCAAGCACCTGGACGGCCCCCGGCCCACGAAGGAGGCGTTCCTGCACGCCGCCTTCTACCGGGCCCGCCCCGGCGCCCAGGCAGTCGTCCACCTGCACTCCACCCACGCCGCCGCCGTCTCCTGCCTCGACGACGTGAACCCTGCCGACGCGCTGCCCCCGCTCACCGCCTACTACGCCATGCGCGTCGGAAAGCTCCCCCTCCTCCCCTACCACGCCCCAGGTGACAGCAGCCTCGAACCGCTCGCCGAACGGACGGCCCGCACCCACCACGCCCTCCTCCTCGCCAACCACGGGCCCGTCATCGCCGGCACGTCGATGGAACAGGCCGCCGACGCGATCGAGGAGCTGGAGGAAACCGCCAAGTTGCACCTCCTCCTGCGAGGACACGCCACCCGCCCCCTCACCCCCGAGCAGGCTGCCGCGCTCGCGCCCCCATCCTCCTGACGGCCGGATGAGAAACGGGCGCGGCAGCCCCGAACGAAGAGGAGCATCACCATGCCCGAGACAGTCACCCCCGTCCCCACGGCCGACCTCGTCGACCAGTACGGCACCGACCTGCGCGTCTGTGACATGCAGTTCCGCCAGTTCGGCGCCCACCGGAGCTTTGCCGGCCCCGTCCGGACCGTCTCGTGCCACGAGGACAATGGCCTGCTGCGCGACCTCCTGCGCACCCCGGGCGACGGCGCCGTGCTGGTCGTCGACGGAGGCGGCTCCCTGCGCACCGCCCTGGTCGGCGACCTCATCGCCGGTGCCGCCCAGGACAACGGCTGGGCCGGCCTCGTCCTGCACGGCGCCGTCCGCGACAGCGCCACCCTGGCCGGCCTCCGGCTCGGCATCAAAGCGCTGGGCTCCATCCCCCGCAAGAGCGCCAAGGACTCCGCCGGAGCCGTCGACGTGCCCGTCACCATCGGCGGAGTCACCTTCCGCCCCGGCGACATCCTGCACGCCGACGACGACGGCATCGCCGTCCTCCCCGAAGGCACGGTGAACTGACCGGTGTTCATGAAGACCTTCGGGTGGTCGTTCGCGGTCACCGCGCTCGGCCTGGTGGCCGCGATCTTCTACGGTGGGTGGGCCGCCTTCGGAGTGGTGGCGATCCTGTCCGTCCTGGAGATCTCGCTGTCGTTCGACAACGCGGTGGTCAACGCCGGGATCCTGAAGAAGATGAATGCCTTCTGGCAGAAGATCTTCCTCACCATCGGCATCCTGATCGCTGTCTTCGGCATGCGTCTGGTCTTCCCGGTCGTGATCGTGGCGGTCAGCGCGTCGCTCGGGCCGATCGAGGCCGTCGACCTCGCGCTCACCGACAAGGACCGCTATCAGGAGCTGGTCACCGACGCGCACCCGTCGATCGCCGCATTCGGTGGCATGTTCCTCCTCATGATCTTCCTGGACTTCGTCTTCGAGGACCGGGACATCAAGTGGCTGGGCTGGCTGGAGCGCCCGCTGGCCAAGCTGGGCAAGGTCGACATGCTGTCGGTCTGCATCGCCCTGATCGTGCTGCTGGTCTCGGCGATCACCTTCGGTGCCCATGCCCACCAGCACGGTGGCACCCACGCCGACAAGGCGGAGACGGTCCTGCTCTCCGGCATCGCCGGTCTGATCACCTACCTGGTCGTCGGCGGTCTCTCCGGCTTCTTCGAGGACAAGCTCGAAGCGGAGGAGGAACGGCAGCACAAGGAGGAGGGAGCCGCGCGCACCGGCAAGCCGAAGTCGGCCGTCAAACTCGCGGGCAAGGCCGCGTTCTTCATGTTCCTCTACCTGGAGGTCCTGGATGCTTCCTTCTCCTTCGACGGCGTCATCGGCGCCTTCGCCATCACCAACGACATCGTCCTGATGGCCCTTGGCCTCGGCATCGGCGCCATGTACGTGCGGTCCCTGACCGTCTACCTGGTCCGCGAGGGCACCCTCGACGACTACGTCTACCTGGAGCACGGTGCCCATTACGCCATCGGCGCCCTCGCCGCCGTCCTGCTGGTGACCATCCAGTACGAGATCAACGAGTTCATCACCGGCATGATCGGTGTGGTCCTGATCGGCGCCTCCTTCTGGTCCTCCGTCCGCCGCAACAAGCGCCTCCCCGTGGCCGAGGGTGAAAGCGAAAAGGACGAAACCGAAGCGGTTTTCACGCCATAAGCGCCATTGACGCGCCTAACTCTGGTAACCGACCTGTGAGGAGACGATGCGGCTCCACACGGGGGCCCAGCTGCTGGATCGTTCATGGCGACGAGACTCAGAACAGATTGATGGCGTGACGCCCCGACCGGGTCACGCTATTCAGCTACTGAGGTTGAACTCGTGGTGTCGCAGGGGCTGACGGCTCGTCGCTCGTGCGGTATCACCGGGGCATGCGGTATCCACAAGGGGGCGGCCTGACCGCCGAACGCCAGCAGTCTCGCGAGGAGTTACGACTCAAAGCGGCCGAGAGGTTCGCCCGGGGTGAGGCGAGCTCGGCGATCGCCAAGGACCTGCGGGTCAGCGTCCGCTCGGTGCAGCGGTGGCGGCGGACGTGGAACGAGGGCGGCCCGCGGGCTCTGCGGTCGCAGGGGCCGGCGTCGCTGCCGAGGCTGAGCGAAAAGCAGTTCGCCCAGTTGGAGGCGGAGCTGGCCAAGGGGCCGGCCGCGCATGGCTGGGAGGACCAGCGGTGGACGCTGGCGCGGGTCAAGACGGTGATCGGCCGGCGCTTCCACCTGACCTACACGATCCAAGGCGTGCGCAAGCTGCTGGTACGCAACGGCTGGTCGTGCCAAGTCCCGGCCCGACGCGCGATCGAGCGGGACGACGAGGCGGTGGCCGGGTGGGTCAAGGAGGTGTGGCCCTGCGCGGAAGACTCGCGGCGGTGAGTGGGGCCTGGCTCGTCTTCGAGGACGAGGCCGGATTCTCCATGACGCCGCCGCAGGCGAAGACCTGGTCACAGCGCGGCCGGACTCCCATCGTGCGGGTCCGCGGCCGTTCCCGCAGACGGATATCCATCGCTGCGCTGACCTGCTTCAAACCCGGCCACCGATCGAGGCTGATCTACCGGCCACGCCGGGACGACGGCAGACGGGACGGACGCAAGAGCTTCTCCTGGCGCGACTACCGGGATCTGTTGATCGCCGCCCACCAGCAGCTCGGCGGCCCGATCGTGCTCGTGTGGGACAACCTCAACGTTCACAAGGCCGCCGACCTGCGGGAATGGGCCGCGGCCCGGGACTGGCTGACCAACTACCACCTGCCGCCCTACGCACCCGACCTCAACCCCGTCGAAGGGATCTGGTCCCTCCTGCGACGCGGCTGGCTTTCCAACGTCGCCTTCTCCACCCCCGAACACCTCGTCCAGCGCATCCGACGCGGTCTACGGCACATCCAGTACCGCAGTCACCTCATAGACAGCTGCCTCGCCGAGACCGGCCTGACCATCAGACCCGCCTGACCAACGGCGCGACATCACGAGTTCAACCTCAGTAAGAAGGTCAGTGGACGTGCCGACCCGTCCGCTGGAGTATGCCTCGCCAGCCGATCTCGTGCCGGTGGCCTCACCACACACATGAAGGTACGCACCCTGGTCGATGGACTCGAGAACGGTGTCGCGGTGGCGCCAGAGCCTGTGCAGCACACAGCGGGATTTCCCGAGCGGTGCGACCGCAAATCAGGCGTCCGAGAGTCACAGGCACACGGACCACACGAAGAACCGACCACATCGCGCGCGCCGGCTCAGACGCCCCTATAACGCGGGGGCGCGGGAAACCGGTCTGACCAGGTTGAAGACCTCGCGGGCGGCATATCGCTTGAGGCATCGGATGATCTCGC
>NZ_JBFAWY010000043.1:0-53862 GCF_040680575.1 Streptomyces sp. NPDC052020
ACGTCTACGCCGAAGTCACCCTCCCCGACGACGCCCACCCCGACACCGACGCCTTCGGCATCCACCCCGCCCTCCTCGACGCCGCCCTCCACGCCTTCGGCCTCGGGGACCCGGAGAGCGACGACGGGCAAGCGGGCATGCTGCTGCCCTTCGCGTGGCGGGGCGTGACCCTGCACGCCTCCGGGGCGACCCGGCTGCGGGTGCGGATCGCCCGTGCCTCACAGAACGCGCTGTCCGTTCTCGCGGCGGACGCGCGGGGCGAGACGGTGGTGTCCGTGGAGTCGCTCGTGCTGCGCGCCATCACCGCCGAGCGGCTGCCGAACACCGGAGCCGGCCGGCAGCCGCTGTTCGGCGTCGACTGGACGCCCGTACCGCTCCCGCGGGTGAGCGATCCGGCCACGGAGCTGCTGACCGTGCGGCCCTCCGGCGCGCACACCGCGGCGGACGCCTGGTGGGCGGAGGCCGAGGCCCAACTGCCCAACGAGATTCCCGCGATCGTCGTGCTGCACGGTGACGAGGGACCCGACGCGTCGCTGTCCGGCTCCGAGCCGGTCCCGGTGTCGGCGGGGACCGCCGCGGCGGTGCGGACCGCGACCGGGCGGGTGCTGTCTCTGCTCCAGCGGTGGCTCGTGGACGAGCGGTTCAGCGACACCCGGTTCGTCGTCGTCACCCGGCGGGCCGTGTCCGCGCCCCGCCCCGGCGACGGGGCCGAGGACGTGCTCGACCTCGCGGGCTCCGCGGTGTGGGGCCTGGTGCGGGCCGTGCGCGAGGAGCACCCGGGCCGGGTGGCGCTGGTGGACGTGGACGGCACGCCGGAGTCGTGGAAGTCCCTGCCCGCCGCGGCGGCGGCGACCGGCGGAGAACCCGAGCTCGCCCTGCGCGACGGCACCGCGCTCGCCCCCCGGCTCGTACGGGTCACCGCCACCGTCGACGCGGCGGACCGCACCGGCCCGGAGCCCCGCGACGGCCGGCTCGCGCCCGAGGGCACCGTGCTGGTCACCGGCGGCACCGGCGGCCTCGGCCGGGTGGTCGCGCGTCACCTCGTCGCGGAGCACGGCGTACGGCACCTTCTGCTGCTCAGCCGCCGCGGCCCGGCCGCCGAGGGAGCCGGCGAACTCGCGGCGGAGCTCGCCGAGTCGGGCGCGCGCGTCGACATCGTGGCCTGCGACGCGGCCGACGAGGACGCGCTGCGGGCCGCGCTCGCCGGGATACCGGACGCGCACCCCCTGACCGGTGTCATCCACACCGCGGGGGTGCTCGACGACGCGACGCTGGCCGCGCAGACGCCCGAGCGGTTCGACACCGTGCTGCGGCCCAAGGTCGACGCGGCGCTGAACCTGCACCGGTCGACGGCGGACGCGGACCTCGCCGCGTTCGTGGTGTACTCGTCCGCGGCGGGAACCCTCGGCGCCGCAGGGCAGTCCAACTACGCGGCGGCCAATGCCTTCCTCGACGCCCTGGCACAGCACCGGCGGGCCCAGGGCCTGGCCGGGCTCTCGCTGGCCTGGGGGCTGTGGACCGCCGGCACGGGAATGGGCGGCCGGCTCGCCGAGGCCGACGTCCGTCGGATGGGCCGCTCCGGGATGCGGGCGCTGGCGGAGGACGAGGGCCTGGCGCTGTTCGACGCGGCGCTCGCCGGGGGCGTCCCGGACCGCGCGGTGCTGCTTCCCATGGCGCTCGACGTCGCCCGCGTCGCGGCCGGCCAGGGTGGCGAGGGCGTGCCCGCGATGCTGCGCGCGCTGCCCGGGGCGCCCGCCCGCAGGGCCGTGGTCCGGGGCGGTGACGGTACGGGTGACGGGTCCCGGGGCGGCGAACTGGCGGACCGGCTGGCGCGGATGACGCCGCCGGAGCAGGAGCGCGCCCTGCTGGACCTGGTGCGCGCGCACACGGCGGAGGTGCTGGGACACGCCCGGGCCACGGACGTCGATCCGGTGCGCGGCTTCGTGGAGCTGGGCTTCGACTCGCTGACGGCGCTCGAACTGCGCAACCGGCTGGGCGGCGTGAGCGGGCTCCGGCTGCCGTCCACCCTGATCTACGACCACCCGACCCCGCTCGCCGCGGCCCGTCACCTGCGGGCCGAGCTGGTGGAGGGCGGGGCCGCGGCGGCGTCGCCCCTGGCGGCCCTGGAGGCCGAACTGGTCGGCTTGGAGGCCGCGATGAGCGTGGTCACGCCCGACGTGGCCGAGCACTCCCGCGTCGCGGCCCGGCTGCGGGCGCTGGCGGCGCAGTGGAGCGAGGTGGCCCGGCCGGCCGACGAGCGCACGGTCGAGGACGACCGGGCGGAGCTGGAGTCGGTCTCGGCGGACGAGCTGTTCGACATCCTCGACGGCGAGCTGGACGCCGGCTGACCCCCGCCGGACGCGCCACCGCCCGGCAGACGACGGAGGCCGGCCACCGTTTCCACGGTGGCCGGCCTCCGTCGTCACGTACCCGGCTCAGCTCCGCCCGGGCACCGCCGGGGCCTCGTCGCCGTCCGCGTCCGCCGCGCCCGCCGCGCCCGTCGTAGCGGGCGCGGCGGACGGCTCCGGGGACGCCCCTCGCGTGTGCCGCAGCAGCACCAGGGAGACCACCGCCATCAGGAGCAGCAGCCCGGCCGCGGTCCAGGAGGCGGCGCGCAGGCCGTGGGCGAACGCCTCCCGGGCCGCGGTGAGCAGTTCGTCGCCGGTGCGGGCGGGCAGGTGGCGGGATGCCTCCACGGCGCCGCCGAGGGTGTCCCGCGCGGAGCGCACCGCTTCTCGCGGCAGGTCCGCCGGTACCCGCCCGGCGATGTCGTCGCGGTACACCGCGGTGCCGATGGAGCCGAGGATGGCGACACCGAAGGCGCCGCCGAACTCGGTGGCGGTCTGGGAGAGACCCGAGACGGACCCGGCGCGGTCCGGCGGGGCCGTGGCGATCACCAGGTCGGAGGTTATGGTCATGACAAGGGTGATGCCGGCCGACATGACGACGATGCCGGTCACGAGCATCCCGACGCCGGAGTCGGCGTGCATCTGGGCGAGCACCCCGTACCCGAGCGCCCCGACCACCAGGCCGCAGGTCACCACCACGCCCGGACGCACGAAGCGCGCCAGCACGGGGGCGAGCCCGGAACTGACCAGTGCGGCACCGGCGGCGGGCAGCGCCCACAGGCCCGCCCGCAGCGGGCTGAAGCCGAGCACCATCTGGAGGTACTGGGCGGTGAAGAGGCCCGAGCCGACCAGGGAGAAGATGGCGAGCACGCTGGTGGCGACGGAGGCGCTGAACGCCCGGTCGCGGAAGAGGCGTACGTCCAGGAGGGGTTCGGCGAGCGCGCGCTGGCGCCGCAGGAAGTACCAGCCGACGGCGAGGCCCGCGGCGATCGCGGCCACGGGCACGGCGCCCGGCCCGTCCTCGGCGATGCGCTGGATGCCGTAGACGGCGGGCAGCACGGCGGCCAGTGACAGGGCGGCGCTGAACAGGTCGAACCTGGCGGGCTCAGCGGCCTTGAACTCCGGCAGCAGCAGCGATCCGAGGATCAGCAGCAGCACCATCACCGGCAGGTTGACCAGGAAGACCGAGCCCCACCAGAAGTGTTCGAGGAGCACACCGCCGAGGAGCGGGCCGAGGATGGCCCCGCCGGCGAACGCCCCGGTCCACACGGCGATGGCGATCCTGCGCTGCCCGTCGTCGCGGAACATGGTGCGGATCAGCGACAGGGTGGACGGCATCAGGGTGGCGCCGCCGAGCCCGAGCAGGGCGCGGCTCGCGATCAGCATCGCGGGGCCGGAGGCGAGGCTGGCCACCACGGAGGCCGCGCCGAAGACGACGGCACCGCTCATGAGCAGCCGCTTGTGGCCTATCCGGTCGCCGAGCGCGCCCATCGTCAGGAGCAGTCCGGCGAGGACGAACGGGTAGATGTTGACGATCCACAGGAGCTGCGCGCTGCTGGGGTCCAGCTCGGCGCTGAGGAACGGCAGTGCGTAGGACAGGACCTGCATGTCGAGCGAGACCAGCAGGACCGCGATGATGAGGACGGCCAGTCCCGTCCACTGCTTCCGTCCGGCCCTGGAGGGCGCCTGGACGGGCGCCGCCGCGGCGTGGCTCATGGGGTGCTCCGCTCCTGCTTCGCCGACGGGTGCTGCGCCTCGGCGTTCAGGTAGGCGAGTACCGCCAGCACACGGCGGTTGTCGTCCCCGGACACGGCGAGGCCCAGCTTGGAGAAGATGCTGTTGGTGTGCTTGCTGACCGCCTTCTCGGAGACGAACATCCGCGCGGCGATGGCCGCGTTGGAGCGGCCCTCGGCCATCAGGCCGAGCACCTCGCGCTCCCGCTCGGTCAGGCCGTGCACCGGGCTGGTCTCGGTGTCGTGCTTGGTCATCAGCTCGGACACCACCTTCGGGTCCATCACGGTCCCCCCGGAGGCGACCTGTTTGACCATGTCGACGAAGCGGCGCACGTCGAAGACGCGGTCCTTGAGCAGATAGCCGACGCCGCCGTTCTGGTCGGACAGCAGTTCCCGCGCGTACATCTGCTCCACGTGCTGGGACAGCACCAGGACGGGCAGGCCCGGCACCTGCGCGCGGGCCTGGACGGCGGCCTGGAGCCCCTCGTCGGTGAAGGTGGGGGGCAGCCGCACGTCGACGATGGCGACGTCGGGCCGGTGGGTGAGCAGCGCCCGCAGCATCGCCGGGCCGTTGTCCACCGCCTCGATCACCTCGAAGTCGTGTGCGGTCAGGAGTTGTACCAGTCCCTCCCGCAGCAGGGCCAGGTCCTCCGCGATCACAACTCGCACGGGATCTCCATGGTCACTAGGGTCGGTCCGCCCATCGGGCTGCTGATGTCGAGTGTTCCGTCGAAGGACGCCAGACGGCGCTGGAGGCCGCGCAGACCGCTGCCGCCCTCGGCCGTGGCGCCGCCGCGCCCGTTGTCGCCGACCTCGGCGCGCAGGCGGCCGTCGGCGTACCAGAGCCGGATGCTCACGCGGTTCGCGCCGCTGTGCTTGGTGACGTTGGCGAGCGCCTCGGCGATCACGAAGTAGGCGGCGGACTCGATCGGCGGCTGGGGCCGTCTGGGCAGGTCGATGCAGACCTCGACGGGGATGGCCAGCGCCACCGCGAGCGCTCGGACGGCGCCGTCGAGCCCGCGCTCGGCGAGCACCGGTGGGTGGATGCCGCGCACCAGGTCGCGCAGTTCGCTGAGGGCCTGGCTGCTGGACTCCATCGCTTCGGCGAGGAGTTGGCGCACCAGCTCGGGGTTGGTCTCCAGTTGCGTGTCGGCGAGTCCGAGCTTCATGCCGAGGGACACGAGACGGGCCTGCGCCCCGTCGTGCAGGTCCCGCTCGATCCGGCGCAGCTCGGCGGCCTGCGCCTCCACCGCTTCGGACCTGGTCTCGGTCAGCTGCTCCACGCGCAGGGCGAGGCGGGCGTTGCGGGTGGGCGCGAGCAGGGCGCGGTTGAAGCGGATGTACACCCGCCCCAGCGCCGGCGCGATCAGCAGGCCGGTCACCACGAAGAGGAAGCCCTGCGGGATGGCGAGGTTGGCGTCGCCCTGGTCGGTGATGAACCAGATCGCGCCGAATCCCCAGTGCGGGCCCATGCTCTGCCAGAGGAACGGCGTGACGAACATGCCGTTGAGGCCGTAGGCCACGAAGGACACCGGCAGCAGCCCGAGCACCAGGCCCACGGGGGCGTCGAGCGCCATCCACAGGATGTCCCGCCAGGTGGCGGGGTCGGACAGCAGCCGGCGGCAGTGGTCGAAGGTGCCCGCGGTGTCATAGGCGCCGTCGACGGTGGTCCGCCGGTAGGGGGTGTCGATGGCCTCGCCCGTCCATTCCCGGGCGGTGCGCCGGTGGAAGTTGGCCAGACCGCGCACGGCGGTCATGACGACCGGCAGGACGAGGAACCCTATGCCGATGGCCATGGCGGCGAAGGTGGTGAGCGTGACGGTCAGCAGGACCACGCTCCCGGCCTGGGAGAGTACGGCGACCAGCAGCCCCCGCACGCACCAGCGCAGCCGCTCCGCGAGCCCGCGCCGTTTCGGTAACCGTGCGGTCCCAACCCTGTTCAAGTGCCCCAGCCTCCCTGTGCTCCACGGCCGCCCGCGTCGATTGAAGGATCGCACGCCGGCACCGGCCGGGCGGTGGGGATCGGTCCCGGTGGGGGGTAGGGATTTCTCCACCCCGGTTGTGGAAGAAGACCCATCGGCCCGCACCCCTGCCCGTCCCTAGCGTGGACAACGTGATCGCGGCCACCACGCGACAGGTTCAGGGAGTGTGAATGGACACCACCATCGCTGTAGACGACACGGTACGGCTCGAAGCCGTCCACAAGGTGTACGGCCAGGGCGCCAACTCGGTGACGGCCCTCAACGGCGTCAGCCTGGGTTTCCAGCGCGGCAGTTTCACCGCCGTGATGGGTCCGTCCGGCTCGGGCAAGAGCACCTTCCTGCACTGCGCGGCGGGACTCGACCGGCCGACCTCGGGCACCGTCCTGCTGGACGGCGAGGATCTCGGTGACTACGACGAGACGACACTGGCGAAGATGCGGCGCGAGCGCATCGGCTTCATCTTCCAGGCGTTCAACCTGCTGCCCGCCCTGTCCGTGGTGCAGAACGTCACCCTGCCGCTGAAGCTCGCGGGGCGGCGTCCCGACCGCAAGCGGGTGGCGGAGATCATCGAGCGGGTGGGGCTCGGCAACCGCAGGAACAACCGGCCCGCCCAGCTGTCCGGCGGCCAGCAGCAGCGTGTGGCGATCGCCCGCGCCCTGGTGACCGGGCCCGCGGTGGTCTTCGCCGACGAGCCGACCGGCGCCCTCGACACCCGTACCGCCCGCGAGGTGCTGCTGCTGATGCAGGAGTCCGTGCGGGCGCTGCGGCAGACCATCGTCATGGTGACGCACGACCCGGTGGCCGCGTCCTACGCGGACCGGGTGGTCTTCCTGGCCGACGGCCGGTTCGTCGGGGACTTCTACAACCCGACGGCCGAGGCGGTCGCCGAGCGCATGACCCGTCTGGGCGCGTGGGCGGACGAGGTACCCGCCACGCGCGGCCGGCAGTCCACCGCGGCCGGAGGCACGTACTGATGTTGTCCCTGGCACTGCACACGCTGCGGTTCCGCCTCGGCGGATTCGTGGCCACCTTCATCGCCATGTTCTTCGGCGCGGCCCTCATCATGGCCTGCGGCGGGCTCATGGAAAGCGGCGTCCGCGACGCGGTGCCGGCCCAGCGGCTCGCCGCGGCCCCCATCGTGGTGGCGGGCGACCAGGACTACGACGGCTCCCAGCTCGCCGAGCGGGTGCGGCTCGACCAGGCGCAGGTGCGCACGGTCGAGGGCGTGCCCGGGGTGGAGCGGGCGGTCACCGACGCCTCCTTCCCGGTGGCCGTCGTCCGCGACGGCCGTCCGGTCACCTCCCTGTCCGGCAGCGCCACCGGCGACGAGCACCGTCAGCTCGGCCACGGCTGGACCTCCGCCCAGCTCGCCCCCTACACCCTCACCGCCGGGGCCCGGCCCGGCGCGCCGGGTGACGTGGTGCTCGACACCCATCTCGCCGAGCGGGCCGGCGCAGGCGTGGGCGACCGGGTGCGCGTCGTCGCCGACGGCCGCACCCGGGAATACCGGCTCACCGGCATCGTCGAGCAGTCCGGCGGACGTACGGCGTCCCAGCCCGCGGTGTTCTTCAGCGACGAGCAGGCCGCGGCGCTGCGCGGCGACGACACCGTGGACGCGATCGGGGTGCTGCCCGCGCCGGGCACCGACACCGCCGAGCTGCGCGACCGGATCGACAAGGCCCTGGACGGCGCCGCCGTGACGCTGGCCGGCGACAACCGGGGGCTCGCGGAGTTCCCGCAGGCCGCCGCCAGCCAGCAGAACCTCATCATGCTCTCCGCGATCTTCGGCGGCTGGGCGGTCCTGGTCGCCATGTTCGGGGCGTCCTCGACGCTGGGTCTGACGGTGCAGCAGCGGCAGCGTGAGATGGCCCTGCTGAAGGCGATCGGCACCACCCCGTCCCAGCTGCGCCGCATGATCCTCAGCGAGACGCTGGTGATCTCCGTCCTGGCCTCGGTGCTCGGCTGCCTGCCGGGCGCGCTGCTCAGCGGCCTCCTCTTCGACAAGCTGGTCGACGCCGGGATCATCTCGGGCGCCGTCGAGTTCCGGCAGGGCCTGGCGCCCGCGGTCGTCGCCGTGGTGGCCTCGCTGCTGGCGTCGGTCGGCGCGGCGTACATCACCGCCCGCAAGATCGCCGCGACCCGGGCCACCGACGCCCTGGCGAGCAGCGCCGCCGAGGGCCGCTGGCTGACCCGTACCCGGATCGTGCTGTCGGTGCTCTTCCTCGTCGGCGGCGCCGGCATGGCCGTCATGACCGTGACGATGATGGAGGGTGACCTGACCGCCAGTACGGCGGGCCCGGCCTGCATCATGTGGGCCATCGGCCTGGCCCTGCTCGCCCCCGGCTTCACCAAGGCGATCGTGTGGCTGTTGCAGGGCCCGGTGCGCGCGCTGACCGGACTCACCGGGTACATGGCGGTGCTCAACGCCCGCGCCCACACCATCCGTCTGGCCTCGACCATCACCCCGATCATCCTGCTGACCGGCGTCGCCACCGGCACCCTGTACATGCAGCAGATCGAGGACGCCTCCAACCGGGCCGCGCACAACGGGGTGCTGCGCACGGACGACGTGCTGACCGCCAGGGCCGGCGGGTTCGCTCCCGGCACCCTGGAGCGGGTGCGGCAGGTGCCGGGCGTCGAGGCGGCCTCCTCCTACGTGACCAGCACCGGCTTCGTGCAGAGTCCCGAGGACGCCCGGCAGACCGGTGACGGCTGGCCGTTGCAGGGCGTCGACGACGCGAAGAACCTCACGGTGGGGGCCGCCACCGGGTCGCTGTCCGACCTGCGCGGCGACAGCGTGGCGCTGCCGGTCGAGCACGCCGAGTCCCTGGGCCGCGAGGTCGGCGAAACCGTCACCCTCCGGCTCGGCGACGGCACCCCGGTCACGGTGAAGGTGGTGGCCACCTACCAGCCGGAGGGCGACGCGACGGCGCTGCTGCTGCCCGCCCCGCTGCTGGCGGCGCACACCACCGACGGGGTCGCCCAGCAGATCCTGGTGCACCACGACGCGGGGACCGACCCGGCCGAGGTGACGGCCGCGGTGACCGCGCTCGTCAAGGACCAGCCGGGCGTCGAGGTGTCGGACAGCGGCGCGCTGACCGCCGGGCGCACCGGGGGCCAGCAGCAGCTGGCCACCATCAACTACCTGGTGGTGGGGCTGATCGTCGGCTACACCGCGATCTCCGTGATCAACACCCTGGTCGCGGCCACCGCCCGCCGCCGCCGGGAGTTCGGGCTCCAGCAGCTCACCGGCTTCACCAGGAAGCAGGTCATGGCGATGATGGGCCTGGAGAGCGTGCTCACCTCGATCGTCGGGGTGTTCCTCGGCACGGTCGCCGCGACCATCACCTTCTTCCCCTACAGCCTCGCCAAGCTGGACGAGCTGGTCCCGTCCGTACCGCTGTGGATCTACTTCACGGTCGTGGCCGGCGCCGTCGTGATCACCGCCGCGGCGACCCTGCTGCCGACCTGGCGGGCCACCGGTTCCCGCCCGGTGGAGGCGGCGACCGCGGCCGCGTGACGACGGGCCCGGTGTCCCTTCCCGGACCACCGGGCACGCCACCGGGCCACCCCTGAACCGGATGCCCCGAATCCCCCGCGGGGCATCCCACCGGGTCCCACCGCCTGAACAGGCGGTGGGACCCTTCTCGCTCCCCGGACACCCCCTAGGCACCCCAGCTAGGGGTTGGGCCGGGAGGCGTCCGTTGAGAGGCTTGCCCGGCGGGCGAGGTCCCGCTCCGGTACGCCAACCATGTGTGAGGGGCCCCAGGTGACGAGCAGGGTTCAGGAGAAGAGCGCGTGGATTCAGCGCTTCCACCCGTCCGCGGAGGCCGGCGCCCGGCTCGTCTGCTTCCCGCACGCGGGCGGCGCCGCGACCTACTTCCACCCCGTCTCCGCGGCGCTGAGCCCGGGCATCGAGGTGCTGGCCGTCCAGTACCCGGGGCGCCAGGAACGCAGGGCGGAGCCCGTCGTGCGCTCGGTGGAGGAACTGGCGCGGCAGGCGACCGCGGCGATCCGTCCCTGGGCGGACCGTCCGCTGGCCCTCTTCGGCCACAGCATGGGCGCGCTGGTCGCCGCCGAGGTGGCGCGGCGGCTGGTGGACGAGGGCGCGCCGCCGCTCACCGTCATCGTCTCCGGCCGCCGCTCGCCCACCAGCTTCCGCGACGAGAGCGTGCACCGGCGCGACGACCAGGGCATCGTGGCCGAGATGGCCAGGCTCGGCGGCAGCGACGTCCGCGTCTTCGAGGACCCCGAGATGCGGTCCCTGCTGCTGCCGGTGATCCGCGCCGACTACGAGGCCGTGGAGACGTACCGCTACCGCCCCGGCCCGCCCCTGCCCTGCCCGCTGCTCGTCCTCCTCGGCGACAACGACCCGGTGGCGAGCGTCGAGGAGGCCCACGGCTGGGCCGAGCACACCTCGGGCGGCTTCGAGTTGAGGACGTTCTCCGGCGGCCACTTCTACCTGAACCAGCACGCCGCGGCGGTGACCGCGGCGATCCGGGACCATGTCACGGCCCTGACCGGCTGACAGGGCCGGTACGTGGAGCCCCCCGGGCCCCCGGCGCCGAGTCGGCGCCGGGGGCCCGCGCTCGTCGGCATCCGCCTTGGCGGGGCGACGGCGGTTTCCCTCCCCCGCCCCGGCCCGCCCCGTGGACCGGACGACGGGGCTTCTTCCCCAGGTGAGGACGGCGGAACCCGGGGAATAAGTGGCGACGTCGGATGGGAGGTTGCCATGGCAGGAAGAGATCTGGAACTGGGCGAGCTGCTGGCCGCCGCGGAGGCCGCGCCGCCCGGGGAGTCCGTCGGCGTGATCGCGCGGGATCTGCGCAAGCGCTTCGGGGCGACGCGTGTGTCGTTCCTGTTCGCCGATCTCGTGGGGCAGCGGCTGCTGCGCCTGAACGCGCCCGCCGAAGGCGGCCGGGCGGACGCCACGGAGCGGATCGACGTGCGCGGCAGCGTCTACGACACGGTGCTCCGCACCCAGCGCCAGCGGGTGGAACCGGACGGCCAGGGCGGCAAGCGCGTGATCTCGCCGGTGACCAATCGCGGCGACTGCATCGGGGTGCTGGAGGTGACGGTGCAGTACGCCGACGACACCGTGCTCGGAAACATCGGCGACGCGGCCCACGTACTGGCTTACCTCATCGTCACGGACCGCCGCTTCACCGACCTGTACCACGCGGGCCGGCGCACCACCCGGACCAGCCTGGCCGCCGAGATCCAGCACCAGCTGCTCCCTTCGGCATCCTGCTGCGAGGCCCCCCAGTTCACCCTTGCCGCGGGACTGGTCCCGGCCGACGACATCGGCGGCGACACCTACGACTACACCCTCGACGGGGACACCCTGCACCTGTCCATCACCGACGCCATGGGCCACGACACCGACTCCGCCCTGCTGGCCACGCTGGTGATGGGCGCGCTGCGCGGCGCCCGCCGCAGTGGCTGCGACGCGCTCCAGCAGGCCCACCGCGCCCACCAGGCCCTGCTGGCCCACAGCCGTGGGCTGGCCACCGGGCAACTGCTGTGCGTCCGTCTCGACACGGGCACCTGCGAACTGGTCAACGCGGGACATCCCCGGCCGCTGCGCCTGCGGAAGGACGCCGCCAGGGCCGAGGAGGTCAAGCTCGCCGTCAACCTGCCGTTCGGCGTCGCGGCGCCGACCTCCTACCGGCTCCAGGAGCTTCAGCTGTCCCCCGGCGACCGCCTGGTCCTGCTCACCGACGGCATGCAGGAACGCGGGGCCGCGGCCGTCGATCTGGCCTCCGTCGTCCGCGACACCCGCGACGCGCATCCCCGGGAGGCCGTCCGCGCCCTGACGACCGCGGTACTCGATGCCTGCCGGGGCGATCTCAAGGACGACGCCACCGTCCTCATCCTGGACTGGCACGGTCCCCGGCGCTGACCGGCGGGGCCGCGGGCCCGCCCGCCGCCGCGCACCCCGCTCGCGGCCGGTCCCTGCCCCTGCCCCCGGGGGCTGTGGCGGTCAGTCGGTGGTGAGCATGCCCGCGCGCAGGCGGGTCAGGGTGCGGGACAGCAGACGGGACACGTGCATCTGGGAGACCCCGAGGCGCTCGCCGATCTGGGCCTGGGTCAGTTCCTCGACGAACCGCATGTGCACGATGCGCCGGTCCCGCTCGTCCAGCTCGGCGATGAGCGGCGCCAGGGTGTGGAAGTCCTCCACCAGCTCCAGCGTCGCGTCCTCGGCGCCGATGAAGTCCGCGAGCGCCGTCTCGCCGTCCTCGCCGGAGCCGATGGCCGCGTCCAGGGAGGAGGAGTTGTACCCGTTGGAGGCCAGCATCGCCTCGTTGACCTCCTCCTCGCTCAGGCACATCAGCTGGGACAGTTCCCTGACGGTGGGGGTGCGGCCCAGCCGGCTGCGCAGTTCCTCGGTCGCCCTGGCCAGCTGGACCCGGGCCTCCTGAAGCCGGCGGGGGACGTGCACGGCCCAGGAGGTGTCGCGGAAGAAGCGCTTGATCTCGCCGACGATGTAGGGCACCGCGAAGGAGGTGAACTCCACTTCGCGGGCGATGTCGAACCGGTCGATGGCCTTGATCAGGCCGATCGTGCCGACCTGGACGATGTCCTCCATCTCCCCCGGCCCGCGGCTGCGGAAGCGGGCGGCCGCGAAGCGGACGAGGGAGAGATTCATCTCGATCAGCGTGTTGCGGGCGTACTGGTACTCGGCGGTGCCCTCTTCGAGCACGGCCAGCCGGTCGAAGAACAGCCGCGACAGTTCACGGGCGTCCTGCGGGGCCACCTCCGAGGGGGAGACGACCTCCGGCAGTTCGGTTATGTGCGCGTCCGCCTTCTCCGCGACCGTCATGTCATGCCCTTCCCTGTGTCCAGCCCGTGCATCGCCGGCACCTGTGCGTCGGCGTCAGGGCGCATACCCAGGCCCGGCGGAAGCACTCCTGGCAAGCGGAAGCAATGGGTCCCGCCGTCCGCCGCCGGGGCCGGCGCCGCGGTCGGTGAGCCGCTCGTGCGGACCGGCGCCAGTGGTTCGGGTCAGACACCGGCCAGCGGGTTGGGCAGCGGCCGGTAGCGGGCGGCGGCGCCGTCCGCGCCCGTCCAGCGCAGCAGCAGGTTGGTCTTGCCGGGCAGGGTGGGCGAGGACAGCAGCGCGGGGATCTCGGCCACCTCGTGCCGGGCCAGCTCGCGGCGGGCGGCGGGCCAGGGGTCGAATCCCGGGTGGTGCTCGGCCAGGGCGGCGGCGATCTCGTACAGATGGTTGACGACCAGGCAGTACACCAGCCGCTCCCAGCCGGCCGCGCGCGGGGTGTCGGTGAGCAGTTTGACGCCCTCGGCGTCCCGGAACAGCGCCTGCGCGGGGGTGCCGGTCCGGTCCACGGCGACGAGCGTGTTCTGCGCGTGGGCCTCCAGGACGACGCCGTGACCGGCGAAGGCCGCCAGGACCGGCGGTACGACCGCGGCGAGGTACGCCTCCCACCAGGCGCCGGGGTTCGCCGCGTGCTCCAGCGGACTGCCCGCGAAGCCCTCCACCAGGCCGGCGGCGAGCAGCGGGGTCGCCCCGGGCGTCAGCCGGTCGCGCAGCCCGTCGCGGACGACGACGGCCAGTTCCTCGAAGGCGAAGTCCGCGGTGCGGTAGCCGCGGTCGCCGAGCCAGACCGCCGGCGGCCCGATCGCGGCGAAGGCGGCGGTCGCCGCGGCGTCGGTGCGGCGCAGCCTCAGCAGGTCGTGGCGCCACAGCCGACGGATGTCGTTGGTGATGCGCACATCGAGGCTGAACTTCCAGAACACGTCCCGCTCGGGGGCGTACACCGTGCGGATCGCGGCCGTCGGCCAGACCGGGAAGGGGGTGCGGCCCAGCCGCAGGAGACGTCCGTCGGCGAAGGCGGGGGCGAGCGCGGGACCGGCCAGGTCGAGCTGCCAGGGGTGCGCGGGCAGCAGCCGGTAGCCCGGCGGGGCCGTGCCGAGGGCGTCCAGGGCCGCGGTGTCGCCCTCCTCGGCGACCGTGTCCTCGCGCACGCCGAGCAGGGTCAGCGGGAACCGGGCGTGCGCCTCGGGCGCGTACGGCAGCCAGCCGGCGTGCGGCCCGCCGCCGCGCGCCTTGGGGGCGGGGTGGTGGGGGTGGCCGGTGAGGAGGCACTGCTCGGAGACGAGGTAGGGGTCGCCGGGCGGGGTGGCGAGATCCCGGGCGGCCAGCAGCGCGGCGACCGCGTCCCGGCTGTCGGTCATCTCGGTGGGCAGTTCGTGGTTGGGCAGGCCGGTGTGCCGGGTCAGTTCCTCGGCCGTGAGCTTGACCAGCTCGGCGTGGCCCAGGCGGTGCCAGCGGCCCGCCGCGTACGCCTCCGGCTCGGCGGGCCGCCGCCCGGCCCGCACCCGCAGCAGCCGGCCACTGCCGGGCAGCCGGTACACCCGCCGCTCGCCGCGGGCCCGGCCGGGGAGCGGCTCGGCCACTTCCCGCAGCAGGCAGTTGAGCAGCGGCGCGGCGGCGTAGGCGTCGGCGCGCTCCGCGGCGTCGCCACCGCGGCCCCGGGCGGCGCCGCCACCCGCCGGGGCGGCGCGCCGGGCCGGGGGGTCGTCGCCGGCGGGCGGGGGCAGGAGATCCACGCGATCCACTCGTTCCCTACGGTCTGTCCATGGGCCAGGACGGTCAGTATGTCTGGCGTCGTCCCTGGCGTCATGACGCCCTGTTCGTACCCGAGGAGTCCGCCCGTGCACCGTCCCCTCACCGCCGAGGCCGAGGTCGCCGAGGAGCTGGCCGCCGTACGGCCCGGGCTGCTGTCCCGGTACACGGCCGCGCTGCCCGGCGCCCGCGCCGCCGTGCTGTCCCGGCTGTGGCGTGCGCTCGCCTACGAGCCGCTGCCCTGGGTCGAGCGCCGGGAACCGGGCCGGGGGTCGCTGGTGCTGCGGCTGCGGGACGGGCGCCGGCTGGACGGCCCGGCCGCCGATCCCTACCGCACCGACGCCTACGTCACCGCCGTCCGTCTCGACGGCGCCGCGTACGCCGACCCGGCGGCGCTGGTGCGGGACCTCGCCGTACCGCACGGCCCGGCCTTCGCCGCCGAACTCGGGCACAGCGTGGCCTCGTCGGCGCTGGCCCGGGCCGGGCAGCCGGACGGCCCGGCGGGCGGGCGGGGGTGGCCGCGGCACGACTGGGAGTGGGAGCAGCGGGTCGTCGACGGGCACCCGTTCCATCCCGGCTGCCGCTCCCGCCCGGGGTTCTCGGTGGCCGAGCAGCTCGCTTACGGACCCGAGCACCGGCCGGTGGTGGAGCTGGAGCTGGTGCCGGTCCCGGCGGCGCGGTGCCTGGTGGCCGGCGCGTGGCCGCCGCGGCTGCGGGACGCGGGGCGGGTGCTCGTCCCGGTGCATCCGTGGCAGGCGGCGCATGTGCTGAAGCGGCGGGGCGGGGCCCGGCTGGCCGCGCACCCGCTGATGTCCCTGCGCACCCTCGCCGTGCCCGGCGGGCCGCACGTCAAGACGGCGCTGAGCGCCCGGCTGACCTCCTCGGTGCGGGACATCTCCGTCGCCTCCGTCGCGGCCTCCGCGGCCCTGTCGGCGTTCGGGGAGGAGCTGGCGGCGCGCACGGACGGGCTGCTGCGCGTCACCCGTACGCGGGGCGCCGTCACGGACGGCTCGCCCGACCTGGCGGCGGTGGTGCGCGAGTCGCCGGCGGCGTACGCGGCGCCGGGCGAGCACGTGGTGCCGGTGGCGGCGCTCGCCGCCACCGGGCTGCCCGGCTCCCCCGCCTGGCTGGCCGGGTTCACGCGGCTGGCCCTCACCGCCGGGCTGCGCCTGCTGGAGCTGGGCGTGGCCCTGGAGGCGCACGGGCAGAACCTGCTGGTGGTGCTGGACCCGTCGGGCGCGCCGCGGCGGCTGGTCTACCGCGACCTGGCCGACATCCGCGTCGGCCCGGCGCGTCTGGCCCGGCACGGGATCGCTACGGACGGCCTGCCCGAGCGGATCGTCACGGACGACGAACGGGCGCTGCGCCGCAAGCTGTTCGGTTCGCTGGTGGGCGGGGCGCTGGCCGCCGCGGCCGGGTCGGGGGCGGCGCTGCGGGACGCCCTGGAGACGGCCGTACGGGATCTGCCGCGCACCCCGGACCTCCGGGCGCTCCTCGGCGAACCGCTGCCGGTGAAGGCGCTGACGCTGATGCGGCTGTCGCCCGGGGCGGCCGGGGACCTGTGGGGCGAGCTGCCCAACCCGCTGGGTGACTCCCCCTGGTGACGGTCCGTTTTGGAGCGCGGCGCCGGCGCTCCGTAAGATCCGCCGATGATCATAAGTAAACGGCTCGCGGCAGGCGTGAGCGCGCTGCTCGCCGCGCTGACGGCCGGGCTCGCCTTCCCGGCCGGGGCGGTGGCCGGTGAACCCGCGGGGGAGGACGCCCCGAAGGTGAATCTGGTGCTCGACGTCAGCGGTTCGATGCGGGCGCGGGACATCGACGGCGGCTCCCGGATGGCCGCGGCGAAGCAGGCGTTCAACGAGGTGCTCGACGCGACGCCCGAGGAGGTGCGACTGGGGATCCGCACGCTGGGCGCCGACTACGCGGGCGACGACCGCAGGACGGGCTGCGAGGACACCGCCCGGCTGTACCCGGTCGGCCCGCTGGACCGCACCGAGGCCAAGACGGCCGTGGCGACGCTGGTGCCGACCGGCTGGACGCCGATCGGCCCCGCGCTGCTGAAGGCGGCCGACGACCTCGACGGCGGCTCCGGCTCCAAGCGGATCGTGCTGATCAGCGACGGCGAGGACACCTGCGCCCCGCTCGACCCGTGCGAGGTGGCCCGCGAGATCGCCGCCAAGGGCATCGGCCTGACCATCGACACGCTCGGCCTGGTCCCCAACGCGAAGATGCGGCAGCAACTCGGCTGCATCGCGGAGGCGACCGGCGGGACGTACACGTCGGTCGAGCACACCGACGAACTGGCCGACCGGGTCGGCCAGCTGGTGGACCGGGCGGCCGACCCGGTGGTGACGCCGGTGGCGACCACCGGCGCGGACACCTGCGCGAAGGCGCCCGTACTGACGTCCGGTCTGTACACCGACCGGGAGGAGTTCGGGCAGCGGCGCTGGTACCGCGTGGACGTCCTGCCGGGCCAGGAGCTGCGCGCCTCGGTGAGCGTGGCCGCCGACCGGGCCGTCGCCCCGAACTACGGGGTGCTGCTGCGGGCGGTGACATCGCGCGGCCGCGAGATCGTGCGCGGCGAGGCCGCGGACAGCGGGCGTACGGACATGATCTCGACGGGCCTGCGCTACCCGAAGCCCGAGCGGGAGGACGCCGACGCCGGCAAGCCGGCCGCCGAGACCGTCTGCCTCCAGGTCACCCACTCCTTCGCGGCGGCCTCCGGGGTGAAGTCCGCGCCCGGGCTGCCGCTGGAGCTGACGGTCGACGTCGTCGACGGCCCGGACCGGGCGGGTGACGTGGCCGCCTTCGGCCTCGGGCGCGGCTGGTGGCTGCTCGGCGTGCTCGTCCTCGCCGGGTTCCTCGGCGGTCTGGTGTGGGGCTGGCTGTCGCGCTGGCGGATCGCGGTCTGGAGGACCAACTGATGCGTACCCTTCGCGCCCTGGGCGCCGCGCTGCTGACGCTCGGGCTCGCGGCCGCCCCCGCGGCGGCCGACACCCCCTCCCCCGGCCCGTCGGACGGCGCCGGCGCCCCGGCCTGGGCGGGCACGTCCTTCCGGACGGCGGCCGAGATCGAGCAGGGGCAGCGGGCCACGGCGAGCGGTTCGGCCGGTGACTACCTGTACTGGTCGTTCCCGGCCGACACCGGGCAGCGCCCCACCGTGCGGGCCACGGTGAGGCTGCCCGGGACACACGCCGCCGAGACCTGGCGGATCGACGTGTACGACGGTCTGCGCCGCCGGCAGTCCTGCCAGTACGGCGCGCAGACGCGCACCGCGGCGGCGGGCGCGTCCTCCGTGGAGCTGGCGTGCGTCCTGCGCACGGTGCGCGCCTGGGCGGAGCCGTGGGCCAACGACCCGCTGCCGGGCACCTACTACGTCCGCCTCACGGCCGTGGGCCTGCCGGCGTCCGACCGGGGGCTGCCGGTGGGCGCCGAGGTCCGGGTCGACGCCGAGCACATCGGCGGACCGGCGGCGGTGGACGGTTCGCTGGCCGAGCCGCTGGTGCCGGGCGTCGCGGCGAGCGACCGGGGCGGTGACGACTCGGCGGTGCTGTTCGGGCTGGAGCCCGACGACGGCTGGTCGTCGGGCTGGTGGTCCGACCGCTGGGTGTGGACCGCGGCGGGCGGCGTGCTGGCCGCGCTGGCGGGGGTCGCCGGGTACGCACTGACGCGCGGTCCGGGGCGGCCCTCCCGGGTGCCGCCGGGGGCCTGACACCCCGTCCGGCACCTCGCCGGGATCCGCAACCGGAGGGTCCGCCCTCCCCCGCGGCGGACCCTCCGGCCGTCTCTCACCCCTCCCGGAGCGCCTTGGCCAGCGGTCCCTCGCCCGTCACCTCGACACGGCCCTCCCGTACGGCCTCCGCCACGCTCACCTCGCCGCGGCCGACCGCCGCACACGTCCCGGCGTCGAGGACCAGCCGGGCATCGGGCTCCCCGGGGGCCGGCCCGTCGCCGTAGACGGGCCCCTCCACGGCCCCCGCGTGGAGGTGGAAGTCCCCTTCCTCCAGGCCGACTTCGACCACCCCCTCGCCCTCCCCCGCCAAGGCCCGCAGCAGCGGCAGCGCGAACCAGTGCGCCCGCACCGCGTCCGTGGGCCGCCGCTCTCCCAGCTCGGCCGCGCCCCAGCTCCCCAGCGCCTGGAGCACGGGCAGCAACTGCCGCCCCCTGCCGGTGAGTTCGTAGACATAGACGGCGCCGGGCGGCGGCAGCCGGCGGCGGGTCGTCAGCCCGTCGCGCTCCATGTCCTTCAGCCGCGAGGCCAGGACGTCCGTACTGACGCCGGGCAGATCCGCGTGCAGGTCGGTGTAGCGCCGCGGGCCGGCCAGCAGTTCACGGACGATCAGCAGGGTCCAGCGGTCGCCGACGAGGTCGAGGGCGCGGGCGACGGAGCAGTACTGGTCGTAACTTCGGCGAGTGCGGGGTGACATGCGACGCAGTCTAGACAAGTTGTTGGACTTTCCAAGTGCCCACTTGGTAAAACCAAGCAACACCAGATACCGGAGGGAAAGCCGCTCATGGAGTTCCGGCAGTCGAACAAGCTCAGCGAGGTCTGCTACGAGATCCGCGGCCCGGTGATAGAGCACGCCAACGCGCTGGAGGAGGCGGGCCACAGCGTCCTGCGCCTCAACACCGGCAATCCGGCCGCCTTCGGCTTCGAGGCGCCGGAGGAGATCCTCCAGGACATGATCCGCATGCTGCCGCGGGCCCACGGCTACACCGACTCGCGCGGCGTCCTCTCCGCCCGCCGGGCCGTCGCCCAGCGCTACCAGACGCTCGGCCTGGAGGTCGACGTCGACGACGTCTTCCTCGGCAACGGCGTCTCGGAGCTGGTCACCATGGCCGTACAGGCCCTGGTCGAGGACGGAGACGAGATCCTGATCCCCGCCCCCGACTTCCCCCTGTGGACGGCGGTGACGACCCTCGCGGGCGGCAAGGCGGTCCACTACCTGTGCGACGAGCAGGCCGAGTGGAACCCGGACCTCGCCGACATGGAGTCGAAGATCACCGACCGCACCAAGGCGGTCGTGATCATCAACCCGAACAACCCGACCGGCGCGGTCTACCCCAAGGAGATCGTCGAGGGCATCCTCGACCTCGCCCGCCGCCACGGCCTGATGGTCTTCGCCGACGAGATCTACGACCAGATCCTCTACGACGACGCCGTCCACCACTCGGCCGCCGCCCTCGCCCCCGATCTGGTGGTCCTCACCTTCTGCGGCCTGTCGAAGACGTACCGGGTGGCGGGTTTCCGCTCCGGCTGGCTGGTCGTCACCGGCCCCAAGCAGCACGCGAAGGACTATCTGGAGGGCCTGACCATGCTGGCCTCCATGCGCCTGTGCGCCAACGCGCCCGCCCAGTACGCCATCCAGGCCGCGCTTGGGGGCCGCCAGTCCATCCGCGAGCTGACCGCGCCGGGCGGCCGGCTGCGCGAGCAGCGCGACGTGGCCTGGGAGCGGCTCAACGAGATCCCGGGCGTGTCGTGCGTGAAGCCGAAGGGCGCCCTGTACGCCTTCCCGCGCCTCGACCCCACGGTGTACGAGATCCACGACGACGAGAAGTTCGTCCTGGACCTGCTGCTGCGGGAGAAGATCCAGGTCGTCCAGGGCACGGGCTTCAACTGGCCCTCCCCGGACCACTTCCGCATCCTGACGCTGCCCCACGCGGACGACCTGGAGGCGGCGATCGGGCGGATCGGGCGGTTCCTCGGCGGATACCGGCAGTAGCCGCCCCGCGCGCCGCGGCCCGCGGCGGACCACCGCGGAGTATTCCGTGGCGCGGCGGGGCGCCCGGCGGGCACGCTGTGACCATGAGCCCCGCGCCCCACGGCCTGCCCGACATGTCCTGGCTGGGCGACCCGGTCGACGCCCGCCCGTTGTTCGGCCCGGAACTTCGGGCACTGCTCGGCACCCTGCGCGCCCTGCGGCCCACCGACTGGAACAGGACGGCGGCCGGGCGCTGGAGCGTGCGCGACGTCGCCGCCCACATCCTCGGCGACTACCACGGCCGTCTCGGTGACGCCCCGGGCGGATACCGGCGTGTCTTCGCGCCCGGTGAGACGCTGGAGGCGTTCATCCACCGCACCAACCAGGAGTGGGTCGACCTGCGCGCCTCGGACAGCCCCGCCGCGCTCATCGGCGCCCTGGAGGCGGCCGGGGCCCGGCTGGCCGCCCGATTCGCCCGCGCCGACCCGCACGCGCCCGCACTCGGCGTGTCCTGGGCGGGAGCCGACCCGGCGCCCGGATGGCTGGACACCGCCCGGGAGTGCACCGAGTACTGGACACACCGGCAGCAGATCCGCCACGCCGCCGGTCTCGGAACCGACCCGGAACCGTCCGTCCTCTCCCTGGTCCTGGACACCTTCATGCGGGCCCTGCCCCATACCCTGCGGCATACGGCGGCACCCGCCGGAACCCGGATCCGAGTGACCGTCCAGGGGCCGGCCGGCGGCAGCTGGACCGCGACCGCCGCCACCGGCCGCTGGTCGCTGGCCGAACCGCCCGGCGGCCGGCCGGCCGCGTCCGTGGCGCTGGACGCGGAGACCGCCTGGCGGCTGTGCACGCGCGACATCGATCCCGCCACCGCCCTCGCGCGCGCCCGCGTCGAGGGGGACCGCCGGCTCGCCGGCGCCGCGTGCCGGATCGTGTCCATCGTCCACTGAGCCACCCCCCGTCCCGGCGACGGCGGCCCTCATCCGGGCCGACGGGGCCGGACGCCGAGGCGGACCGGGACCCGGACACGTATGGGTGGCGCGGGCGGAGCGCCGGGCCTCCGGTGCCGCGGCACTAGCCTGTGCGGCATGGGTGATCTTTTCCTCGTCCGGCACGGCGAGACCGAATGGTCGCGGTCCGGGCGGCACACCGGGTGGACGGACGTTCCGCTGACCGAGCACGGCCGCGAGGAGGCGCGGCGGCTGGTGCCGCTGGTGCGCTCGCACCGCATCGGGGCGGCGTTCGTCAGCCCGCTCCAGCGGGCGCGGGAGACGGCCGAGCTGATCGGGCTGGACGCGGTACGGGTCGACGCCGATCTGCGGGAGTGGGACTACGGCGGGTACGAGGGCGTCACCACCGTCGAGATCCAGCGGACCCGGCCGGACTGGTTCCTGTTCACCGACGGGGTCGCGCCCGGACCGCCGGACCACCCCGGGGAGACCCCGGAGCAGGTCGGGGAGCGGGCCGACCGGATGCTGGCCAAGGCGGACGCCGCGCTCACCAACACCGAGGGCTGTGTGGTGCTCGTGGCGCACGGCCACTTCCTGCGGGTGCTCACCGCCCGCTGGCTCGGGCTGCCGCCGTCGGCCGGAGCCCTGTTCCAGCTCGCGACGGGCACACTGTGCCGGCTGGGCACGGAGCACGGGCGGCCGGTGATCTCGGGATGGAATGTCAGACCCCCGGCGTAGCCTGCGAAGCGAACGGGTCCGGGCGCCGGGGCCGTTCAGCGGGGAGGGAGTACGCCGTGACACGACCGCCGACAGCCGCCCAGCGGCGGGTCATCGAGGCCGCCGATCCGGTCACCGGGCGGCTGAGGGGGACGCCGGCGCAGCTCGCGGCGCTGGTGCGGCGGGGTCTGGCCTTCCGGCACCCCCGGCCGCCGCACGACCACTTCCTGACGCCGGCCGGGCATCGCGTACGGGAAGCCGGGGCGGAGGGACCGCCCGAGCCCGCCCCCGCACCGCCCGCCACCGGAGTCTTCACCGCGCGGGCCGGCGGTGAGGAGGAGCCGCCGGACACCGGCCCGGCCCGGGCGCGTGAGGTGCGCGGCGCCTGGGAGGGGCTGCTGGAGCTGCGCCGGATGACCAACGCCGACGGGGCGACGGACCGGCCGTGCGGCTGGGAGCGATCGCATCTGGTGCGGGCCGCCGCCCTCGCCCTGGAGGCAGGCGGCCATCGCCCGGCCGGACCGGACGGCGCCGGCTACCGGGTCCGCGCGACCCCGCAGCCGGAGGCCGTGGCCGTGCACGAGCCCGACGGAGCGGCCCTGCGGGCCTGCGCGGTCACCTTGGAGCGGGCGGGATGGCAGGTCGGTGAGCACACGGAGCCGCGCACCAGGGCCCGTTACCTGCTGGCGTCCCCGCGCAAGGTGTGACGGGCGCGTTCACCCCGGAGTGGGCGAGCCGCGAGCCAGGGCTGTCGGATGACCGGCGGGTCCTGCCGCCGCTACTTCGGGTCGCGGTTGAACAGCGACGTGGACCAGAAGTAGCCGAGCATGGCCAGCCCGAGGCACCAGACCACGGCCAGCCAGCCGTTGTGGCCGATCCCGGTGCCGAGCAGCAGGCCGCGCAGGGTCTCGATGGCGGGGGTGAAGGGCTGGTACTCGGCGATCGGCTGGAACCAGCCGGGCATGGAGTCCACCGGGACGAAGGCGCTGGAGATGAGCGGGAGGAAGATCAGTGGCACGGCGTTGTTGCTGGCCGCCTCGGGGTTCGGACCGACCAGGCCCATCCCGACGGCGATCCAGGTGAGCGCCAGGGTGAACAGGACCAGGAGCCCGAAGGCCGCGAGCCACTCCAGGGCGGTGGCGCCGACGGAACGGAAACCGATGGCCGCCCCGACGGCGCCGACGAGGACCACGCTCATCAGGCACTGCGCCACGCTGCCGACGACGTGCCCGACGAGGACCGAGCCGCGGTGGATGGCCATGGTGCGGAAGCGGGCGACGATGCCCTCGGTCATGTCCATGGAGACGGACACAGCGGTGCCGATCGTGGTGGAGCCGATGGTCATCAGCAGCAGGCCGGGGACGAGGTAGGCGATGTAGTCGGAGCGGTCCGCGCCGCCCTCCCCGATGCCCGCGCTCATCACGTCGCCGAAGACGTAGACGAACAGCAGCAACAGCATGACCGGCGTGAGCAGCAGGTTCAGCGTCAGGGACGGGTAGCGCCGGGCGTGCAGGAGGTTGCGGCGCAGCATCGTGGCCGAGTCGCGCAGGGCGAAGGTGGGGCTGCTCATCGCAGGGCCTCCTTGGGCTGGGTGAGGGCGAAGAAGACGTCGTCGAGGTCGGGGGTGTGCACGGTCAGTTGGTCCGCCTCGACGCCGGCGGAGTCCAGCCAGTCGAGTAGGGAGCGCAGCTCGCGCTGGCTGCCGTCGGAGGGGATCTGGAGGGTCAGCGCGTCGTCGTCCCGGGTGGCCTCACGCAGGGCGGAGGCGGCGGCCCGGTAGGCGGCCGGGCGGGTGAAGCGGAGCCGGACGTGTCCGCCGGGGATGAGGCGCTTGAGTGCGTCGGCGGTGCCCTCGGCGGCGATCTTTCCGTCGTTGAGGACGGCGATGCGGTCGGCGAGCTGGTCGGCCTCCTCCAGGTACTGGGTGGTGAGGAAGACGGTCACCCCGCCGGTGACGAGCTCGCGGACGATGCCCCACATGGTGTGGCGAGAGCGGGGGTCGAGGCCGGTGGTCGGCTCGTCGAGGAAGATGATGTGCGGGTCGCCGACCAGGGTCATGGCGATGTCCAGGCGGCGCTTCATGCCGCCGGAGTAGGTGGAGGCGGGCTTCTTCGCGGCCCCGGTCAGGTCGAAGCGCTCCAGCAGTTCGGCGGCCACCCGCCGTCCCTCGCGCTTGGACAGGTGGCGCAGGTCCGCCATGAGGAGCATGTTCTCCTCGCCGGTGATCAGTCCGTCGACGGCGGAGAACTGCCCGGTGACCCCGATCGCGGCACGCACCGCCCGCGGGTCGGCGGCCAGGTCGTGGCCGCCGATGCGGATGTCGCCGGCGTCGGCGGTGACGAGGGTGGAAAGGATCTTGACGGCGGTGGTCTTGCCGGCGCCGTTCGGGCCGAGCAGCGCGAACACGGACCCGGCCGGGATGTGCAGATCGATGCCGTCGAGAACGGTCTTGTCGCCGTACGACTTGCGCAGGCCGACGGCGGAGACGGCGGCCGGCGACGGGCTACCGCCATCCGGCGTGGACATGGGCATGACAGACGAAGGCATGGAGCCCTCCCGTTCGAATGGGCGGAGCGACTGGGGTGGAGGCGGCTTCGCGGACGCGTGCGGCGCTCAGGCCCTGGCGCGACGGACGTCGACGTTGCCGTACCGGGTGCGAGCGCGGATCTTGACGATGTCCTCGGTCTCCCGCGGGGCCTCGGAGGCGGCGAGCGTGTTGCGTACCTGTCCGGAGCCGGCGTGGACATCGAGCCAGGCGGCGGTGCCCGCGCGGACGCCGACCTCGATGGTGCCGTAGGCGGTCTCCAACTGGACGGTGCCGCGGATCACTTCACCCACGCGCAGGGCGCCGTGGGCGGTGGTGGCGGTGACGGAGTCCCCGGCGCGCGCGATGTCGATGTCGCCGTGGGCGCCGTTCACCCGCAGCTCTCCGGTCACGGCGCCGACGGTCGTCGCGCCGTGCGAGTTCTTCAGGACGGCGGGGCCGTCGACGAAGCCGACGCGCAGACCGCCGGAGCTGGTGGTGATCTCCGCCGCGCCCTCGACGCGGTCCACCGCGATCGAACCGTGCGACGCCTTCAGGCGCAGCGGGCCGGTCTCGTCGAAACGGACGTCGCCGGTCGATGTCTTCACGCGGACCTCGCCGAGCCTCCCCTCGCCGAGCACGTGGGCCCAGGCGCCGCTGACGTCGACGCGCGAACCCGTGGGCAGCTCGACCGTCACGTCGACGGTGCCGGTACGGCCGAGGCCGAGCAGGCCGCCTTTGGGCGTCCTGACGGTCAGGGCGCCGCCGACGCAGGTGACCTCGGTCTGGGCGGCCGCCCGTACGTCCACGTCCTTCTCCGGGTTGCGGGGCCGCACCTCCACGACGGTGTCGGGGCGGTCGGTCGCGGTGAACTGGATGGAACCGGCCTCCACGTGCGCCGTGGCCGAGATCGGTGCGGGGGTGTCGAAAGAAGGCATGGCTGTCCCGTCCTCATGAGTCTTCGGGTCGTCCCCGCCGGTGGGACGCGGTGTGGGTGAAGTGGTGCGGGCGGGCGCGGTCAGCGCACCCAGCCCGTGAAGCCCTGTCCGAGGGCGCGGGTCTTCTCCTGCGTACGCGGCCGGGTGCCGCCGTCGACCGCGACCGAGACGGCGCGCACCAGCCACGCGTTGACCGACAGGCCCTCGCGGCTCGCCGCCTCCTCGGCGCGGGCCTTGAGGTGGGCCGGCAGTCGCAGGTTGACGCGGGCGGTGCCGCCCTCGTCACCGTCGGCCGGGGCCGGGGCCGGTTCGACGGGCGCGGCCGGTTCCGCGGGGGCGCCGCCGTCGGCGGGCGGGGGTGTCACCACGAAGTCGGGGTCGAGCCCGCGCAGCCGTACGTCGACCGAGCCGGGGGCGAGCTCACGGGTGATCTCGTCCATCGCGGCGGAGAGCACGTGGAGCATGGTCAGCCGGGCCGCCGACTCCAGGGGAGCGGTGAGCCGCTCGGCCAGCTCGCGGGCTTCGTCCCCGCCTGCCTCTGCGGCCACCGCGAGTTCACGGCGGAGGGTGTCGACGTACGGCGTGAGATCCATGACGCCATAATGGCACCACAGTGGCATCACAGGCAAGGCCGGATGGCGCTACGCGGGGAGTGGGCCTAAAGAAGGCCGCCTTGACCTGCGAAAACACCAAAGAAGTTCTCTGCGGCAGGGTGGCACCACACACCTCTACGCGCCGCCGAGAGCAGGAAATGGCACCGAATGGCACCAGGTGGCGCCATGCGGTGCCATGTAAGAGCGCGACAGGTGTCCTGCCGCCGAGGCGCTCCCCCGTATGCCGGCGCCCGCGGTCACCGGCGCCGGTGTCCGGAGCGCGCCGATGAACGGGAGGCCGTACATCGTGGCGGCCACCAGGATGTGCACGGCGTTCGCACCGGTCAGCGGACGGGAACGGATCAGCCGAAGGCGCGGCAGCAAACGCGCGGCGCGCCTGGCGGGCGGCGAACGCCGCGAGCAAATGGTCCGCTTCGCCGGCGTGCGTTCCTTCGCCGTCCGCGACGACGGGCCACGGGGCGCCGTCGCGCGGGGCGCGGGCCGCGACGGCGCCCCGTGGGACGCCGTGGCACGGGGCGCGCTAGGCGGAACAGGCGGGAGACGGCCGAGTACGTCATGGACCCGCTGCACCAGGTCGGTCACGCCCTCGACCACGCGAACCCGCTCGCGGGGGCCGAGCGGCCGCACCGGTCGGCGCTGAGGCGTCTGAAGCGGGAGGGGGCCCAGCGCGGCCGCCCTACCGGGACCTGAGCCTGTGCCTGGTGGACCTGCTCGTCCGCCAGGGGCCCATCGGTCCGCCGTCGACGTGCTCGGCGCACTGCTGGAGACGTATCTGAGCGGGGAGGAGCGGGGAGGACGAGATTCCCGGCGGTGACCGCCTTCTCGCCGCTCTGTGCGGGCGGCGCCGGGCGCTGCGAGGGGAACGGTGCTCGACACGCTGCCGCCCTCACGCCGCGACGCCGGGTCCGTGGCCGTCGGACTCCGTCCCGGGCTCGCCGGCCACGTGATCCGGCAAGACCGTTCCGCGGAGGCGGAGGAGCGTTTGGACCTGGCGCGGGAGGCAGCGGTGGCCTCCGGTCCGGAGAGCGGCGTGCCGCTGTGGCCCGTCCATCCGCGGCGGGCCCGACGGCTGTGCGCCCGGGGCCGCTGCGCGGACGCCGTCGCCCGCCCCGACGAGGCCGTCGCACCGGTATCCGGCCATCCCGACCAGCCGCGGTGCTCGCCGAGGAATCGGCGCCCGTTGCCGGGAGGCGGTGGCCGAGGCGAGGAGGCCGGGCGCTGACCCGGCCTCCTCGGTGCGGCTCAGTGCGCGGACGCCGGCCGTGCCCCCTTGATCTCCTCCCCCGCCTCCATCGGATGGGTCACGTCCTGCGCGTCCCGTCCCTTGCCCAGGTGGTTGAAGACCAGGTTGAGCAGCACGGCGGCCACGCAGCCGGTCGATATGCCCGAGTCCAGGATGATCTTCGCGGTCTCCGGGAAGGAGTGGTAGAACTCCGGCGCGGTGATCGGGATGATGCCGACGGCCAGGGAGACCGCCACGATCAGGACGTTGTTGTCCTTGTCCAGGCCGGCCCGCACCAGGGTCTGGATGCCGCTGGCCGCGACCGAGCCGAACAGGACCACGCCCGCGCCGCCGAGCACCGGGCGCGGTACGACGGCGATGAGCGAGGCGGCGATCGGGCACAGGCCCATCAGGATCAGGAAGCCGCCGCCGGCCGCGACGACGAACCTGCTGCGGATGCGGGTCATCGCCACCAGCCCGATGTTCTGCGCGAAGGCGCTGCACATGAAGCCGTTGAAGAGCGGGCTGAGCGCCGAGCCGAGGGTGTCGGCGCGCAGGCCGGCGGCGATGGTCTTCTCGTCGGCCGGGCGTTCGACGATCTCCCCGAGGGCCAGCATGTCGGCGGTGGACTCGGTCATCGAGACGACCATGACGACGCACATGGACACGATCGCGGCGAGCTGGAACTGGGGCGCGCCGAAGTGGAACGGGGTGGGGAAGCCGACGATGTCGGCGTCGGCGACGGGGCCGAAGTCGGTGACCCCGAAGGGGATCGCGACGAGCGTGCCCGCCACCAGGCCCAGCAGGACGGCGATCTGCTTGACGAAGCCGCGGGTGAAGCGGCGCAGGAGCAGGACGATGACCAGGGTGATGGCCGCCAGGCCCAGGTTGGTGGCCGAGCCGAAGTCGTCCGCCGCGGGGCTGGAGCCCTGGGCCCAGCCGAAGGCGACGGGCAGCAGCGAGACGCCGATCAGGGTGATGACGGTGCCGGTGACGACCGGCGGGAAGAAACGGATCGCCTTGCTGAAGAAGGGAGCGGCGAGGAAGCCGAGGAGGCCGGCGACGATGACCGCGCCGAAGATGATCGGCAGCGCGTCGGACTTGTCCTCGGTGGCGACGACGATCGCGGTCATGGGGGCGACACCGGCGAAGGTGACGCCGTTGACGAAGGGCAGCCGGGCGCCGATCTTCCAGATGCCGAGGGTCTGCAACAGGGTGGCGAGGCCCGCGGTGAACAGGCACGCACCGGTGAGGAACGTCAGTTCGACGCCGGAGAGGCCCACGGCCGCGCCGACGATCAGGGGTGGGGCGACGACTCCCGCGTACATGGCGGCCACGTGCTGCAGGCCCGTGGTCGCCATCTTCACTGGTGGGAGTTTCTCGTCAACTGGGTGGTCGGCCACGGCGGCTCTCCTCCGGTCGGTTACACGTCTCCGTCGACGTGGGTGTCATGGAGGTGGTGCGGGTGGTCATGGGGGGTTCCTCCGCGCTCGACGAGCGGAGCCGAGGTGTGGGGAGGGACCGGGACGGGGCCGTTCGGGAGAACGGGGAACCGCGCCGGGGCGCGCGCGTCCACGCGCGCCCCGGAGACGGCCGCCGCGGACCCCGCTCGGGTCCACGGCTGCCGGCCGGGAGCCGTCCCTCCCGGCCGGAGACCAAGTGCCGTACCTCGGTACGGGTTCAGCCCTGTGCCGCGACGCGCGCCAGGCGCCGCGCCTCGTCGCGCGTGGAGCGGGCGATGGCGTCCTCGTCGACGGTGAGCAGCCTGCCGTCCTCGACGATCTGGCGCCCGTTCACGAAGGAGGCCGTGACCGGGGCGGCGGCGCCGAAGACCAGCGCGGTGACCGGGTCGGCCATGGAGGCGTGGGCGAGCGTGTCCATCCTCCACAGCACCAGGTCGGCGAGCTTGCCCGCCTCCAGGGAGCCGATCTGGTCGGCCCGGCCCAGGACCTGGGCGCCGCCGTAGGTGCCCAGACGCAGCGCCTGACGGGCGTTGAGCGCGGCCTCGCGGTGGGCTCCGAGGCGGTTGATCAGCAGGGCGTTGCGCAGTTCGGTGTGGAGTTCACCGGACTCGTTGGAGGCGGTGCCGTCGACGCCGAGGCCGACCGGGACCCCGGCGGCGAGCATGTCGGGCACGCGCGCTATGCCCGCCGCCAGCCGCGCGTTGGAGGACGGGCAGTGGGCGACGCCGGTCTTGGTGCGGGCGAAGGCGGCGATGTCGGAGTCGTTCATGTGGACGCAGTGCGCCATCCACACGTCCTCGCCCAGCCAGCCGGTGGACTCGAAGTAGTCCGTCGGGCCCATGCCGAACAGCTCGTGGCAGAACTTCTCCTCCTCCACGGTCTCCGAGCCGTGGGTGTGCAGGCGTACGCCCAGCCGGCGGGCCAGTTCGGCGCCCTGGCGGAGCAGTTCGGTGGAGACGGAGAAGGGCGAGCAGGGCGCGACGGCGACCTGGGTCATGGCGTCGAAGGAGGCGTCGTGGTGCTCCTCGACGGTGGCCTCGGTGCCGGCGAGCGCGTCCTCCAGGCTCTCCACGGCGAAGTCCGGCGGCAGACCGCCGTCCGACTCTCCCCGGTCCATGGAGCCGCGGGCCAGGGTGAAGCGGACGCCCGTCTCGCGGGCGGCGCGGATGATCGCGCCGGACAGGTCGCCGCTGCCCCGCGGGTAGACGTAGTGGTGGTCCATGGCGGTGGTGACACCGCCGCGGGCCATCACGGCGAGCGACCCCTGGGCCGCCGCGTACACCATCGGCTCGTCGATGCGGGCCCACGTCGGGTACAGCGCCACCAGCCAGTCGAACAGGTTGTGGTCGGTGGCCAGTCCCCGCGTGATCCACTGGTAGAAGTGGTGGTGGGTGTTGACGAGACCGGGCGTGGCCAGATGGCCGGTCGCGTCGATCCGGCGCACCACGTTCTCCAGGCCCTCGGGGGCCTTGCCCGGGCCGACGGACTCGATCCTGTCGCCGGCCAGGACCAGATACCCCGAGGCGTACTCCGTGTCGCCCGCGTCCACGGTCGCGATCGCGCAGTTCTCGATCACGACCCGCTGGGCTGCCGATGGTGCCATGCTGCTTCCCTTGTCTTCAGTGGCGGCCCGTGGGTGGGGAGGACCCACGGGGAGGGCACGGCAGGACCCTAGGAGGATTTGAGTGCCGGAGCCGTGCGGCCCCGGGTGCCGAGATGATGGAAGAACAGGTTCAGTGCGACGGCGACGAGCGCACCGGCGCTGATGCCGGAGCCGAGCACGGTCTGCGCCCAGGCCGGGAACTCGGCGTAGAACGTGGGCGCGGCCAGCGGGATGATGCCGGCGCCGAGCGCCACGGCCACCAGGATGATGTTGGAGCT
The DNA here is from genome assembly GCF_040680575.1 of Streptomyces sp. NPDC052020. Taxonomy (NCBI): domain Bacteria; kingdom Bacillati; phylum Actinomycetota; class Actinomycetes; order Kitasatosporales; family Streptomycetaceae; genus Streptomyces; species Streptomyces sp. NPDC052020. The sequence continues at coordinate 30,668 of NZ_JBFAWY010000043.1, forward strand.
GTCGTCCAGCCCGGCCTCCGACAGGGTGCGGATGCCGCTGACGGCGATCGAGCCGAACAGCACGATGCCCGCGCCGCCGAGGACCGGCATGGGAACCAGGGAGACCACCGCGCCGAGGACGGGGAAGGCGCCGAGGATCAGCAGGGTGGCGCCGGCGACGGCGACCACGTAGCGGCTGCGTACCCGGGTCAGCGAGACCACGCCGACGTTCTGGGCGAAGGCGGAGGTGGGGAAGCCGCCGAAGACGGGGCCGATCAGGGTGGCGAGGCCGTCGGTGCGCAGCCCCCGGGTGATGGTCTTGGCGTCGGCCCGGCGGTCGCAGATCTCGCCCAGGGCGAGCATGCCGGCCGAGGACTCGGTCATCAGCACCAGCATCACGATGCACAGGGAGAGGATCGCCGCGGGCTGGAAGACGGGCGCGCCGAAGGCGAAGGGCGCGGGCAGCGCGGCGACCGGCGCGGAGGTGATGGCGCTGAAGTCGGCCATGCCGAACGGGATCGCGGCCAGGGTGCCGATGAGCAGGCCGAACAGCAGGGCGACCTGCTTGAGGAAGCCCTTGCCGAAGCGCTGCATCAGCAGGATGACGACCAGGGTGAACCCGGCGAGCGCGAGGTTGCCCATGGAGCCGAAGTCGGCCGCGGCCTTGTCGCCGCCCTGCGCCCAGCCCACGGGTACCGGCATCAGGGTGACGCCGATGAGCGTGATCACCACGCCGGTGACCAGGGGCGGGAAGAAGCGCAGCAGCCGTCCGAAGAACGGGCCGATGGCGAGGCAGAAGACGCCGGCGACCATGACGGCGCCGTAGATGGCGGGGAGTTGGCTGCCCTGGTCGTTGGTCTCGGCGATGGCGAGGATCGGGGCGATGCCCGCGGAGGAGGCCGCGTTGACGAAGGGCAGGCGGTTGCCGACGACACCCTTGACGCCGATGGTCTGGATCAGGGTCGCGATGCCCGCGATGAGCAGGCTCGCGGCGATCAGCCGGGTGCGGGCCGCGAGATCGAGGCCGCATGCCTGGCCGATGATGAGCGGAGGAGTGACAACGCCTGCGTACATTGCGGCGATGTGCTGGAGCGCGGCGGGGACGAGCCGCGAGGGGTGGAGCTTCTCATCCACCGGATGCACGGACGTGACGGCGTCCTCGATGTGCTCCGGCAGGGTGGAACAGGGGGCTTTTGCCGGCCCCTTTGCAGGCTGTGCCATGGTGTTCCCTCCGGTGTGGCGCGCCCCCGGTCCGGTGGCAGGACCGGGGGCGCGCGTCCCGCGTCAGAGGTTGGTCATGTCGACCGGGATACGGGCCTCACAGCCGTCCCGCAGAATGGTGGCCTCGATCAGGCCGTAGGGACGGTCGGCGGCGAAGTAGACCTCGTTGTCGTTCTTCAGCCCGAAGGGCTCAAGGTCCACGAGGAAGTGGTGCTTGTTCGGCAGCGAGAAACGGACCTCGTCGATCTCGCTGCGGTTGTTGATGATGCGCGAGCCCATCTGGTACAGCGTCTGCTGCAGCGACAGGGAGTAGGTCTCGGCGAAGGCCTGGAGCATGTGCTTCTTGGTCTGCTCGTAGGACTTCTCCCAGTTGGGCATCTTCTGCTCGTCGTCGGTCCAGTTGAACCGCCAGCGGCCGGAGACCTGGGTGGCCAGGATGCGGTCGTACGCCTCCTGGAGGGTGGTGTACTTGTCCTTGACGTAGCCCCAGAACTCGGAGTTGGTCGAGTTCATCACGATCAGGTCCTTCAGACCCGAGATGACCTCCCACTTCTCACCGTCGAAGGTGATCTGGGTGAGGCGGGTCTCCTGGCCCTTGCGGACGAAGGAGTGCTTGACCTCGTCGGCGCCGATGAACTTGGAGTTGGCGTCCGAGGTCTCGATCCGCTCCCAGGCGTACTCCTCGATGCGGATCCGGGCGCGGTGGATCGGCTCCTGCGAGGTGACGAAGTGCCGGGCGAGGTGGATGCCGAACTGCTCGGCCGACTCGATGCCGTACTCCTTGGCGAACGCGAACACCGTGTTCTTGGTGGTGTCGGTCGGCAGGACGTTGGCGTTGGAACCGGAGTAGTGGACCTCGTCCATGTCGCCGGACAGGGCGACGGAGACGTTCAGGTCCTTGATGTGATGGGTGGCGCCGTCCCGCGTGATCTTGACGACTCGGTTCTCGGCCTTGCCGTACTGGTTCTGTCCCAGGATCGTGGGCATTTAGCTAGCTCCCTCGGTAAACGGAGTAGCCGAACGGGTTGAGCAGCAGCGGTACGTGGTAGTGCTCGCCGGGCTTGACGGCGAAGGTGATGACTACCTCTGGGAAGAACGTGCCGCTGTCCCGAGTCGCGGGGGCGTCCTGCTGCGCATCGGCTTGCTTGTTCTCGAAGTACGCCTCGACGGCGAAGTCGAGCCGTACGTGGGTCGTGCCTTCCGGCAGGGCCGGGAGGTCCTTGCACCGCCCGTCCGCGTCGGTCGCGGAACCCCCGAGGTCCCGCCAGTCCGCGTCGCGGCCGGCGCGGGCGGCGAGGCGGATGGCGACGCCCTCGGCGGGGCGGCCGACACTGGTGTCCAGGATGTGCGTGGACACGGATGCGGTGGTGCTGGTGCTCATACTGGGGCGTCCTCTTCGACCAGTCGGGTCAGCCGGATACGGTTGATCTTGCCCAGCTCGGCGCGGACGATCTCCCGCTCCTGCTCCGGCGCGTTGCCGATCCGTTCCTTCAGCGCGTCCCGCATCTGCTCACCGGTCCGGCCGGTGGCGCAGATCAGGAACACATGGCCGAACTTCTCCTGGTAGGCCAGGTTCAGTTCGAGCATCTCCGACTTGAGCTCGTCGGAGGCGCCGGCCATGCCGCGCTGTTCCCGGGCCGACGTGGGGTCACCGGGCTTGGGGCGGCCGATCGGCGGGTGGCCGGCCATCGCCTCCTCGAGGTCCCCGGCCGTCAGCTCGGCCATGGCGGCGTCGCTGGCGGCGAAGAGGTCCTCGGTGGCGGCGTAGGGGCGGGCGGCGAGCAGCCGCCGGGCCCACGCCGTGGAAGCGCACGCCTCGAGGAGCGCGGCGAGGGCCGTGTCCTGATCGAGAGCGTTGAATCGGGCCAGGCCCGGCGGCGTGGAAGTGGACGTCACGGGAGCCTCCGTGGCCTTGTGCTGAACGGGCGTGCCGATAGCTAACGCCCTCCGAAACACGACGTCAACAGTTTGTTGAAAATTCGGCGTAACAAATAGGAGCGGCCACCGGGGGGTACATCAGGCCCTGTCCCGGGCCCTGTTGGGCGGCTCGTCCTGGGTGCTCCGGTATGCGCGAAACCGCCGCCCCGGGGGGCCGGGACGGCGGCTTTCGGCGAGGAACGGGGACCCCGGTCAGGTGCCCTTCTCGCGGTTGAGATAGTTGTAGACGGTGAAGCGGCTGACGCCCAGCGCGCTCGCGACGGTCTCGACGCCGTGCCGCACCGAGAAGGCGCCGCGCGCCTCCAGCATCCGTACGACCTCCTGCTTGGCCTTGCGGTCCAGTTCGGCCAGCGGTCTGCCCTGTCTGCGCTCCAGCGCGGCCAGGATGTGATCCAGGGAGTCGGCGAGTTGCGGCAGGCGTACGGCGACGACGTCGGCCCCTTCCCAGGACAGCACGACGTCGTCCTGGCCGGCCTCGTCCGGCGGGAGCATCTCGCCGCCGATCGCGTCGACCAGCGGCTTGACGGCCGCGATGAACGGCTCCTCCGCGGGGCCGGTCACCGCTCGCCCTCCCCGACCACGTTGACCTGGAGCGAGATCCGGGTGGCGCCCGCCTCAAGCGTCTTGCGCAGCAGCGCGTCCACGGCGGTGAGCACCGCGTCGGCGCGGCCCTCGGCGGTGTTGCCGAACGGGCCGACGTCCACCGCCTCCAGCTCGGCGGCCTCGACGACCTCGCGGGCCACCACGGCGTGCGGTGGCGCCTCGTCGAGGTCGAAGGGCTCGGTCGTGAACTCCACTCTCAATCGCACCCGCTCAACCTAACGCGCGGTGACCGTTTCCGCCGACCCCTCTTGACAAGGCGGACACCCCACCGGCAATCTTCCATTACGCAGAAACAAACTTCCGTACTACGGAAACTCGACAACGGAAGGGAGCGCGGCCCCGATGGGATTCGCAGACCAGCGCTTCAACGTCAACCTGTCGATCCTCTTCACGGAACTCCCGCTCCTGGAGCGCCCCGCGGCCGCCGCCGCGGCCGGCTTCACCGCGGTCGAGCTGTGGTGGCCCTGGATCGACGCGCCCACCCCCGAGCAGTCCGAGCTCGACGCCCTGAAGAAGGCGATCGAGGACGCGGGCGTGCGGCTCACGGGCCTGAACTTCTACGCCGGGCAGCTCCCGGGCCCCGACCGCGGCGCCCTGTCGATCCCGGGCGAGGAGTCGGAGAGGTTCCGCGCCAACATCGACGTGGCCGCCGATTTCGCCCAGTCGCTGGGCTGCACGGCGCTCAACGCGCTGTACGGCAACCGCGTCGAGGGCGTGGACCCGGCCGAGCAGGACGCGCTCGCGCTGGAGAACCTGGTCCTCGCGGCCCGCGCGGCCGACCGGATCGGCGCCGTCCTCCTGATCGAGGCCCTGAACAAGCCCGAGTCGCCGCTGTACCCGCTGGTGTCGGCGCCGGCCGCGGTGGGGATCGTCGACAAGGTCAACGAGGCGACCGGCCTCGGCAACGCGCGGTTCCTGATGGACCTTTACCACCTGTCCATGAACGGTGAGGACCTGCCCGAGGTGATCGAGCGGTTCGCCGCGAAGACCGGCCATGTGCAGATCGCCGACAACCCGGGCCGCGGAGCGCCGGGCACGGGCTCGCTGCCGCTGGAGGACCTCCTGGGCCGGCTGGCGAAGGCCGGTTACGACGGGTGGGTCGGCCTGGAGTACAAGCCGGGCGACCGCCCCAGCGCGGAGGCCTTCGACTGGCTGCCCCGCGAGGCCCGCGCGGCCCGCTGAACACCTCGGACACCAAGAGCAGTTAGAGAGGCACCCGCATGAGCACCAATCTCCCCAAGATCGCCTGGATCGGCCTCGGCATCATGGGCTCCCCCATGTCCGAGAACCTGATCAAGGCGGGCTACCAGGTCACCGGCTACACCCTGGAGAAGGAGAAGCTGGACCGCCTGGCCGCCGCCGGCGGCACCGCGGCCGGCTCGATCGCCGAGGCCGTGCGCGACGCCGACGTGGTCATCACGATGGTGCCCGCGTCCCCGCAGGTCGAGGCGATCGCCTACGGCGCGGACGGCATCCTGGAGAACGCGAAGTCCGGCGCGCTGCTGATCGACATGTCCTCGATCACGCCGCAGACCTCGGTCGACCTGGCGAAGAACGCCAAGGACAAGGGCATCCGGGTGCTCGACGCGCCGGTGTCCGGCGGCGAGGCCGGCGCCATCGAGGCCGTGCTGTCCATCATGGTCGGCGGCGAGCGGGCCGACTTCGACGAGGCCAAGCCGGTCTTCGAGGCGCTGGGCAAGACCATCGTGCTGTGCGGTCCGCACGGCAGCGGCCAGACGGTCAAGGCCGCCAACCAGCTCATCGTCGCCGTCAACATCCAGGTGTGCGCCGAGGCCGTGGTCTTCCTGGAGAAGTCCGGCGTGGACCTCGCCGCGGCGCTGGACGTCCTCAACGGCGGCCTGGCCGGCTCCACCGTGCTGACGCGGAAGAAGGACAACTTCCTCAACCGCGACTTCAAGCCGGGCTTCCGCATCGACCTGCACCACAAGGACATGGGCATCGTCACCGACGCCGCCCGCAACGTCGGCGCCGCCCTGCCGGTCGGCGCCGTGGTCGCCCAGCTGGTCGCCTCCCTGCGCGCCCAGGGCGACGGCGGCCTGGACCACTCGGCCCTCCTGCGGGCCGTGGAGCGCCTGTCCGGCGCCCAGGTCTGACGCCGCGGCACCCCCAGATCTCCGGGTGGCGCCGCCGCTGACACCTGTCCTGTCGCGCCCAGGCGGCGGCGCCACCCGGAACCGGCTCCCGGCCGGCTCCACCGGCGCAGAACCGTATTCAACAAACTGTTGACGTACTGAACGCTCAAACTTACGCTCCACGAAGCGGAAACAGGTTTCCGCTGACCCCTCGCACGGAAGGTCCACGATGTCGCAGCGCGTGCTCACGACAGAGTCCGGCGCCCCGGTCGCCGACAACCAGAACTCCGCCACCGCCGGCGTCGGCGGCCCGCTCCTGCTCCAGGACCAGCACCTCCTGGAGAAGCTCGCGCGGTTCAACCGCGAGCGCATCCCGGAGCGCGTGGTGCACGCCCGTGGCTCCGGCGCCTACGGCCACTTCGAGGTGACCGACGACGTCACCGACTACACCCACGCCGACTTCCTGGACACGGTGGGCAAGCGCACCGAGGTCTTCGTGCGCTTCTCGACCGTGGCCGACAACCTCGGCGGCGCCGACGCGGTCCGCGACCCGCGCGGCTTCGCGGTGAAGTTCTACACCCAGGAAGGCAACTACGACCTGGTCGGGAACAACACCCCGGTCTTCTTCATCAAGGACCCGATCAAGTTCCCCGACTTCATCCACTCGCAGAAGCGCGACCCGTTCACCGGCAAGCAGGAGCCGGACAACGTCTGGGACTTCTGGGCGCACTCCCCCGAGGCCACCCACCAGGTGACCTGGCTGATGGGCGACCGCGGCATCCCGGCGTCGTACCGCCACATGAACGGCTACGGCTCGCACACCTACCAGTGGACGAACAGCAAGGGCGAGGCCTTCTTCGTCAAGTACCACTTCAAGACGAACCAGGGCATCCGCTGCCTGTCCACCGAGCAGGCCCAGGAGATCGCGGGCAAGGACCCCAACTCCCACCAGACGGACCTGCTCCAGGCCATCGAGCGCGGGGTGCACCCGTCCTGGACCCTCTACGTCCAGCTCATGCCGGCGGCCGAGGCGGCCGACTACCGCTTCAACCCGTTCGACCTGACCAAGGTGTGGCCGCACAAGGACTACCCGCTCAAGCGCGTGGGCCGCCTGGTGCTGGACCGCAACCCGGACAACGTCTTCGCCGAGGTCGAGCAGGCCGCGTTCTCCCCGAACAACTTCGTTCCGGGCATCGGCCCCTCCCCCGACAAGATGCTCCAGGGCCGTCTGTTCGCCTACGCGGACGCCCACCGCTACCGCCTGGGCGTCAACCACACCCAGCTCGCGGTGAACGCCCCCAAGGCCGTGCCCGGCGGCGCCGCCAACTACGGCCGCGACGGTCTCATGGCGTCCAACTCCCAGGGCCGGTACGCCAAGAACTACGAGCCCAACTCCTACGACGGCCCGGTCGAGACCGGCCGCCCGCTGTCGGCCCCGCTCGCCGTCTCCGGTCACACCGGTACCCACGCGGCTCCGCAGCACACCAAGGACGACGACTTCTTCCAGGCCGGCGAGCTGTACCGCCTGATGTCGGAGGAGGAGAAGCAGCGTCTGGTCGCCAACATCGCCGGCGGCCTGTCGCAGGTCTCCCGCGACGACGTGATCGAGAAGAACCTGGCCCACTTCCACGCCGCCGACACCGAGTACGGCAAGCGCGTGGAGGAGGCGGTCCGCGCCCTGCGCGAGGACTGACACCGGCTCGCGTACGGATCCCGGCGGGGAGGCCGGGTCCGTACGCGTGGCCCGCGGCACCGGCGGCCCGGATGAGGGGTGGCCGACCGGTGTACCGCGGGCAGGACGAGGACCGCGGCGGCCTGCGAGCCAGTGCGGTGGTGAAGGGCCCGGTGTCTCCTCCTTCGACCTGAGGGGAGGAGACCCGGTCCCGTCGCAGCCGCCGCGGTCCCGCCACCCGCCCCGCCCAGGGGCCCCGCCAGACTCCGTCCGGCGGCGCGAATGTCCTGTCGCGCCCAGTCTCGCGCCGTCGGACGGCCAGCGTGCGCACCCGCGCGCGAGCACAACCCTCACCGGCCAGGAGCGCCGGATGCGGACGGTCCCGCATCCGGCGCTCCTTCGCGTGTTCCGCAACTCCCCGCGCGCGCCCGCGCCTACGGCAGCCGCCGTAGGCGCGCTACGGCACCCTCAAACCAACCTCTGAAACCGGCCCCGGCAGGCATGGACCGCCCCCGGCAGCGGGCACATACCCGGCACACGGGACCCGCCGGCACGGGGGCGGCGGGCCCCGTGTGCCACGGGGGACGGGGGTGCTGTCATGGACGACGGGGACACGACGCCGCGGCTGACGCCGTATGAGGTCGCGCTGCTGCGGGGCGGACCGCCGGCCGCCGTCGCGGTCGCCGTGGTCGCCCTGCATCTGCGGGGCGCGGTCGGGGCCGGGCTGCCGGGCACGGTCCGCAGGACGGGTACGGACGCCGTAACGGCGCAACGGTCCCCGCGTCCGCTCCCGCCGCTGGAGCGCGCCGTGCTCCACTGCCTGGACGAACGGGACGGGCTCGGCGAACCGGCCGGGCCGCGGGAGATCACCGCGCACCCGGCGGTCCGCCTGGCGGTGGCCGAGCTGCGCACCGGCCTGGCGTCGGCGGGGCTGCTGCGGACCGTGCTGCCCGCCCCGACCCGCGCCGCCCGCCGCCTGCTGCGGGACCTCACCGAACGGCACGCGCCGCCCGCCTCCCGGCACGGCCTGTCGGAGGACGCCAAGCTGCTCGCCGTGGCGCTGCACGGGACGGCGGCCCTGCGGGTGCTGGTACCGCGCTTCGCCCTGCGGGCGGGGCTGACCGAGCGGATCGAGGTGGGCGGCAAGGGGATGCTGAGGCACTCCCCGCGCAACATCGCCCCGGGCGACGGCACCCTCGTCCCGCACTGGTGCGGCGACGGAGGGGGAGGCGGATCCGGCGGCGGGGACTAGTTCTGCCCTGTGAGGTTGGTGACGCGGCCGGCTGGGGTCTGACCCCGCACACGCGAAAGGGCGGCCCCCTCCTGCGAGGGGGCCGCCCTTCGGGTCGTACGGCGGCGTCGTCCGCAGTCCGTGCCGTCCGGCGCTCCGTCCGTCCGGTTCACCGGTCCGGCGGACCGGTGTTCGCGGATTCGCGGTGGCCGGTCAGACCTTCAGCGTCTTGACGGCGGTCGGGGCGTGCCCCGGCTCGGTCGCCAGCTCCTCGAACTCCACGACGTTGCTGATGTCGTTGGTGCCCGACATGGAGATGTTGGTGACCCGCTCCAGGATCGCCTCGACGACGACCGGCACCCGGTACTCGGCGGCGAGCTTCTTGGCCTGCTCGAAGGCGGAGCCCAGCTCGGCCGGGTCGGTCACCCGGATCGCCTTGCAGCCCAGGCCCTCGGCGACCTTGACGTGGTCGACGCCGTAGACGCCGAGCTCGGGCGAGTTGATGTTCTCGAACTCCAGCTTGACCTGGAAGTCGATGTCGAACGCCCGCTGCGCCTGCCGGATGAGGCCCAGGTAGGAGTTGTTCACCAGGACGTGGACGTAGGGGATCTTGTGCTGGGCGCCCACGGCCAGTTCCTCGATCATGAACTGGAAGTCGTAGTCGCCGGAGAGCGCCACGACCTGCGCGTCCGGGTCGGCCTTGGCGACGCCGAGCGCGGCGGGGACGGTCCAGCCGAGCGGGCCCGCCTGACCGCAGTTGATCCAGTGCCGCGGCCGGTAGACGTGCAGCATCTGGGCGCCGGCGATCTGGGAGAGGCCGATGGTGGAGACGTAGCGGGTCTCGGGCCCGAACGCCTTGTTCATCTCCTCGTACACGCGCTGCGGCTTGATCGGGATGTTGTCGAAGTGCGTACGGCGCTGGAGCGTGGCCTTCTTCTCCTGAGCGGCGGCGGCCCACTCGGAGCGGTCGGGCAGCTTGCCGGCCGCCTTCAGCTCCTTGGCGACCTCGACGAACAGCTCCAGCGCCGCCTTGGCGTCGGAGGCGATGCCGTAGTCCGGGGCGAAGATCTTGCCGATCTGGGTGGGCTCGACGTCGACGTGGACGAACTTCCGCCCGGCGGTGTAGACGTCCAGCTTGCCGGTGTGGCGGTTGGCCCAGCGGTTGCCGATGCCGAGGACGAAGTCGGACTCCAGGAAGGTCGCGTTGCCGTAGCGGTGCGAGGTCTGCAGGCCGACCATGCCGGCGTTCAGCTCGTGGTCGTCGGGCAGGACGCCCCAGCCCATGAGGGTCGGCACGACGGGGGTGCCGGTCAGCTCGGCGAACTCCACCAGCAGGTCCGCGGCGTCGGCGTTGATGACGCCGCCGCCGGCCACGATCAGCGGGCGCTCGGAGGCGTTGAGCATCCCGATCGCCTTCTCGACCTGGGCGCGGGTCGCGGCCGGCTTGTAGACCGGCAGCGGCTCGTAGGTCTCCGGGTCGAACTCGATCTCGGTGAGCTGGACGTCGATCGGCAGGTCGATCAGGACCGGGCCGGGGCGTCCGGAGCGCATGAGGTGGAACGCCTGCTGGAAGACGCCGGGGACCTGCGCGGCCTCCAGGACGGTGACCGCCATCTTGGTCACCGGCTTGGCGATGGAGGCGATGTCGACGGCCTGGAAGTCCTCCTTGTGGATCACCGCGGTCGGCGCCTGGCCGGTGATGCACAGGATCGGGATCGAGTCGCCGGTCGCGGAGTACAGACCCGTGATCATGTCGGTGCCGGCCGGACCGGAGGTGCCGATGCACACGCCGATGTTGCCGGGGTGGGTTCGGGTGTAGCCCTCGGCCATGTGGGAGGCGCCCTCGACGTGGCGGGCGAGGGTGTGGGTGATGCCGCCGGAGGCCTTGAGCGCCGCGTAGAAGGGGTTGATCGCCGCGCCCGGGACACCGAACGCGTCGGTGACGCCCTCGCGCTTGAGAATCTCAACTGCCGCGCGGGCAGCGGTCATACGAGCCATCGAGTACTCCTGCTTCGGCTGCCGGATTCGCACTCCCGTCGCGCCCCGCGGTGAGCAATTCCGTAGCGATTCCTTATGGAATTCCACATCGTGGAACTTAACTTCTACGATCTGGAAGTAAATGTAGGGGCGCCGTCGAAGGCCGTCAAGAGAAGGACAAGCCGGTGATGCGGAGAACCGGGCGCCGGGCGCCGGACGGACTCCGGGCACCGCGCGCCCGTCCGGGCCCGGCCGCGGGGCTTTTCGCGGGCACCGGGTCCGCCCCGGCAGTGTCCGGACGGACGAAGCCGGCGCCTTGGGCGCCGGCTTGTGTTCACACCCTGTCCGCGTCTCCGCGACGGCTCCCCGTCCGCTTCACGCCCGCGGCGCGTCCGGGGCGCCGTACCGCTCCCGCAGTTCCACCTTGCGCACCTTCCCCGACACGGTCATCGGGAAGGAGGCGACGAGCTCCAGACGGCTCGGGATCTTGTAGTGGGCGAGCCGGTCCGCGCAGAAGGACCGCAGCTCCTCCAGCGTGAGCGGGTCGTCCGCATCGCGCGGGACGACGCAGGCGAGCACCTCCTCGCCGTACCGTTCGTGCGGCACGCCGACGACCTGTACGTCCGCGATCTTCGGGTGGGTGTGGAGGAACTCCTCGATCTCGCGCGGGTAGACGTTCTCCCCGCCCCGGATGATCATGTCCTTGATACGGCCGGCGATCTCGACGTACCCGTCCTCGCGCATCACCGCGAGGTCCCCGGTGTGCATCCAGCGGCCGGCGTCCACGGCCTCGGCGGTCTTCTCCGGCTCGTCCCAGTAGCCGAGCATCACGCTGTAGCCGCGGGTGCACAGCTCTCCGGCGGTGCCGCGCGGCAGGGTGACGCCGGTGGCCGGGTCGATGACCTTCACCTCGATGTGGGGCAGCACCCGGCCGACGGTCGCGGTGCGGTGTTCGAGGTCGTCCTCCCGGCGGGTCTGGAGGGACACCGGGGAGGTCTCGGTCATGCCGTAGCAGATGGAGACCTCCGCCATGTTCATCTCGGCGACCACCCGTTTCATGACCTCCACCGGGCAGGGCGAGCCCGCCATGATGCCGGTGCGCAGGGAGGACAGGTCGTAGGCCGCGAAGCCGGACAGGTCGAGCTCGGCGAGGAACATGGTGGGGACGCCGTACAGGGAGGTGCACCGCTCGCGCCGCACGGCCTCCAGGGTGGCCCTCGGGTCGAAGGAGGGGGCCGGGATGACGATGCAGGCACCGTGGGAGGTGGCCCCGAGGTTACCCATCACCATGCCGAACGAGCGGTACACCTTGGGGGTACCATGTCCTTCATGCAAAATCGCGGGGCAGGGCAGGATGGCGAGTGCGACATCTACGTCCGCATCAGCCAGGATCTCACTGGCGACGAGTACGGCGTCCAGCGGCAGGAGAAGCGCTGCCGGACGCTCGCCGCACAGCTCGGGCTCAAGGTCCGACACGTCTGGGTCGACAACGACCTGAGCGCCACGAAGAAGAACGTCGTCCGGCCCGACTTCGAAGCCATGCTCCAGAGCAACCCGCAGGCGATCGTGTGCTGGCACACTGACCGCCTCATCCGCGTCACGCGGGACCTGGAGCGCGTCATCGAGCTGGGCGTCAATGTCTACGCGGTCGAGGCCGGACACCTCGACCTGTCCACGCCGGCCGGCCGAGCTGTCGCCCGCACGGTGACCGCCTGGGCCACCTACGAGGGTGAGCAGAAGGCCGCGCGCCAGAAGCTCGCCAACCAGCAGGCCGCCCAGCAGGGCCGCCCGTACACCGCCGGCATCCGCCCCTTCGGGTACGCAGACGACCACATGACGCTCGTCGCCGACGAGGCTGCGGCCATCGTCGAGGGCGCACAGATGATCCTCGCCGGGGAGTCTCTGTCGGCGGTCGCCCGCAAGTGGGACGAGGCCAAGCTCCAGTCACCCCGCAGCAAGGTCACGGGCGCCAAGGGGTGGACGCTGCGGGGCGTGAAGAAGGTACTCACGTCCCCGCGCTACGCCGGGATGTCCACGTACTACGGCGAGGTGATGGGCGAGGCCCAGTGGCCTCCGATCCTCGACCCCGAGGTGCACTACTCGGTCGTCGCCATCCTCAACAGCCCGGAGCGATTCTCGGGAGGCAAGCGGACCGGCCGGACGCCGGGCACGCTGCTCGCCGGCATCGGGCAGTGCGGGTACGACGGCTGCACGGACACGGTCAACGGTCGCGGCTACCGGGGCGTCCCGGTGTACGGCTGCACGGCTACGCACACGCGCACTCCGCGGAGCATCGCCGACGACCGTGCGAGCAAGGCGACTCTGGCCCGCCTCATGTTCCCCGACTTCCTGGGTCAGATCCTGGAGACTCAGAACGCCCAGGATGGCCGCTCAGGGGCTCAGCTCCAGAGTCAGGCACAGGAACTGCGGAACCGCCTCGACGGGCTGGCTCTGGCCTACGCAGAGGGCTCGATCAGCCTGTCTCAGATGACCGCAGGGTCGACGGCGCTCCAGAAGAAGCTCGAAGAGATCGAGTCGGAGATGGCGAGCTCGGCCGGCATCCCTCCGCTCGACCCGGTGAAGGGGGTCGCGGGCTTGATCGAGGGGTGGCCGAGTCTGCCTCTGCCGACGCGTCGTGCGTGGGTGGACTTCTGCTGCATCGTCACCCTGAACCCGGCCAAGGGCCGGCACATGTCCTCCATGTCTGTCGATGACCACGTCACCATCGGGTGGCGGGACGTGAGCGAGTAGCGGATACGACGAGGCCCCGGTACCCCCCTTCGGGGGTACCGGGGCTTCCCTCTGCCTGGCGTCAGGGGGCGACGCGACCGTTGCGGTTGAAGGCGTTGTACGTGATGGGCATCAGCTCGTCGAGGAGTGCCCGGTCGTCCGCGTCGTTGTCGTCGAGGGAGCGAGCGGCCGAGGACTGGGGCCCGAGGCTGCGTGATCGTTCGCGAGCGGGCCGCGTGCTGCGTCCTCAGCCGCCCGGGCGCCTGCCCGCTCGGTCGGACGTCGGTCGGGGGGGTGATCCCCTGAGCCGTGGTTTCCGCACCGCTGCGTCTTACCGCCCGCCCTTGCGCCACGGTTTCAGGGTCGATCAGAGCGCACCCTGATGCGGATCGGCCCGAGGTAGATCGACGTTCGGCTGAGTGCCTCGGCGAGCGCTCGCGACCGTTCCCCCGGCGCTTCGGAGACTGGAGTGACATCGACCAGCGGGAACCTGACCAAGTCCACTGGCTTTTCATCGCCGTCGACGAGTACAGAAAGTACGACTTCCTGCCCCTTGCTGAGCAACGTGGGGAGGACGTCAACCCAACATTCTCCCGATGTGTCATCGCCCACGATGTGCCAGCCAGCGGTGTCGAACGTGGGGCGGATGCTTCCGGCGGGGGATGTCGTCACATCCAGGATGGTGCAGACGGGGGCGCCAAAGTCGAACCGCAGTGGTTGAGCGTCATGGAACATGGGGGCGGTGATGTCACGCCGACCTGAGTTGGCAATGACGAGTTCAACGATGCGCGGTGATGCCAGCGGCGCACCGAAGAAGGTGACGGCGAGCTCAGACCCCTGGGGGTTTCCGGGTACGCTCATGAGCGGGGTGTTGGATCGCACTCGCCAGGTGAGTTGACGCTTTGGGTTGCTGGACCTGAGCGCCGCCCAGGCTCCGAGAATGCCCACCGCGATGCTCGCAGCGATCGTGACGACGAGCTGCCACCACGAGCCGGATTCCCACCAGTCCCCCGCCAGAGTGTTCATGGCCGGAAGCTACATCATCACCGTTGCCTCCCAGGAACTTCAGGGCAATTTCAGCTTGGCCAGGGGCGTGTGAACAAGCAGGTCAGCCCGAATCGTCTTCGGCCGTGAACGAGTCGGGCTCGTAGCGCTTCATCGCCTCGCGGCGTTCCTTCGCGTACGCAGCCTCGATCATCTCGGCCGTGATTCCCCGCTTCCTCGCCAGGGGGTCAAAGACCCTCTCACTCAGGCGCTCATCCGTCTGAGTGAACAGTCGGCAGTCGGCCTTCAGGTCCGCGCACATCTTGGCTCGACTCGCCTCGGCGATCGTCTCTTGGATGCGCTCACGCCAGAAGTGATGAACCAGGAAGTTGCGCCGCTTCAGGCTGTTGGTCAGGTCGTCTACCACTTCCGGGTAGGCGCTTACGTGCGGCTCGGCGCGCTTGATGAGCTTGCCCATCATGTCCTTGAAGCCCTGCGCCCAAGGGTCCCGGATGAGCTGTTCCCCCTGCTCCTCCGCCGTGATGATTCTGGCCAGGGCGAGAGTGTTGACGAGGGTGTGTTCGAGGACGTTGGCCTTGTAGATGGCCAGCCCGAAGAGGGCGTACAGGGTTTTGTGGTCCGTGTCGTTGTCGTACTCGTCGTCTGGTTCCGGCTCCTCGCGCCAGGTCGGCTCATGCCGGACTACATACAGTTCGTCCATGCCTCAAGTGTGGCGTTGTCAGCCGGTCAACTCGTAGCGGTTTTTCGCGACTTGGCTCCAAGACTCACTGAGCCGGCCGACACGCGACGGGTATGTCCCGAGCACTCCCCAGGACACGCCCCCGTGCTCAGTGGGTCTGCGGCTTCGGTGCGCAGCCCCCTACGGCGCACGGTCTCGGCTGTCGAGAGTGAAACGTGAGTCGGGGAGTCCCGGTGCATCCGTCTGGGCGCACAACCGAAGTGAGAGCGCCAGACCCTCCCGGATGGCGTGAGAGCCCGTGAGGGCGCCGCCAGCGACCGAACCGAAGCCCTGTACTTCGTGGCCGGTGACGGAGTCCAGGACGAGCGCCACGGAGCGGAGAGCCTCGGCCGTGTCGGCGTGTGGGTAGCCATGCCCCTTCGTGGCGTACAGCTCGACGTCGAGCCAACGGGCCGACCCTCGGCCTTGGTGTGCGTCGGCAAAGATGAGCCGGACGTCAACGCCTCGGGCAGTGTCGGCGTCGAGCAGAGCCGACAGGCGCTCGCCGGTACGGCGGGCGGAGCGGTGAACGTGGGAGACGGTGAACAGTGGGATCACTTCCTTCCGGTAGGGGGTGGTTACGCGGCCAGCGCTTCGGCGATGACGAGACCGATGGGGACACCGGTACGGCGCTGCGCCTGCCAGGTGTTGAAGCCGCGGTGACACGTCTTCGCCAAGGGCGCGTAGTGGTCCGGGCTGACGGAGTACAGGCGGCCGGTCTCGTCGACCTTTGCCGCCGCATCGGTCCCGAGGTACGCCCAGTCGTTGGCCTGTCGGCCGCATCCGCAAGCGCACTTCCACTCGGCGGCCTTGCCGTGCTCTCGGGTCACGCGGTTGTGTGCGCCGATGTACGAGACGTCTTCGCCCTTCCAGTTGCGGGAGGCGTGGGAGCGCAACGGCTTGTCAGCCTGCGGATGGCCGTGCACGCGGACGCGCTGACCGTGCGCAAGGCAGAGGCCGCGCACGCGGTGCGGACGGCCGCACGACTCGATGCCACAGAGCTTGCTTCCATCGGCGGCGATGATCGGGGAGTACGTAGTCACTGTGTAAGTCCTCCTTGTGATGGGGGCCCTGTCGGGCGCCGCTTGAGCAGAGCTGCAACGGCAAGGTGGAGTCGCTTGCCGCGAGGGTCTTCGGGAAGTGGGGCGCGGTAGCGCCTCCAGTGAGTAGGCGGGCATGCGTCAGGGGCGCCCGGTAGGGCGCCACAGAGCGAACAGAGCAACGGCGAAGGTGTGGCGCTCGGCGATCACCTCGCCGTCGCGGTCTACGTCAGAGGGCGCCGACAGGCGCCCCGAGCTCGAAGCGTTCGAGCAGGTGGCGAGTCGAGAGCTCTTCGTAGTGCTCCCGCTCGTAGTGCTCGGCCTCGACCTGAGCCCAGACGTCGTCAACGTTGATGCGGCCCGTGAGGGCCGCCTCTGTGTTGGTAGTTGTGTTGGTGGTGTGTTGGTACTTGTCTTGGTACGCCGTCACCGCTGTCGGGTCTTCCTGACAGGGCTGTCGGTTCTTCCTGTCACCACTGTCGGGTGTCTCCGTCAGGGTTGTCGGGTCTTCCTTCTCGGCCTCGACAACACCCGTCACGGCTGTCGGGTCTTCCGCAGGGATGACGAAGCGCCAGTGGCTCGCCTTGCTGGGGATTCCTCGGCTCAGTCGCACGATGAGCCCCGCAGCCTCCAGCCCTTCGAAGGCGCGCTCTACGGTGCGCTCGGACAGGCCGAGGTCTGCGGCGATCCGCTTCATGGCGGGCGGGCGTAGGTTGCTCCCGTCAGGGTTGGCGTAGCCGATGTAAGCCATGCCGACGAGCGCGTGAGTCGGGTTCTTCAGCTTCGCCACTCGCAGAACGTGCCGCTCCCACTGAACCTTGAAGGGGGGGCTCCCTTCTTCTTCGTGCCGTTGTTCATCGAGCCACCTCCAAGGGGCGTGTCCGCTCCGTGGTCACGGTGGCGGTAGGGCGGTACAGGACGCAGACGAGCTCTCGGGAGAGCTCTTCGTTCGAGATCCCTCGGGCGCGAAGTCCGGGGACGTGCCAGAGCTCCCGTTCGCCGTAGCTGCGAACGAACGTCAGTCGGAGCGAGGAGCCGTCCGGCATCATGCGGACGGCTGAGACGGCAGAGCCCTCGGGCAGAGCGACGATGAGCTCGGCGGAGATGTGCGAGTAGGACAGGTGGTAGTCAGTGACGGTCAGGTCGAGCAGGTAGCCAGTCGACGTCACGGGTTGCGACCTCCTTCGAGAGGCCGAGGGCAGCGCACGGCTACGCCTCGGCGTGGTGATGGGAGATCGCGCGTACCGTTCGCGCTCGGGGTGCCCTCGGCTTCCCCTGCCAGCCCTTCGGGATGGCGGACTCTCACGGAGTGTCCAGCTCGACCGCCGACGAGCGGCGGGAGCTACGGTGCGCCTCGAAGAGGCGGAAGAGATTGACTACATGATGCCGACCGATCCGGTCAACTTCGCACCGGCCAGCGATCTGCCAGCCGAGCGTCTTGCCCGGCAGGACCAAACGCCCAAAGGCGTTCGCTGGTGGGGACAGGCACTCTCTGGGACCACTGTCAGACCCTGCACCTACTCTTGCGACGTGGGGAACTTGATGATGAACCGGATGCCGTTCTGGGCCAGCGACGCCGACAATTGGCAATCGTTCGAACGGCTGGTTGCGGACCAGGTCAGCAAGCTCGACGCCAACGCGACCGTCCAGCACGACGCGAGGTTGGTCGGTGTCCACAGCAAGATCGAGCGCCAGATTGACGTACTGGCATCTGTGCCAGCCATCGGCGGAACCCTGCGCATCGCCTTCGAGTGCAAGCTCTACAAGCGGGCCGTAAGCATCGGCACTGTCGAGGAGTTCATCGGCAAGCTCCTGGACCTACGCGTCGACCGTGGAGTTCTGTGTGTTTTCGGCGGCGTAACCCCGGCCGCCTTCAGGCGCCTTCTCGCGGTTCTGCACCCCAGCATCGACCTTTACATGTGGCATCGAGAGGAGCCAACAGCAGAGGACTGGTTGTACATGATGGATGGGCTTGAGGATCTGACCGACAAGGAACGGGACGAGATCTGGGCCCGCCAAGCCCAGGCCGAGAGAGCCAGAGGCTGGCTGAATCACTCCATCCCGAACTCTTTCTTGTAGTCGGCGACGGCGAGGACGGAGGCTGGCTGAGCGGAGCTGTCACGGCGCCAGTAGCTCGGCCACCTCGACGAGGGCGCGGCGCTCCTTGGCGACAGGCGAGCCGTGGCCGGCTCGCTCAACCCCTCCCCGAGGCGGACCACTCGGGGAGAGATTCAGCGTCCGATCAGTGGGTGCGCGAGGAGCCGCCTCCGCCAGACTCCCCCTCGGCCGCGTGCGGGCGTTCACCGCCCGGTACGGCGAGGACGCGCTAAAGCCTGAGCACATCCGGGCCGCGCAGGAGGGGCGCCCACTGCTCCCGTAAGGTGGCGCCGCGCTGGCCAGTTCATGCAACAACGTGCATACCCACGAACGTGAATGGACGGCCGGGCATGACACTCGTACGGTCGTGTCCAACGGCCGAACAGGGCCGACAGACAAGGGGGTTTCGCATGGCACGCGAAGAACTGACTCGGCTTACCGGCAACGGAAACGGGGAGTGCGGCGAAGACGACTGCCCGAATGTCTACCGGACCGAGCGGGGGACGTTCGTCGTGCAGGGTGACGTTTCCAATGCCTTCGCTCCGCCGCAGGGGGAAGGGCTTGTGGAGATTCCCGAGAGCGTTCTTCGGGAGGCTGTTCGTGCTCTTGGATGGTGACGACTGGAAGGCGACTCTTCGGGGGTTCCAGTCCGAGGCGTGGCGACTGGAAACCTTGCCGCAGTACCTCGTACCGCAGGAAGCCGGAGAGCTCGAAGACTTCCGAGCAGGTAAGCGAGTGGACCCAGACACCTACTCGTCGCCGTACACGGAAGACCTGAAGAGGCTTCGCGGTGAGGGGAGGCGTAAGGGGCGAGTGCACATCGTGACTCGGCCGCTCTCCGAGTATCTGCAATTCGAGTTCTCCAGGTACTACGCCCCGCATGTACTTGCCGGGGAAGACATCCGAATTCTCGACGTGACCGAGCGAGAGAACCCCTTGCCGGGAGTCCAAGATTTCTGGATGTTCGATCGCTCGACGGTCGTTCTCATGCATTACGAGAGCGACGGCGCCCAGGTGAGTCGAGAGCTGTTCAAGGGAGAGCCGGCCGACTTCATCGAATACCAGCGCATCGCCGTTGCCGAGTCGGTCCCGTTCTTGGAGTACGTGAAGGGGTGACGTTCGAAGCCGAGCAGCTCGGCGAGTCCGGCCCAGAACTTGCCTCACTGCTTCGAGAGCTACGCAAGCGAGCCGGTCTCTCAGGGGATCGGCTCGCCGCGCGCGGCAACATGTCTCAGTCCAAGGTGAGCCGGATCGAGAACAGCCGGACACGGCCGTCCCTGGTCGACGTGGAGGCGATCCTCAGAGCGTTGGAGGCGCCGCCCGAACTGGTCGCCGAGGCGTCCGCGCTCGCCAGGATGGCCAACACGGAATGGCGGAACCTGCGGGAGCTTCGACGTAAGGGGCTCGGAACGCGACAGGCTGAGCTGAAAGGGCTTGAAGCGTCCTCGACGCACATGCGCTACTTCCTGCTCTCGATGATTACCGGTCTCCTCGCCACGCCGGAATACGTGAGGGCGAGCCTCGCCCACTCCCCGGCCGATACGAGTAAGGCAGTCGCGGGAAAGCTGGAACGGCAAGCCATTCTCTACGACGTGTCGAAACAGTTCACGTTTCTACTGACCGAGCAGGCCGTTCGCTGGCCTGTCGTTTCGCCGTTGGCCTTGGCCGAACAGATGGACCGCTTGTCTTCCCTGTCCTACCTTCCGAATGTGCGCATCGGTGTGATTCCCGTGGGGACGGTAACTCCTCGGGCGCCGCTGAATACCTTCACGATTTACGACGCATCGTTGGTTACCATCGAAACTTCGGCGGGCAGTCTCGTACTGCGTGACGGTCGAGACGTGCAGACCTACTTGAAAGAATTCGGGGGGTACGAGGAATGCGCACTGTTCGGTGAGGAACTTCGGGCGAGGCTCGCCGAGTGGTCGGCTGCCTGCCGTGCATGACTCCAGTCGACAACGCGCATGAACCGAGGAGCGGTGCGCATTCCGCGGGATCATGCTTCGGCAGATACGAAGTCCGGGAGGCCGTACGGAATGAGTACACCGAAGACGACGATCACGGGGCCGGTGCACCTGATGGCCCCGCACCGGGAGCCGGAACCCGTAGCAAGCTGTCGGGAGTGCCTCGGCCACGCCGTTACACGAACCAACGCCCGATCGGTCGGGGACTACTCGAAGGTGTCGGACGCGAACGTCGTGCTCCGTACACACCTGCGAGACGACCACGGGGTCGAGTGATGGACATGCAGGCGTGGCGAGACGGCCGAGCTACGGCCGTTCAAGCGACCGAGGCACTGCGGGCGGCCCTCGCCGCCCTCGGCGTCCGAGAGAGCGTCTGGGGGACGCTGCGTCCCGTCGTTACCCACAAGGGCAAGGCGTACGTACACGTAGGCATGGTGCCCGCGGACGTGGCCGAGCGGGTGGCCGAGGCGATGAAAGCCCGAGAGGGCGCGCAGTGACCCGTTCCGTCATGCGCTTCGTGAAGCACCGGATCACGCAGCAGTCAGACACCTGCATGACGTTCGAGGCCGAGTGCATGACGTGCGACTGGAAGGCGAAGCCGTCTACAGACGGCGCCGCGGTCGACGTCGAGTGCATGACCCACACCGACCGGACGGCACCCGCGAGCAGGCCCCGTACGAGCGCCTGACGTCCGAGCAGTTCGCCGAGTACGAGGTGACCTCGGTCGAGGACTCCACGGACGAGGAGTGCAGCACGGGAGCCTGCCCGGTGCGGTAACTACGAGGAAGTCGGCGCCCCCGGACCGTTGGAGTTCGGGGGCGCCTGCCCGTCGCCGGGGCCCCGCCTGGCGGCGAAGGTGAACAGGGTGAGGGCCAGCAGTCCGAGCGTCGCGGCAGCCATGAAGGCAGCGCAAGCAGCATCGAAGCACTCATGCTGGGGCTCCCCGAGGTTCGCGAGCATGATGTACCGCCCCATGCCGACGATCACGGAGATCAGGCCGACGTATCCGAGGCTGTTCAGCACCTTCTTGTTGGCGCTCAACCGGTCTTCCTTTCCGTGACCGGCGAAGCGCGCGACGACGTCTCGACCGGCCACCACTTGTGATGGCACTCCCCCGGCGCACCCCTTGCGGGATGCAACCTCCAGAAGAGTCGGTCGAGTTACGTCGGCATCTGTCCAAACACCAAACACAACTCAGGTGTAGCTGTAAGTTGTTGTGCCTTTTTGAGAGACCTCGTTTTCACCCGACGAGATCTCTCGCTCTCGGCCCGGCTGGACAACTTCCGGACCCCTGAAGCCCCGTCACTGGACGGGGCTTCTGTCACTTTCCTGCCCAGAAGGATACGCACAGCTTCGCCGTGATCACAAACAGCAAAGCCCCCGGCCAACTGACCAGGGGGTTCCGCAGTGTTGGTGAGTGCTCAGCTCAGTGCGGCCACGACTTCGTCGATCGTGGGCCGGTCGGCCGAGTTGTAGCTCAGCATGTCGTCGACCAGGTCGCCAAGCTTGCCCGGCATGGACACCTGCCGGCGCTTCCCGTCCACGACCGCCTGGCGCTGTACGGCGCGCGGAGCATCATCGGGGTACTCGATGGCCCGCCACCCCGTCCCCGACGTCAGGAAGGTGGCGCCGAGGCCGTAGATGTCGGACTCCGGGGACGGCTCGGCCTCCCCGGTCGCCAGCGCGGAGGCGGAGATCTCGGGCGCCTCGTAGTGGACCAGGCAGCCGCGGTACGGGAAGTCCCGCCCTTCCGGCACCCAGCCCCCGTGGGCCAGTGCGAGGTCGATCAGGTGCGTCTCGTCCCGCCCGACGATGAAGTGTGCCGGCTGTACGTCGCCGTGCGTCCATCCCTCGCGGCGCCGATGGTTGCGGAGGTTCTCCTGGAGCGACATGGAATCACCCCCCAACCAGCTTACAGTGAAGGAGGATTGCCGTGCGGGGACTGGCCAGGAGCATGTACCCTGAAGTTATAACAGCCGAAGCAGTGGTAGAACGGGACGGGCAGGCACACCCGGTCCCGCTCCGTGTACCCGAGCGTCCGGGCCACCCAGTAGCCGTTGTTGAGGATGTTGTGGTGGGAGAGGGTGGCGCCCTTGGGGAAGCCGGTGGTGCCGGAGGTGTACTGGATGTTGACCGGGTCGTCGCAGCTCAGCTCGGCCTGCGCGGCGACGAGCCGCTCGGCCGGGACCGAGGACGCGGCCTCCGTCAGGGCGTCCCAGGTCGCGTCGCCGATGTAGACGGCCTCCCGCAGCCGGGGGCAGCGGCCCCGTACCCGCTCCACCAGCGACCGGTAGTCGCTGCCCTTGTGCGCGAGCGAGGAGACCAGCACGCGGACACCGGACTGCCTGAGCACGTACTCCAGCTCGTGCGCGCGGTAGGCCGGGTTGACGTTCACCAGGATGGCGCCGATGCGGGCGGTGGCGTACTGCACCAGCACCCACTCCGGGCAGTTGACCGCCCAGATGCCGACCCGGTCGCCCTTGGCCACGCCCCACGCCAGCAGCCCGCGCGCCACCTCGTCGACCGCCGCGCCGAACTCGGCGTAGGTCCAGCGCCGCCCGGAAGGCAGGTCGACCAGGGCCTCGCGGCCGGGGTGGGCGGCGATCGTCCGGTCGAGGTTGGCGCCGATGGTGTCGCCGAGCAGCGGCCTCGTGCCGGTGCCGTGGGCGTACGACGGTTCCGGGGTCACCGGAAGTCCTCCTCGCGGTACTCCCGGTCGGAGCCGGCGGCGGTCGCCTCGCGCAGCTCGATCCGGCGGATCTTGCCCGAGATGGTCTTGGGCAGCTCACCGAACTCCAGGCGCCGGATGCGCTTGTAGGGGGCGAGGACCTTACGGGAGTGCTGGAACAGCGCCTTGGCGGTGTCCGGACCCGGCTCCCAGCCCTCCGCGAGCACGACATACGCCTTCGGCACCGCCAGGCGCAGCT
>NZ_JBFAWY010000044.1:0-52522 GCF_040680575.1 Streptomyces sp. NPDC052020
GTCGTCCCGGTTCCCCGGCGCTGTCGACCTTAACGGCTACTCGGGCAGCCGTAGTTCCAGGTCGCCGCGGGGCGTGACGCCCTCCCGGGTGACGGCTCCCGCGCCCTCCCGGCCGGCGGGCCGCCGGTGCGGCAGACAGCGGGAGGACGGCGGGCGGCCCGGGTGCTCAGACCGTCGCGCGGCGCTCGGTCATCATCCGGGCCATCTCGCCGATGCTCTCGGCCTCCATCAGCTCGTCGTCGCTGATCTTGATGCCGTAGTCCTTCTCCAGCAGCATCGACAGCTCGACGACGGCGAGGGAGTCCAGCTCGGCCTCCTCACGGGTGGCTTCCTCGGTGATCAGGTCGGGGGAGACCTTGAGCATGGAGACCAGGATCTCTTTGAGGGTGTCGAACATGGCGGGTTTCCTTTCCGCAGGGATCAGCCGACGGGCGACGTCGGGCCGGGTGAGGGCGGCCGGCCCCGGGGGCCGGCCCGCGGTGAGCCGCCGGCCGCGGACCCGGCCGGCGGCGTGGGCGGCAGCGACGCCGCGGCGGTGGCGCCGGCCTCGGCGATGCCGGCCGGGCGGCGGCCGATACCGGCCGGCGCCCGCCGGGAGGGGGGACTTCACGCCGGAGCCCCGGCAGCGGCCCCGGACGACAGCACCTCCACGGGCAGGCCCATGTAGGCCATCCGGGACTCGGCCATCTCGTCCGTCCAGCGCTCGGCCATGTCGTAGCGCTCCTCGGGCGTGGTGTCCAGCAGCCGGGTGCCGGGCCAGATCTCGTAGTCGCCGATCTTGTCGGCGTGCTCGGCCATGCCCTGCTGGAACAGCTCCTCGCGGTGGATGACGAACTTGCGGTCGTCGATCGCGTCCCACAGCTCCACCCCGGCCCGCAGGATCTCCATCAGCCGCGGCCGGTACTCCGGGTGGGCGCGCACATGGTCGCGCAGGATGGTGCTGGCGACCGTCAGATGGCGGATCTCGTCGATCGCGGTGCCGCGGGATATCTCCCCGGTGGCCGGGGACAGCGGCGTCCACTTGCGTTCGCTCAGCTCCGCGGCCGGGGCGAGCACGCCCTCGATGACGATGGCGAACACCGCCACCCCGCCGGCGAAGTCGCGCTGGGTCTGCACGATGTCGAGGGTGAAGTCGATGACCGGCTGGAGCACCTCGCGGTGGTAGTCGGCCGCCATCTCCTCGATGTCCCGCAGCAAGGTCGCCTCCGGCATCCCCAGCTCCACCAGGTGGTTGCGGAACACCCGGGCGTGCCGGGCCTCGTCGATCAGCTGGGTGGCGTAGAACTCCATCTCGGGGATGCCCGGGGCGATCTCCACGTAGGGGGCCAGGATCCGGGTGGCGACCTCCTCGGACAGGCCGCGGAAACCGAACTCCAGGACCAGGGCCTCGCGCAGCGGGCCCGGCGCCCTGAGGAAGTCCGGCACCCGCGCGCTGTCGTGGTGGCCGGTGACCCCGCGGCCGCGCAAAGTGCCCTGGGCGACCTGGGTGATCCAGTAGGCGAGGTTGCACTCCTCGGGCCCGAGAGCGAGTTCCTTGGCGCCGTCGAGCAGACCAGGAGCGGTGTCCCAGTCGGCCTCCTGCGCCACGGTGCTGGGCGTGGAACCGGTCATGGCGGGTGGTGCTCCTTTCTGCCCCGGGCCCACGGCCCGGGGGACGGCGGGATGTCGTCAGCGGGCGGCCGGGGTCACCGCACGCTCGGCCGGCCGCGCCGCCCGCCCCGCGGGGGCGGGGGCGATGTGGCCGACCGGCTCCGGGTCCTGGGCGTGGCCCACCGGCTTGGGGTGCTTCAGCCGCAGGTCGTCCAGCAGCCGCAGGTAGCCCTTCTGGGTGACCGGCTCATACGGCAGCGCGAAGGACTTCATGAAGTTGCCGAACAGGCCCCGGTCACCGCTCAGGTGCCACGGGATCGCCAGCAGCGCCCACTCCGGGCCGATCACCGCGCACCACAGCGCGACGACGGCGCCCTGGGTGATCAGGCTGTGCATGACGTTGTAGAGCACGTAGTAGAACTTCGGGATCGGCTTCCCGCCGCTGCGGCGGAAGGCGATCGCCCCCGGGATGTACCCGATCAGGTCGATGTACAGGAACAGGCCGATGGCGGGCAGCCAGCGGATCTCGTCCAGGTGCATGATGATCAGCACCGAGCACACCGCGAAGGCGACCAGGTACTCGGCCCGGTGCAGGGCGAAGGTACGCGGCGTCTCGAAGGGGTTCGCCTGGTCCATGACCTGCCCCCCCTCTTCAGACGCCGACGATGTCGGCGGGCGTGCCCAGCGCGACCTCGCCGCGCAGCCGCGTGCGGTCGAACAGGCCGGTCACCGCCCAGGCCACGGTCTCCTTGATGACCCGCTCGGCGATCGGGTCGAGGATGCCCTCCAGGCTGGGGATGCCGAAGTCGAAGTCGACCTCGAAGTGCACCACCACGTCGGCGCCTTCCTGGGTCAGCGCCCACTTGCCCGCGAAGTGGTCGAAGTCGCCGTCCTCCTGCTCGAAGACGATCTCCAGCTCGTCGCGGGCGAAGCGGTCCTCCTCGGTCCAGCGCAGCAGGCCGCTGCGGAAGTGCAGCTCCCAGCTGGAGCTGCCCACGGCGGCGGGCAGGGAGCCGTGCACCGTGGTGGAGCTGACGTGCGGCGCCAGCTCGGGGAAACGGTCGAACCTCGCGATGGACTCGTAGACGGTCCCCGCGTTCTCGCCCAGGACCACCGCGTCCAGTTCCACGTGCCGCATCAGTTGTTACCGCCTTCCGGCATCCTGGCCGAACCGGCGACCAGGTCGAGAGTGGCTTTGTCGAAGGAGTCGAGCAGGAACTCCACATCCAGCGGAGTCAGCGTGGCGGGCGGGGTGAAGCGGACCACCGAGCTGCCGTTCATCGAGTGGTTGGCGACGACCCCGTGGTTGAACAGCTCGATCAGCAGCTCCCCGGCCAGGCCGGGCTCGGCCAGCTCCACCCCGATCAGCAGACCCCGGCCGCGCACGTCGACCACCAGGCCGGGAATGTTGCGGTGGGCGATCTCGGCGATCCTGGGCAGCAGCCGGGCACCGAGGTCCATCGCCTTGGTGACCAGGCGCTCCTCCTTGACGGCCCGGATGGCGCCCTGGACGGCGGCCATCAGCAGCGGCTGCCCGGAGAACGTCGCGGTGTGGACGTAAGGGTCCTTGTCGAAGGGGCGGAACGCCTTGCGGGTGGCGACGGCCGCCGAGACCGGCACCACACCGCCGCCCAGCGCCTTGCCCGCCAGCAGCACGTCGGGGACCACCCCCTCGATGTCGGCGCCCCACCACTCGCCGAGCCGGCCCATGCCGCTTTGCACCTCGTCCAGGATGAGGAAGCCGTCGTACTCGCGGACCAGCTCCTCCACCCGCTTCAGGTAGCCCCGGGGCGGAATGATCACCCCGCCCTCGCCCTGCACCGGCTCCAGGATCACGCAGACCTCGCCCGGGTGCGCCCGCAGCTCGGCCTCCAGCGCGTCCGCGTCCCCGTACGGCAGATGCGTCACATCGGGGATCAGCGGCCGGAACGGCTTCTGGTAGACCTCCTTGGCGGTGGCCGACAGGGCACCCAGCGTCTTGCCGTGGTACCCGCCGCCCATGGACACCGTCCGCTTGCGGCCGCCCGCGCGGGCCAGCTTCAGACCGGTCTCGACCGCCTCGGCGCCCGACAGCGCGAAGTGCACCCGGTCCAGGCCCGGCGGCATGACGGAGACCAGCGCCTCGGCGGCGCGGGCCACGGTCGGCTCCAGCAGGATGCGCGTGGCGACGGGGTGGGTGTCCAGCTGGCGCTGGACCGCCTCCATCACGATGGGGTGCCGGGCGCCCATGATGAAGACGCCGTAGCCGCCGGCGTTGAGGAACCGCTCGCCGTCGCTGGTGGTCAGCCAGTTCCCGGAGGAGGCCACCTCCATGTGGCTGCCGAACAGTTCGGCGAGGGTGGCCCGGCCCTTGCTGAGGTGGGCCCGGTACAGGCCGAGGATCTCTGCCTCGGTGTCGACCCGCATGTCCTGGGTCACGGTCACGGATAACTCCCTGGGAAGAACGGGCTGGTGGCATCGGGGCCCGGGGGCACCGGGCGGCCGGGGCGCGGGTCAGGACAGGTCGAGCGGGGCGCCGTTGAAGTAGTCGGCCAGCGGCCCGGACGTCGCCGACCGGCCCGGCGGGTGGAAGATCAGCGGCCGGACGGAGGCGGCGAGCCGGGAGTGGTCGGAGCTCTGGATGAAGTCGACCCCGCCCAGCAGTTCCAGACTCAGCTGGGCGGACCTGGCCAGGGCGTCCTGGGCGGCGTAGCGGGCGATGAGCACCTGGGCCACCGCCTCCTCGCCCGACAGGCCGTCGCGCACCGCGCGGGCCGCGCCCTCCAGCAGCGCGAAGGCGCTCTCGGTGTCGACGACCACGGTGGCGCGCTCCCCGGCGGTGCCCCGGCCGCGCTCGAGGACCAGCTCGGCCAGGGCCGCGGCGGCGCCGGCGTAACCGGCCGAGATCAGCATCTCGAACCAGATGACGCCGGCGGTCTGCAGGTCGTCCAGCCGGTGCGGGTCCTCGGCCGTGGTGCGGACGACCATGGCGTGGGGCACGAAGACGTCGGTGAGCCGGATCTCCTCGCTCTGCGAGGCGGCCAGGACGTCATTGCCCCAGAACGAGTGCACCGTCAGGCCCGGCGCGCCGGCCGGGACCAGCGCCAGGGCCAGCTCGGGGGAGCCGTCGGGGCCGGGGACGGCGATGGAGGCGGTGAGCAGTTCCATCGAACGGGCCAGGCTGCACGGCTTCTTCGCGCCGTTGAGCCGGTAGCCGCCCTCGACGGGCTCGGCGACCACCGACGGCGTGAAGATGTTCTGCTGGGTCCTGCCCTCCGCCCAGCCCGACGCCATCAGGATCTGATCGGGCACCACGCGGTGCAGCAGGTCGAGCTGGCCGGGCTCCAGGCGCCCGGACTCCTCGGCGAGCGCGTACAGCATCGAGACCGTGAAGTGGTGCATGGTCACACCGGCGGCCACGGACGGCGAGGCGGCGCCCAGCGCCCGCTGCACCCGCACCGCGTCCACCGGGTCGGCCCCGTGCCCGCCGAACTGGGCGGGCACCAGCAGGCCCACACCGCCGTGCTCGCGGAACACGTCGACCGCCGGGCTCCCCAGGGCCTCCCGCTCGGCGAAGGGGATTGCTTCCAGCGCCTTGAGCAGCCCGGGGTGATACCGGTCGCAGACCGCGCGGGCGGAGTCGAGGGAGCGCACGGACGAACACCTCCGTTGGGTGGTACGGAAAACGGCTGGTTGGACGGCCTGCCGAGCGGCAGCCGGCCCGGACGGGGACCGGCCGGGCCGCCGGGACCGGTGGCGCGGCGGCCGGCCGCCGGGGGAGCGGCGAGCGGCCACCGGACCGGCGCGGCCGGCCTCGAGGACCGCCGGCCCGCCAGGCTCTGAGGCCGCAGACCCGGTGGCCGGAGACCCGGTGGCCCTGCGGCCCCGAGGTTCGCAGAGCCGTGGGGGCCGTGGGACGCGGGCCCGGCCCGTGGTCCCGGGCCGCGGCCGGTGTGCCCGGGCCCGTGGGCCGCGCGGTCCCGGGGCCCGCCCGAGGCCGTGTGGCCCGCCGGACCCGTGCGGGCCCGGCCCGGGCCCGCGCCCGGCCCGCGGGGTCAGGGCCCGAAGACCGCCTCGTGCGGGCTGACGTCGTGGGCGATGCTCACGCCCTGGATGTGCGAGGTCTTCAGGATCGGATAGTTGGCCTCGCCGTAGACACCGCCGGTCAGGCCGGTGCCGCCGTGGCTGGGCAGATACGGCAGGAAGCCGATATGCGAGTCGTTGATCTTCAGCAGTCCGCCGTTGACGACGCGCTGCACGAACGCGTTCATCACCCGCGCCGACTTCACCCACAGCGAGTTGCGCAGACCGTACTCGTTGGAGTTCACGAAGTCGATGAACGTGTTGAGCAGTTCGTCCTCGTCGGCGGCGTCGGCCGGCTGGGGCACCACGATCGGCAGCAGCGGGAAGAACGTCTCGCTGCGGACGATGTCGTGCTGGCGGGCCCCGGCCAGGCCGTCCACCCGCACCACGGTCGGCTGCAGGAAGACGCCGGTGTCCGACACGGTGCCGTCGACCTCGGTGCGCTGCCCGCCGGTGATGATCTGCCCGCCCAGGTCCAGGGACTGCCGCAGCAGCGCGAAGAACTTCTCGCTGCGGCGCACCGGGGACAGCAGCACGTCCTCGTCCTCGGGGTAGCCGGGCTTGACCAGCTTCACCCGCTCGCGCACCTCGGCGATGAGCTCCTCGGCGATCTCGGGGTGGACCAGGACGCAGTTGGGCACCATGCAGATCTGGCCGGAGCCGTAGAAGGACTCGCAGATCGCCTCCGCCGCCTTCTTCAGGTCGGCGCCCTTCCAGATGACGATGGTGTCGTTGCCGGCCAGCTCCAGGATGGGCTTCTTGCCGTTGGCCACGCACTTCTCCTGGAAGCGCAGGCCCTCCTCGCTGCCGCCGATGTAGAAGATGTCGTTGACCAGCGGCGAGGCGATCCAGCGGTCCAGGGTCTGCTTCGGGTTGGAGCACACCGCGTTGAGGATGCCGGCCGGCGCGTCGATCTCCTCCAGCAGCGGACCGACCACGTCACGCATCAGCCACATGGTGCTCAGCGCGATACTGCGCGGGGCGCGCATCACGACGGCGTTGCCGGCCATCAGCGCCAGCACGGCCAGGGCCGCGCTGGGCGCGGGCGCGTTCTGCGGCGGGTTGAAGGCGACCACGCCGTCGGGCTGGCGGCGCACGATCAGCCGCCGCCCCTCGTGCTGGAACTCGGTGTGCATCCGCTGCCGGTACCAGTACAGGCTCTCGTCGCTGTAGATCTGCTTCATGCAGCTCAGTTCCCAGCGGGCCAGGCGCAGCGGATGCGCCTCGGCCGTCAGGATGTCCAGGAACTCGTCCTCGCGCCGGATCAGTTCCTCGCGGAACATGCTGCCCAGCCGCATCCGGCGCTCCAGCGGCACCTCGGCCCAGGCCGGGGCGGCGGCCGCGGCGGCCTCCGTGGCCAGGTCGATGGAGGCGTCGCCGGCGATGGCGCAGCGGCCCACCACATACGGGTGGCCGGCGGCGTCGGAAGCCGGGTTCTGCTCGAGTTCACGCTTCAGGCTGACGCTCGTGAAGACATCTTCGAGAAGGGACCGGGCGCTGACCGTATAGACCCAGCCATCGCCTTCGACGTCCTTGCCCGCGATGTAGAGCTTGTAGCTGCGGAGTTCCTTGTCAGGCATCAAAGGACCTTTCCAAGTCTATGGTCCTGCTCACTGTCCATGAGCCCACCGGGAAACGATCCTGTCAGCGACGGCTGACTCGCCGCTGACATTCCCCTCGTGAATTACCGCAGCGCCGCTTCGATCCAGTCGCGCAACGCGTCGGCGTCCATGGACTCGATCCGGGCCGCGGCGTCGGCGACATCGGCGGACCCGCCGAATTCGAGGAATTTCTCCCGCATCAGCTCGGCGTGGTGGGCCCGGGTGTGCGGGCCGGCCGCCGCCAGCGGGATCATGCGCTGCCGGGAGGCGGTCCGCCCGTCGGCCAGACGCACCGTCACCCGGGCCCCGGTGGCCTTGGCGGACGAGGTGAACGCGGCCCGCGTGCGGTCTCCCGCAGCGCCCCGGGCGAGCTCGGCCACCTCCTCCCCGGCGAAGGCGCGCAGCCAGGGCCCGGCCGCCTCCCCGGCCTGCCGCACGGCCTCCCCGAACGGGGCCTCGGAGGCGAACAGGGCCCGCGTCAGCTCCGGGTCGTGCACCAGGCGCACCCGCTCGGCGACGTCCCAGCGGGCCCGCTCGTTGAGCAGCGGCGCCGCGAAGTCGTTGACCGTCAGCCCGCCGGTCAGCAGCGCGGTGGCCACCGGGTACGGGGTGTGCAGGACCAGCGCCCCCAGCGGCGAGCCCGGCCCGACGATGTACGACGCCGCCTTCTTGCCCGCGAACAGCGTGTACAGCGACGCCTCGACGACGATCTCCTCGATGTCCTCGGGCCGGCAGGGCCCCAGCTGGCGGTACAGCTCGGCGGCGCAGTCCACGGCCGCGTCGACCCCCGGCCCGCCCGGGTGCATCTTGAACGACAGGGTCTCGGTGTGCCAGCGCTCGCCGAGCCCCGCGCTGACCGCGTCCGGCAGCGGCACCGAGGCGAAGCGGTCCAGGAACCCGTCGGGATGCTCCAGGATGTCCACGGCGCCGTGCAGCCCGGCGCGGGCCGCGTCACAGGAGTCCATGGCGGTACGCACCGGGGTGAAGGTGTTGAACAGCCGGGCGTCGCTGGCCAGGAAGGCCCGCATCAGCGGCCAGTTGGGCATGGCGAAGGCCAGGCCCAGCGCGTTGCTCCACACCGCGTCGTCGGCGCCCTCGCAGTGCAGCCGCCCGCTGACCGCGCCCGCCAGATGGGTGTGCACGGCGCTGTGGCCGCGCAGCGGGCCCAGCGTGGCGGCCGCGGTGATCCGGGCCGCGCACTCGTTGGCGGCCACCACCGCGGCCAGCAGCGCGGGACCGTCCAGGCCCCGGGCGCGGGCGAACGCCAGCGGCACCGACACCGTGGAGTTCGACAGATGGCCCGCGTACGCGGTGTCGTCCAGGTTCAGCCAGGAACCCAGCCCGGACAGCACGCACGCCGAGGCCCGCGGATCGGCCTGCAAGGGCGGCCCGAAGCCGTCGATCAGACGCCGGCCCAGCGGATGCGCGGCCCCCGCCCGGATCGAGGCCAGCTGCGACAGCAGCTGGCTGGAGGCCAGGGCCCGCACCCGGGCCGGGATGTCCTCAGGTCGCAGCCACGCCGCCCAGCGGCACAGCTCCTTGAGTATCGACACGCGTCACTTCCTCCTCGGGAGCACCCCAGACCGGCAGCGCGCCCGGCAGCACCTCGACGGTCATGCTGGCCCAGGTGAGGTGCTGTAGTTCACCGTCGTACTCGAAACGCAAGGGCTGGCCGTCGGTCCGCTCCACGACGATCCGCCGGCCCCGGCCGCGCACCACTCCCGCCCGCCGGGACAAAAGGCCCCGGCGGGCCAGCGACGGCACCTCGGCGGCGGGCACCTCGGCGCCGACCACGCACACGTCCAGCAGCCCGTCGTCCAGCTCGGACCCCTCCAGCAGCAGATACTGGCCGCCGCGGTGGCGTCCCCCGCCCACGTTGGCCAGGACGGTAAGGCCCTCGTGCAGCACCCGCCCGTCGACCGTGACCCGCCCCGGGTAGGGGGTGAAGGCCGCGGCCGCCTCGGGCAGCGCCCGCGCGTACTTCTCCCGGCCGGCGGCCGCGACGGCACGGGCCGCGATCAGCCCCTCGGCGATCAGACCCGAGCAGGCGCCGAGCAGCACCGGCTCCCCGGTCTCGGCCACCAGCCCCAGATCGATACGGCGCAGCCGGGCCCCGCCGCCCCCGCCCGCCCACAGCGCCCCCAGCGACTGGTCCCACGGCCGGTCCGCCCACAGCATGCGGTAGGCGGAGTTGCCGGTGCCCGCGGGCACGATGGCCAGGGCGGCACGCCGCCCGGGGGCGTCGGGGCCGGCCAGCGCCTCGACGACCTCGTGCACCGTGCCGTCACCGCCCACCGCGACCACCAGGTCCGGGGCGGCTCGCGCCCCGGCGGCCAGGGCGGCGCGGACGGCCTCGGTGGCGCCGCCGCGGTGCGTCGTGCGGTGCACCTCGACGGCGTCGAGCCGCTCCCGGCACATCCGCACGGCCTGCTCGACCAGATCGGGGTGGGCCGTGCCCGCCGTGGGGTTGACGACGACGAGGGCCCGCCGGGGGGCCGGGGATGCCGCGGTCGGCATGAGGCGATTCTCCAGACGCTGCGTCGGTGATCGGCGGCCGGACGGGAATCGGCGTGGCACATCCCGCGGCACGTCCCATGTCAGTGCCCGGCGCGGAGAGGGCAGGATTCGAACCTGCGTGGGTTTGCACCCGACGGAAGCGAACTCCGGTCCCCGATAAGCCACTCCGGGCACCTCTCCCAGTTCCCGGGACGTATTTCCTCCCGGTCGCGCCGCTTACGTTTCCACCCCCTCCTGATATTCGCCTGACAGGCGGCTGACACCCGCATAGGGCCCCGGAATTCCGCTCTTCCGGGACACGAATATCCAGTGCTCTACTTCCCTCAGTCCAGTTCCGATACAGAACGGGAAGGAAGAGGCTTGATGTCTTCGACACCCACACTGGAGAACACCGCGCCGGGCAAGACGGCGCTGTACGACACCGTCCTCCACGCGATCCGCACGCACACCCGGGCCGAGAACCCCAGCGCCTTCCTGGCGATGAGCCGGGGCACCAGCGCCTTCACCGCCCCCGGCCTCGACGGCGTCATCGCCTACCGCAAGGCCGGCCGGTACCTCATCCAGTTCGGCGGCCCGTTCGCCGCCGACGACTCCTACCGCCCGCTGCTGGACCGCTTCATCGCCCACGCCCACGGGCAGGGCCTGCGGGTCGTGGGCGCCCAGCTCCAGCGCCACGACGCGCAGGCGTACGCCGAACGCGGCTTCACCGTCAACCAGTTCGGCTCCTCCTGGGTGGTGCACCTGCCGGACTTCACCCTGCGCGGCACCCGGTTCATGCGCATGCGCAACAAGATCTCCCGGGCCTTCCGCAGCGGCCTGACCGTCAGGGAGGTGCCCGCCGAGGACATGACCGCGGCCATCCGCGAGATCGACACCGCCTGGCTCGGCTCCAAGGGCGCCGACGCGCGCCCGCTGGAATTCCTCGTCGGCGAACTGGGCGGACCGGCCCAGCGGCACCGCCGCCTCTTCGTCGGCACCATCGACTCCCGCCCCGTCGGCTACATCTCCTACTCCCCGGTCTACGGCAGCAGGGCCGGCTGGATGCACGACCTCAGCCGCCGCATCCCCGACGGCACACCGGGCCTGATGGAAGCCATCAACTCCCACGTCATCGACCTCTTCAGGGCCGAGGGAGCCCAGTGGCTCCACTTCGGCTTCACCCCCTTCACCGGCCTGGACGCCGCCAGCGAACTGCCCGGCCACAGCGCCTCCTTCCAGTGGCTGATGCACTTCCTGTGGGAGCAGGGCGCCGCCCTCTACCCCGCCCAGACACAGCTCGCCTACAAGGAGAAGTGGGCGCCCCAGGCGCCGATACCCGAGTACGTCGCCTTCGACGGGCCCGCCTCCGTCGCCGCGTTCGCGCACATCTTCCGCGCCTGCAACGCCTTCTGACCCACCCCCGCGCCCCACCCCCGCCCCCGTCCCGCATCCGCCGCCCCGCCGCGGCGGCGAACAAGGAGCAAGCCGCCATGACCACCCAAACGCCCACCGGCACCGCCGCCCCCGCCCGGACCGACGCCCTCAAGCAGCAGCTGGTCGAGTCCCTGATGGGCGTCATCAGCGCCCCCGACGACCTGGACACCGCACGCCGCGCGGACGACGTCCTGCGCGCCCTGGACACCCAGCTCGCCCGGCAGCCCGCCACCGCCTGACACCCCCCGGCGGGCACCCGCCCGATGCCCGGGGCCCGCCCGCCCCTGCCGTCTTCCAGAGCGCCATCAGCGGGACATCAGCACGGTGCCCGACGCTGAAGTGTGCTTTCATCCGGCGCCCCGCGCCGGGATACGTCCTGCCCCGAGGAGATCCTTCTATGCAGTCTCCGAACATCAGCGAGACACAGTCCGGCACGGTACGGCAGCTCGACACCGGCCTTGCGGTCGCGACGGGGGAGCTGAGCAGCCAGGGCGCCTCCGCCAGCTTCGCCGAGCTGCTCAAGCGCGTGAAGGCCGAGGGGCTCCTCGACCTCGACACACGCTACGACTACCGCCGCCTCGCCCTGAACATGTCGCTCATCGCGGCCGGCCTGGTCGCGTTCTTCCTGATCGGCCAGTCCTGGTGGCAGATGCCGGTCGCGGTGTGGATGGGCCTGTGCGGGGTGCAGAGCGCCTACATGTGGCACGAGGTCGGCCACAAGGCGATGTTCCGCGACAAGCGCATCGGCACACTCACCGCCTACTTCCACGCCAACTTCTTCAGCGGTGTCAGCTACGCCTGGTGGGTCAACCACCACAACCGGCACCACAGCCACCCCAACCACATCAGCCTCGACCCCGACATCGGCCGCCGCACCGCCATCTTCGACATCAAGCAGTACGCCACCCGCACCCCGGTGCAGCGCTTCATCGTCCGCCACCAGCGAGTCCTGTTCTTCCTCCTCCTCGTCCTCGAGGGCTACAAGATGGAGAAGACCACCATCAAGGAACTCGCCAGGAGCGGCGCCAAGCACCGCCACCTGGAGATCGGCCTGGTCGTCCTGCGCACCGCGATCTACCTGACCGCCGTCTTCACCGTCCTCACCCCGGTGCAGGCCGTCGCCTTCATCCTGGTGCAGCACGCCGCGCTCGGCGTCTACTTCGGCCTGATGTTCGCGCCCAACCACAAGGGCATGGAGGTCCGCGACGGCGAGAAGGAGACCCTGGACTGGCTGGAGCGCCAGGTCCTCACCTCCCGCAACATCCGCCCCAACTGGTGGATCGACTTCCTCTACGGCGGCCTCAACTACCAGGTCGAGCACCACCTCTTCCCGGCGATGCCGCAGCGCAACCTGGCCCGCGCCAGGGAACTCACCCGCGAGTACTGCGCCGAACGCGGCATCCCCTACCTCGAGGTCGGCTTCTGGGAGTCCTACCGGCAGGTCGCCACCTTCCTGCACGAGGTGAGCGAACCGACCCGGCGCAAGGACAAGGCGGCCGCCTGACCCCCGCCCCCGGGCGCCCACCGCCCGCTCGACCCCCCGCACCTCTCGTCTGCGCCCCGGCCGGCCGCCGGGGCGCAGACGCATCCGACCCGCCTCAGCCCACACACACTCTCCAGGAGCTCTGAGCCCCATGGCACAACCGACGGCGCTGCGCGAAAGAACCGAGGCGGCGTCCTCCATCGGCGACCGGATCGACCGGATGCCCGTGACCCCGACCCACCGCAGACTCACCGCCGTGGTCGGTGTCGGCCTGCTCTTCGACACCTTCGAGAACAACCTCGCCGGCACCATCTCCCAGGTGCTCCAGGAGGACTTCGCCTTCAACGGCACCACCCTCAAACTCGTGCTCGCCTCGGCGTTCATCGGGCAGTTCTTCGGCTCCGTGGTCCTCGGACGCGTCGCCGACCGCTACGGCCGACGCCGCGCCTTCCTGATCAACCTCGCCCTGTACTCCGGCTTCTCCCTGCTCGGCGCGTTCTCCCCGAACGCCGCCTGGCTCATCGTCACCCGCTTCTTCGCCGGAGTCGGCATCGGCGCCGAACAGTCCCTGTCCGACTGCTACCTGGCCGACGTACTGCCCGCCAAACAGCGCGGCCGCTACACCGCCTGGGCCTACACCCTGGCCTTCTGCGGAGTCCCCGCCGTCGGCTTCGCCGCGCTGTGGCTGGTCCCCCTCAGCCCGCTGGGCATCGACGGCTGGCGCTGGCTGTTCGTCCTCGGCGCCGCCGGCTCGGCCGTCGTATGGATGCTGCGCCGCAACCTCATCGAATCCCCGCGCTGGCTGGCCGCCAACGGCAAGGAACAGCAGGCCGAAGAGCTGGTGGCACGTATGGAGGCCGAAGTGCCCGCCCCCGCCGCCGGGCGGGCCCCGGCACCGGCCGCGCCGCCCGCCGCCCGCCCCGCGGCGCCGCCCGCCCGCATGCGGGACGTGTTCCAGGCACGCTTCCGGCGGCGCACCGCCATGCTGTGGCTCTTCTGCACCCTCTCGGTGGTCGGCTACTACGGCTTCGGCGCGCTCGCCCCGCAGATCCTGGCCGCCAAGGGATACGACGTGGTCACCAGCATCGGCTTCACCGCCGTGTCCTTCCTCGGCTACCCCATCGGCGCGCTGCTGTCGGTGCCCGTGATGGACCGCATGGAACGCAAACGGCTCGTCGCCCTGTCGGCCGCGGCCATGGCACTGTCCGGACTCGGCTTCGCCTACGCCGGATCGGCCACGCTCATCATGGCCCTCGGCATCCTCTACACCCTGGTGAGCAACGTCTTCTCCACCGTCAGCCACGTCTACCTGGCCGAGCAGTACCCCACC
Source organism: Streptomyces sp. NPDC052020 (assembly GCF_040680575.1). Classification (NCBI taxonomy): domain Bacteria; kingdom Bacillati; phylum Actinomycetota; class Actinomycetes; order Kitasatosporales; family Streptomycetaceae; genus Streptomyces; species Streptomyces sp. NPDC052020. Next base: position 13,997 of record NZ_JBFAWY010000044.1, read on the forward strand.
CCGATCCGCGCGGCGGCCACCGGACTGGCGTACTCGCTGTCCAAACTCAGCGCCGCCGCCCTGCCGTTCGCCCTGCTGCCGGTGCTCGACACCTACGGCCCCGGCCCCATGTTCGGCGTCATCGCCGGCGCCATGGGCGCCCTGGTGGCCGTGGTCCTGCTGCTCGGAGGCCGCACCACCGGCGTCTCCGTCGACCGCGACTGACCCCGCCCCCGGGGCCACGAGGCGGATGCGGCCCATGGGGCGGGCCCGGCCGGCCCGGCGGATGCACGGGGTGACCGGGCCCGGAAGCACTGGCCATCGACGACACCGGCTTCCTCAAGGACGGGGGCGCCGCGGCGTGTGCGGCCCGGCAGTACACCGGCACCGCGGGCAAGGTCACCGACTGCCGGGCGGGCGTCTTTGCGCACCTGGCCACCGACCACGCCTCGGCCGCGATCGGCCGGCGGCTGCTTCCTGCCCGCCTCCCGGGACCCCGCCTCGCCCCAGACAGGCGCGGCCAAGGTCGCCCGCCGCACCCGCTGCGGCATCCCGGCCCAGGTGGGGCATGCGAAGAGGTGGCAGCCGTGGGGTCCGGCGCTCCGGCCCGCCCTCCGGGATGCCCCTGGCCGCGTTGGTGCGGCTGGCCGCACCAGGCTCAGGCCGGCGCCGCGTACAGACGCTGTCGTGGCGCCGGCCCGGTGTGATCAGAAGGGCGAGAGGACGGCCTTGGCCGTCGCAGGCGAGGTGGACCTCGGTGGTGGACCAGCCAGTCGATGCCGCCGGCGGCATCCGCCTGGGCCTGTATCTGTCGCAGGGCCAGGGTGAACACGTCGTCGATCGCTCAGCGGCGGAAGCAGGGGTGACCGTCTGCCAGGGCCCGTAGCCTTCCGGCGGGTCACGCCGCGGATGCCGGTACGGATCGTGCAGGCCATCCCGCTGACGACGACCTGACGGTCCGACGCCCGGGGCCGTCCGGTGACGGCCCGCGGTATCAGCGGAGCGACAAGTCCCCCTCACGGCCGGTGTGTTCATGACGGCTTACCCCCCCATGACCCACCACTCGATGATCTTCGAAGACGGACCCTGGACGCTGGAGCGGCGGCGCCTCGCGCTGCGCTCACCCGGGAGGGCGGCCGGACAGGTGACGCGGGAGCGGCGCGAGGGACCCGGGTTTGCGCCGCACGAGCGTATCCGGCGGCACGCCCGGGGGTGCGCCCGGATCACGGGGCAGTGTTCAGGTGAAAGAGTGATTCGTATGAAAATCATCTGAATTTGGAGGATTGCGCATGCTCCCCCCGACACCTCCCCATGCCATCGGCTCCCGCGCGGGTGCCACCGTCGTCCTCACTGTCCTGGCCGCGGCAGGCGCGTCGTGGTTGGCGGCGCCGAACGCGGCGGCTTTCGGGGGGAACGGCGACGCCGCCCTCCCCGCCGCGGGCGGCTACGGGGCCTACTGGTCGGGCTATGGGGTGAATGGGGGCGGCCCGGGGAGCCCAGGCGGACATGGGGTGCCAGGTGCTCCGGGAGGCCCTGGAGGTGCTGGGGGCCAGGGGGGTGCTGGCGGTCCAGGGGGTGCTGGGGGCGCGGGAGGCGGTGTTGGGGGCGCGGGGGGCGGTGTTGGGGGCGCGGGGGGCGGTGTTGGGGGCGCGGGAGGCGGTGTTGGGGGCCCGGGAGGTGGTGTTGGAGCCCCTGGAGCGCCCGGAGCCCCTGGAGCGCCCGGAGCCCCTGGAGCGCCCGGAGCCCCTGGAGCGCCCGGAGTTCCCGGAGCGCCTGGAGCGCCTGGAGTTCCCGGAGCGCCTGGAGCCCCTGGAGCGCCCGGAGATCCCGGGGCGCCTGGAGCGCCCGGAGCCCCCGGGGCGCCTGGAGCGCCCGGAGTTCCCGGGGCGCCTGGAGCGCCTGGAGCGCCCGGGGCGCCCGGGGCGCCCGGGCCTGCTGGACCCCCCGGGCCTGCTGGACCTGTTGGACCTCCCGGGCCTGCCGGGCCTCCCGGGCCTGCCGGGCCTCCCGGACCCCCTGGTGCTCCAGGCGCCCCGGGAACTCCAGGGGCCCCGGGGGCTCCCGGTGCTCCAGGGGCCCCCGGCGCCCCAGGCGGCCCGGGCGCTCCGGGCGGCCCGGGCGCTCCGGGCGGCCCAGGGGGTCCAGGCGACCCGGGGGCTCCGGGCGGCCCAGGGGCTCCGGGCGGCCCGGGCGCTCCGGGCGACCCGGGGGCTCCGGGCGACCCGGGGGCTCCGGGCGGCCCAGGGGCTCCGGGCGGCCCAGGGGGTCAAGGCGGCCCAGGGGGTCCGGGCGGCCCGGGGGCACCAGGGGCCGCGGGAAAGGGCGGCGGCGATCACGGCGGCCCGAAGGGTGGGGTGGACGCAGGCGGCGGCGGCCTCGCCGCCACGGCTGCGTCCCCCCCGGTGGTCGCAGCAGGGGCCGTGGGGCTGGTCGCGGTCGGCGCCGCCGTGTACGTCCGGCTGATCCGCCGCCGGCCCCGTGGCGCCGCGTAGCGGGCGCAGGCCCCGGTACCGGAGGCGCGCCTACCGACTGGCGAGGACGGCCGTGCTGGTGACCGTCCTGGCGACGCTCGGCTCGCGCTGCGTGGAGCTGTACGAACCGGCCACGGCCGGCCGGGCGGGCGGTACGGATGAAGCGGCGGCCGCGGCCGGCCGGGCGGGCGGTACGGGCGAAGCGGCGGCCGCGGCCGGCCGGGCGGGCGGTACGGGCGAAGCGGCGGCCCCGGCCGCGACCTCCCGCCCGCTGCCCCCGTCCCGGCCGACTTCCTTCCGGATGCCGTCGCTGGGCATCGACGCCCCGATCACCCCCCTCGGCCTGGACGCGAACCGGGAGCTGGAGACGCCGCCGGTGGACCAGCCCCGGCTGGTCGGCTGGTACCGGGGCGGGCCCATGCCGGGCGAGGCCGGTACGGCGATCGCCGTCGGCCACCGCGACACCCGTAGCGGACCCGCCGTCTTCGCCGGGCTCGCCCAGGTCAAGCCCGGCAAGACCGTCGAGGTGCGCAGGGCGGACGGACGTACCGCCGTCTACTCCGTGGACCGGGTCAGGGTCTTCGACAAGGCCAGCTTCCCCGACAAGGAGGTCTACGGCGCGACCGGCCGCCCGGAGCTGCGGGTCATCACCTGCGGCGGCCTGTTCAGCCGGCGCACCGGCTACACCAGCAACGTGGTGGTCTTCGCCCATCTGACCGCGGTGAAGTGAGCGACGCCAGGCCCTGCGAACGACCGGCGGCCACGGTGGGGCACGACCGGCGGCCGAGGGGCGGGGAACCGGCGGAGACGATAAGACGCGGCCGACGGCCCGGCCCGGCGGGACTCCGCGTCCGCGCCGGCCGGGCCGTCCGCGATGAGGCCCCGGCCGGCCTGCGCGCGCATCGCACGAAGGGAACTCCTGCGCCGGACACCAGGACATCCCCGGGTCACCGGCGTCAGCACCGGCCCGGGCCGCGCACGCGCGGCGCGTGGTGACCAGCCCGCCCGCCGAGGTGACGGCGATGAGGTGGCCCGAACGGCGCTTCCCCCTCTGCGGCAGCACGGCCCTGACCACCGCCACGGTTCCGCAGACGTTCACCTCGAACTGACGGCGCAGGCCGCCCGCCGGCGCCCCCTCGCGGAGGCCGTCACGGCCGTAGCCGGCGTTGGCGACGGGGACGTCAACCGGGCCCACCACCGACGAGCCGGGCGGTTTCCGGACCGACTGGGCGGCCGCTCGGATGATCCGCGCCCCCGTCCGGTCGCCGACCACGGCGGGCTGTTCGAGCCGCTGCGCGCCCGGCGCGTCCACGGCAGCGGGCACACCAGCCGGGCGACCCGGACAAGGCCGCGGCCGCGGTGCTGGCCTCGTGGCGGCCGACCAGCCCCCGACCCGCCTGCCGCTCGGCACCGAGGAACAGGGCCTGTCGTCACACTCCCGTCTGCCTCACGACGCCACGCACGCCCCCCGCCGCACCGGACCCTGACCCAGGTACGTCGAAGTACGAGGATCAGGGCCCGGAAACGGCGAGAGCGAGGCCCGCCCTCGGGGCGGACGGCGGGAGTGTGACGACAGGCCCTGGTGTGCGGCACTGGTGCCGCACCAGGCAACGTTCACCCGGCCGCGGCGCCCGGCACGCTCCCCCGAGCTCTTCGAGCAGGGGGGACCCCACTCGCCGCAACCGGCCGAAAGCCCGAGTACGTCCGGTACCAGGACTCCCGGCCGGCACTGCCCAGCCTCCGGCCGGGGGGACCCCCAGAGCACGCACCGGACGCCGCTCCTTGACGGGCGAACGCTGCCTGCCGCGGCACTAGCTGTGGACGACCTCGCTGCGCTCCGCGGCCAGGAACGCCGCCATCAAAGCCAGGGTCGAGTACTCCAGGGCGACGCTCGGGTCGAGAACGAGACCGAACTTCTCCTCGATGTCGCCGAACAGACCCAGCGCCGCCACCGAGTCCAGGCCGTACTCGACGTACGGGACGTCGGGGTTGATCTGCGAAATCGGCAGGGACACCTGGGTGCCCAGCCTCTCCGTGAGCCAGCCGAGAATCTCGCTCTCGGACATGACCGGCTCCCTGTCCGCCATGAGCAGCTCCTTACGTGTCCTCACGTGGTCCGTCGGCATCTGCCTACGCCCATTGCCTTACCTCCCCCCATCCTGCTCCCCGCCGCTCAACCCCGGCTTGACCCGGCCCGCCGCTCGCCGCCCGCTCCCCGCGTCCTCAAGCGGCTCTTGAGCCGCCCTTGGCATCGTCTCCACCGATCGGCTTCCACGGAGGGATCCAGATGAGTCCAGCCCAGGAACAGACACCGGCAGTCACCGACGCCCAGGCGTTCAAGGACGCCATGGCACTCCTGGCCGCCCCCGTCTCGGTGGTCACCGCCCTGGACGCGGCCGGCCGCCGCTGGGGGTTCACCGCGAGCTCGGTGTCCTCGGTCTCCCTCGACCCGCCCCTGCTGATGGTCGGCATCGCCCTCACCTCCAGCTGCCACACCGCCATGGCCCAGGCCGGCCAGTTCGTCGTCAACCTGCTCGGCGAACACCACCGCCCCATCGCCCAGCGCTTCGCCACCAGCGGCGTGGACCGGTTCGCCCCCGGCGACTTCGGCGCCTGGGAGGGCGACGCCGCACTGCCCTATCTGCCGGACGCCACAGTGCTCCTGCGCTGCCGCACCGTCGACGTGATCCGCGCCGGCGACCACGATCTGCTGCTCGGCACCCCCCAGCAGATCCGCATCCGCGACGAATCGGCACCGCCCCTGCTGTGGTACCAGCGCGCCTTCCACACCCCGGTCCCCGCCGCCGTCACCGCCTGACACGGCGAACACGACGCCCCACCCCCGGCACCGCCCCCCGGCGCCGCGGCCGGACCGGGCGCGCCGGTCCCGCGCTGACACGGCACCGGAGCCGGCCGCACCCCCGGCCGTCCGTCAGCCCGCAGTCAGCGGGGCGTCAAAGGGCGTCCCTACCGTGAGCTGTCCCAGGACCGGCCACCACGCATCCGAAGGACGTGCGATCATGGCGAACCCCGCCTACCCCATGGCCCGCCAGTGCCCGATGGCCCCGCCCCCCCAATACACCACGCTGCGGGGCAAGGGGCCCACCAAGGTTGACCTGCCCGACGGCGACTGGGCCTGGCTGCTCACCAGCTACGACGACGTCCGGCAGGCCATGAACGACCCGCGGCTCAGCTCGGACGATGCCAAGATGGCGCGCGCCCGCACCCAGCTGCCGCCCAACGAGAACCTCAACTCCTTCTGGCGCACGGACGAGCCGGAGCACGGCAGGCTCCGGCACATGATGATGACGGAGTTCACCGCCCACCGGATCAAGGAATGGCGCCCGCGCATCCAGGCCCTGGTGGACGAGCTCCTGGACCACCTCGAAGAACTGCCGCGCCCGGTGGACCTCTACTCCGAGTTCGCCCTGGCACTGCCCACCCAGGTGATCGCCCAGCTGCTCGGCGTCCCGCGGAAGGACTACCGGCAGTTCGCCCAGCAGAGCCGCACCATCCTGAGCCTGGACCGGCCCGAGGAGTCCTGGGCCGCCTACTACGAGATGAACGACTACCTCAACCGGCTCATCGAGGAAAAGGAGCGCGAGCCCGCCGACGACCTGATCAGCCGTCTGATCGTCGACCGGGTCAAGACCGGCGAGCTGGACCGGGAAGAACTGCTGCCCATGGTCCGCTTCATCCTCGTCTCCGGCTTCGAGACCACCACCAGCCAGATCGCGCTCAGCGCGCTGACGCTGATGACCAACCCCGAGGTCCGCCGGCAGCTGATCGAGGAGCCCGAGCGCATCACCGCCTTCGTGGAGGAGTCGCTGCGGTTCTGGTCCGTCTCCCAGGACAACATCCTGCGCGTCGTCGACCAGGACATGGAGTTCTCCGGGGCCGCCATGTCCGTGGGCGAACTGGTCGTCCTCGCCATCCCCTCCGCCAACCACGACGAGCGGGCCTTCCCCGACCCCGAGCGCTTCGACCTGGACCGCGGCGACAACCGCCACGTCGCCTTCGGCTTCGGCACCCACCTGTGCGCCGGCTCCTCGCTGGCCCGCCGCGAGGTCGACATCGCCATCACCTCCCTCCTCGCCCGCTTCCCCGGCATGCGCCTGGCGGTCGACGTCGACGAGCTGACGTTCCGGCAGAAGAGCCTGGTGTACGGCCTGGAGAACCTCCCGGTGACCTGGTAACCACCCCGCCCCCGGGGGGGAGCTCCGGCGGGGAGGCGGCCGGCCGCACACCGCGGCGCCCCGGCCCGCCCCCGGACCACCCCCGTACCCCCAGACCCGACCGCCGCACCGGAAACCGGCCGGCGGGACGGACGACCGTACGGTGAACGCCGGCGGCCCACAAGGCCGCCGAGCGGCCGCCGCTCCCACCCGAGCCGCTGTCACCGACGGGTCCTCTCGGCCGCTGTGCGTCCCAACCCCCCAGGACGCACAGCGGCCGACGCGTCCGCCCCGCCCGCCCGGTGCCCGGCCCGGGCGGCAGCCGGGTCCCGCCCCGGGCCAGACCGCCTCGTGACCGGATCCAGAGGCACTGAACCCGGCCGCGCACCGGTCAAGGACCGGGCTAGCGTGAGAGGCCGACCAGGAGGGGGTTCACCCAATTGCCTGCCACGACCACCGTCGATCTGCTGCGGCTCAGCCCCGACTTCGTGCGCGACCCCTACCCCGTCTACGCGGCGTTGCGCGCCCAGGCACCGGTCCACCGCGTCCGCACCCCGGACGGCCCGGAGATCTACCTCGTGCTCGGGTACGGCACCTGCCGGGCCGCGCTCACCGACCCCCGCCTCAGCCGCGACTGGCGGGGCTCGGGCAGACTGCGCCAGATCATCAACGCCGACGAGGACGACCCCAACCTCGCCCACATGTCGATGTCCGACCCGCCCGACCACACCCGGCTGCGGCGGCTGGTGACACGGGAATTCACCCCCCTGCGCATCGACGCCCTCGCCCCGCGCGTGCAGGAGATCACCGACCGGCTCCTGGAGGAGATGACGGCCAACGGCGCCCGCAGGGCCGACCTGGTGGACAGCTTCGCCTTCCCGCTGCCGATGAGCGTCATCTGCGAACTGCTGGGCGTGCCCGAGCTGGACCGGCAGGCGTTCCGCCACTGGTCCGACGAGATGCTCTCGCCCACCAGCCCGCAGGCCCAGGGCGCCGCCTACGCGAGCCTGGGCGCGTATCTGCCCCAGCTCATCGCCGCCAAGCGCGCCGGGCCCGGCGACGACCTGCTCAGCGCCCTGATCCACACCGTCGACGAGGGAGGCGACCGGCTCTCGCCGGCCGAACTGGTCGGCATGTGCAACCTGCTGCTGGTCGCCGGGCACGAGACCACGGCCCATCTGATCGGCAACGGCATGCGGGCGCTGTTCGCCCACCCCGACCAGCTGCGGCTGCTGCGCGGCGATGCCCGCCTGGTCGACGGCGCGGTGGAGGAGATGCTGCGCTACGACGGCCCGGTGGAGACCTCCCTGGAACGCCTCGCCCTGGAGGACGTCGAACTGGGCGGCGTACTGATCCCGGCGGGCTCCACGGTGCGGGTGGTCCTGGCGGACGCCGACCGTGACGCCGCGCGGTTCGCGCGGCCCGGCCGCTTCGACATCCGCCGGGACGCCCGCGGCCACCTCGCCTTCGGGCACGGTCTGCACCACTGCCTGGGCGCGTCGCTGGCCCGCCTGGAAGGCAGGATCGCGATCCGCAGCCTGCTGGAGCGCTGCCCGGACATCACCGCGGACACCGACGCCGGTGCCCTCGCATGGGTGCCCGGCATGCTGGTCAGGGGTGTACGGAAGCTGCCCGTGCGCTGGTGAGCCCGGCCGGGCCCGGCCGGTGAGGGGTCCGCCGGCCGGGCCCGCCGCGGCCGCGTCACGGCCGGCTCCCGGCCTGCCCGCCGTCGCCGAAGTCGGGGCGGACGTCCCGGGCGGCCATGATCTCGTCGTTGGAGGTGCCGGCGGCCACCATGGGCCACACCATCGCGTCGCGGTGGACGACGAAGTCGACGACGACGGGGAGGTCGTCGACCGCGTTGGCCTTCGCGATGACGGCGTCGAGGTCGGCGGGGTCCTCGCAGCGCAGCGCGACGCAGCCCATCGCCTCCGCCAGCTTCACGAAGTCCGGGACACGGGTGCCGTGGCGGGTGCCCTCGCCGGGGCGGCCGGCGTGCAGCGCGGTGTGGGAGTAGCGCCGGCCGTAGAACAGGGTCTGCCACTGGCGGACCATGCCGAGGGCGCCGTTGTTGATGACGGCCACCTTGATCGGGATGTTGTTCAGGGCGCAGGTGACCAGCTCCTGGCTGGTCATCTGGAAGCAGCCGTCGCCGTCGATCGCCCACACCGGGGTGCCGGGGCGGCCGGCCTTGGCGCCCATGGCGGCCGGGACGGCGTACCCCATCGTCCCCGCGCCGCCGGAGTTCAGCCAGGTCGCCGGCTGCTCGAAGCCGATGAAGTGCGCGGCCCACATCTGGTGCTGGCCCACGCCCGCCGCGAAGATCGTGCCCTCGGGGGCGAGCTGCCCGATCCGCTCGATGACCGCCTGCGGGGACAGCGAGCCGTCGCCGGGCTGGTCGTAGCCGAGCGGGTAGGTCTCGCGCCAGCGGCTGAGGTCCTTCCACCAGGCGGCGTAGTCGCCCCGGCGGCCCTCGGCGTGCTCCTTGCGCACGGCCTGGGTGAGATCCGCGATGACCTCGCGGGCGTCACCGACGACCGGCACGTCCGCGGCCCGGTTCTTGCCGATCTCGGCGGGGTCGATGTCGGCGTGGACGACCTTGGCGTGCGGGGCGAAGGAGTCGAGCCGGCCGGTGACGCGGTCGTCGAAGCGGGCGCCGAGGGCGACGATCAGGTCGGCCTTCTGCAACGCGGTGACGGCGGTGACCGCGCCGTGCATGCCCGGCATCCCCACGTGCAGCGGGTGGCTGTCGGGGAAGGCGCCCAGCGCCATCAGGGTGGTGGTGACGGGCGCTCCGGTCAGCTCGGCCAGCACCTTCAGCTCGGCCGTGGCACGCGCCTTGAGCACGCCGCCGCCGACGTAGAGGACGGGCCGCTTGGCGGAGGTGATGAGCCGGGCGGCCTCGCGGATCCGGCCGGGATGCGGCCGGGCCGGCCGCCGGGCGGGCCGCCGGGCGGACAGCGGCGGGAGGCGGCGGCGCGCCGGCCAGGAGTAGACGGCGGTGGCCTGGAGGGCGTCTTTGGTGATGTCGACCAGGACCGGGCCGGGGCGGCCGGTGGAGGCGATGCGGAAGGCCTCGGCGATCGTCCCCGGGATGTCCTCGGCGTCCTTGACGAGGACGTTGTGTTTCGTGATCGGCGTGGTGACGCCGATGATGTCCACTTCCTGGAAGGCGTCCGTGCCCAGAAGGTGGGCCGGCACCTGCCCGGTGATCGCCACGACCGGCACCGAGTCGAGATAGGCGTCGGCCAGGGGGGTCACCAGATTGGTGGCGCCCGGGCCGGAGGTGGCCATGCAGACGCCGACCTTGCCGGTGGCCTGCGCGTAACCGGTGGCCGCGTGGCCCGCGCCCTGCTCGTGGCGGACCAGGATGTGCCGCAGCCCGGCGGAGTCCATCAGCGGGTCGTACGCCGGCAGGATCGCGCCGCCCGGGATGCCGAACACCGTCTCGCAGCCGGCCTCCTCCAGGGCCCGCACGAGAGCCGCGGCGCCGGTCAGGCGGGTGCCCTCCGGTTCCGGGCGGGCCCGGTCCGCGGCGCTCTCCCGCGCGCCGGGGACCGCGCCGGGGACCGGGCCGGGGGCGGGGGCGGGGGCGGTGCCGAGGACGGGGCGGCCGGGTTCGGCGGGGTGGGTGCGCTGGGTGGTGCTCTCCATGGTGGTGTCGCCTCGTTCCCTCAGGACCATGTGATCAGCCGGCTGGGGTCCTCGAGGATCGCCGCGGTGTCGGCGAGGACCTTGGAGCCGAGCTCTCCGTCCACCAGGCGGTGGTCGAAGGAGAGTGCCAGGGTGGTGACCTGCCGGGGTTTCACCTTGCCGCGGTGGACCCAGGGCCGCGGCCCGATGGCGCCGACGGCGAGGATCGCGGACTCGCCGGGGTTGAGGATCGGCGTGCCGGTGTCGACGCCGAAGACACCGATGTTGGTGATGGTCACGGTGCCGCCGCGCATCGCGGCCGGCGCGGTGGTGCCCTCGCGTGCGGTGCGGACGAGCTGTTCCAGGGCGCGGGCCAGTTCCGGCAGGGTCTTGGCCTGGGCGTCCTTGATGTTCGGCACGAGAAGTCCGCGCGGGGTGGCCGCGGCGATGCCGAGGTTCACGTACTGCTTGAGGACGATCTGCTGGGCGGCTTCGTCCCAGGCGGCGTTGATGTGGGGGTTGCGGGCGATGGCGACCAGCAGGGCCTTGGCGACCAGCAGCAGGGGGCCGATGCGGAGGCCGGCCATCTCCTCGTCCCGCCTGAGCCGGTCGAGGAGCTTCATGGTGCGGGTGACGTCGACGGTCACGAACTCGGTGGCATGGGGCGCGGTGAAGGCGGAGGCGACCATCGCCTGTGCGGTCGCCCTGCGTACGCCGGTGACGGGCAGGCGGGTCTCCCGGGCGGCGGTGTCCGCCTGCGGGGGCCGGTTCGCCGGCGGGGCCGGGGGGTCCTGACGGGCCGGCTCCGGCCGGGGCGCGGCCGGGAGCGCGGCGTGCACGTCGTCGCGGGTGATGGTGCCGCCGGGGCCGGAGGGGATGACGACGCGCAGGTCGACGCCGAGGTCCTTGGCCAGTTTGCGCACCGGCGGTTTGGCCAGCGGCCTGTCCCCGCCCGGGGTGCCGCCCCGGCCCGGCACCCCGGGCGGGGCGGTCGTGCGCGCCCGCCGCCTGGCCGGGGCGTCGCTGACCCCGTACCCGACGAGGACCGGCTGCCGCCGCGGCGGCGTTTCGGCCTGCCCGGCGCTCTCCCCGGGCACGGCGGCCTCCTCCGCGACGGTGATGATCACCGAGCCGACCTCGACGGTCGTCCGTTCGGCGGCCAGCAGTTCCCGCACCACCCCGGTGTAGGGGATGGGCAGTTCGACGGTGGCCTTGGCGGTCTCCACCTCGCACACGGTCTGCCCGTCCGTGACCGGGTCGCCCGGCCGGACGTACCAGGTGAGGATCTCCGCCTCGGTCAGTCCCTCGCCCACGTCGGGCATGGTGAACTCGCGAACCACAGCTGGACTCTCCTCTCAGTACGCCAGAGCGCGGTCGACTGCGTCCAGGACCCGGTCGAGGTCGGGCAGGTAGGTGTCCTCCAGCCGGGACGGCGGATAGGGGGAGTGGTATCCGCCGACCCGCAGGACGGGGGCTTCCAGGTGGTAGAAGCTGCGTTCGGTGACGCGGGCGGCGATCTCCGCGCCGGCGCCGAAGAACACCGGCGCTTCGTGCACGGTCACCAGCCGGCGGGTCTTCTCCACGGAGGTCTGCAGGGTGTCGAAGTCGAGCGGGGACAGCGAGCGCAGGTCGAGCACCTCCAGCGACCGGCCTTCCTCGGCGGCCGCCCGCGCCGCGTCCAGGCACACCTTGACCATCGGCCCGTAGGCGGCCAGCGTCAGGTCCTGGCCCGGGCGTGCCACGACCGCGCGGTGCAGGGGGAGGGGGGCGGCGCCGGGGTCGACGTCGCCCTTGTCCCAGTACCGCCGCTTGGGCTCGAAGAAGATCACCGGGTCGTCGCCGGTGACGGCCTGCTGCATCATCCAGTAGGCGTCGCCGGCGTTCGACGGTGTCACCACCTTCAGGCCCGCCACATGCGCGAACAGGGCCTCCGGCGACTCGGAGTGGTGCTCCACGGCGCCGATGCCGCCGCCGTAGGGGATGCGGATGACGACGGGCAGCTTCACCTTCCCCAGCGAGCGGGCCCGCATCTTCGCCAGCTGGGTGACGATCTGGTCGTAGGCGGGGAAGACGAACCCGTCGAACTGGATCTCCACGACGGGGCGGTAACCGCGCAGGGCGAGACCGATGGCGGTGCCGACGATGCCGGACTCCGCCAGCGGCGTGTCCAGCACGCGTTCGTCGCCGAACTCCTTTTGCAGGCCGTCCGTGACCCGGAAGACACCGCCGAGCCTGCCGACGTCCTCGCCCATCACCAGGACCTTGGGGCCGGCCGCCAGGGCACGGCGCAGCGACTCGTTGATCGCCTTGACCATGGGCAGCTTCTGTACGGTCATGCTCACTCGTCCCTTCCGGCCGCGTCCGCGAACGTGGCCTGGTAGGCGGCGAAGCGGGCGCGTTCCTCGTCGACCAGGGCGTGCCCGTCGGCGTGGACATGGGCGAAGATGTCCCCGGGATCGGGATCGGGGGTGGCGCGCAGCCGGCCGCGCAGGTCCAGGGCCTTCTCCTCGCACCGCGCCGCGACCGAGTCGAAGTAGGCGCCGTCGGCCCAGCCCCTGGCTTCCATGAGGGTCCGCAGGCGGGCCAGCGGGTCCCGCAGGTTCCAGTACGCGACCTCCTCGCCGTCCCGGTAGCGCAGCGGATCGTCGGAGGTGGTGTGCGCGCCCATCCGGTAGGTGAACGCCTCGATGAGGGTGGGGCCCTCACCCGACCGCGCCCGCTCCAGAGCCCACTTGGTGACGGCCAGGCAGGCCAGTACGTCGTTGCCGTCGACGCGGACACCGGGGAAGCCGAAGCCGTCGGCGCGCTGGTGGAGAGGAACCCGGGTCTGGCGTTCGTTGGCCTCGGAGATGGCCCACTGGTTGTTCTGGCAGAAGAACACGATGGGGGCGTGGTAGACGGCCGCGAAGTTGAACGCCTCGCTGACGTCGCCCTGGCTGGTGGCGCCGTCGCCGAAACAGGTCAGGACGGCACCCGCCGTGCCGTCCTTGGCCAGGCCCATCGCGTACCCGGTGGCGTGCAGCACCTGCGACCCGATGACCAGGGTGTAGAGGTGGAAGTTCTTCTCCGCCGGGTCCCAGCCGCCGTTGCTGACGCCGCGGAACATGCGCAGCAGGTCCAGCGGGTCGACGCCGCGGCACAGGGCGATGCCGTGGTCGCGGTAGCTGGGAAAGACGTAGTCCGCCGCGCCCAGGGCGTGGCCGGCGCCGATCTGGGCGGCCTCCTGCCCCAGCAGGGACGGCCACAGCCCCAGCTCGCCCTGACGCTGGAGGGTGACGGCCTCGGCGTCCATCCGGCGGCTCCACGCCATGTCGTGGTACAGCTTCCGCAGGCCGTCCGGTGAGATCTCGGCCTCGTGGTCCGGATGGGAGGTCAACTCCCCTTCGTGGGTCAGGAACTGCACGGTTCCCGTTGTCACGCGAGCCTCCTTGCAAGCCGTGAGGACCGCTACGGCCCTCATCCAGAGCGTGGCGTGAACGCGTGGAGTCCCACTTGAAGGGTTCTGAAGCTGACACCGGCCCGCCCCGGTCCGTGCCCGCTTGTTGACTCCCACCCGCTCGCTCCGTAGGTTCCTCGCGGAAACATTCGGGCCGCAGTCGGCAAGTTTCGACGGCGTTCTCCGCGCCGCTTACCGGCCCCGGCGCGGGAACGCGCAAGCCGCGACGTGGGGAACCCCATGACCTCCGTACTCGAAAGATCCCGCCGGGCGCTGGCCCGGCTCGTGAAGAAGGCCGCGCCGGTGGTGCGCACGGCCGCGGTCGCCGGTGCGGCCGTCGCCGTCACCACCACCGTCTCGGCCCTCGGCGCCCCCGGGAGCAGTGCTGGGAGCGCCGCCGGTCCGGGAGCGGCGCCCGGCGGTGCCCACTGGGTGGACACCTGGACGTCCATGCCGCAGCTGACCGAGCCTCACAACATGCCGCCCGCCCCGTTCACCGGGGACGAGCTGGTCCTCGACGACAGCACCGTGCGGCAGACCATCCGCACCACGATCGCGGGCGACCGGCTGCGCCTGCGCTTCTCCAACGCCTTCGGCGGCGCGGCGCTGCCCATCACCCGGGTCTCGGTGGCGCTGCCCGCCGGCGGCGCCGCGGGCGTGGCGCGGATCGAGCCGGGGACGTCCCGGCCGGTCACCTTCGGGGGACGGCCCTCGGCCGTGGTGCCCACGGGCGCGCAGATGGTCTCCGACCCGGTGCACATGAAGGTGCCGGCCCGGACCAACCTGACGGTGACGGTGTACCTCGCCGACGGGCAGGCGTCGACGTCCATCACCTCGCACCCCGGATCGCGCACCACCTCGTACCTGATCAAGGGCGATCACACCACCGCCACCGATCTGCCGGGCGCCACCGGGGTCGACCACTGGTACTTCCTCAGCGGCGCCGAGACCTGGGCCCACCCGCGCGCCGCGGCCGCCGTCATGCTCGGCGACTCCCTCACCGACGGGCGCGGCTCGACCACCAACGCCAACAACCGCTGGCCCGACCTGCTCCAGGACCGCCTGGCGGCCACGGCGCCCACCGCGCACGTCGCCGTCGTGAACCAGGCGGCCGGCGGCAACCGCGTCCTCAACGACGGGCTCGGCCCGAACGTGCTGGCCCGCCTGGACCGGGACGTCCTCGCCCGGAGCGGGGCACGGTGGCTGCTGGTCTTCGAGGGCGTCAACGACCTGGGCACCGCGCAGGCCACCGAGGCCGCCCAGCGGCGCACCGCCGCCGACCTGATCGTCGCCTACCGGCAGATCGTCACCCGCGCCCACGCCCAGGGCCTGCGCGTCTACGGCGCCACCCTCACCCCGTTCGGCCGGAACCAGATGTACGACGACCCGGGCGGCGTGCGCGAGGCGGCCCGGCAGCGGGTCAACGACTGGATCCGCACCAGCGGCACCTTCGACGCGGTCATCGACTTCGACCGGGCCGTCCGCGACCCGGACGCCCCGGCCCGTCTGCACCCGCTCTACGACGAGGGCGACCACCTCCACCTCAACCCCGCCGGCTACGCCGCCCTGGCACGCGCGGTTCCGGCCGGGCTGTTCCGCTGACCGGCCGCGGCCCCCTGGCCGTGCCGCGCCGCGCGGTATCGCCCCGGCGCGGCGCGGCCGGGCGGCCGGCGGCTCAGACGGTGGCCCGGGGCTGCCGCGGGCCGAGGTAGTGCACGGCGGTCTGGCCGGTGTGCGGGGCGAGCAGGTCCCGCAGTTCCTCCGCGGCCGTCTTGAGCAGATGCCCGTCGCGGGAGGCGTCGAGGGTTTCGAGGGCGAAGACGACGCGGGCGGAGTCCTCGGTGACGCGGGTGCGGTGGGCGTCGCGGTGGTTCCAGTGGCGGGTCAGGACGCCGGTGGTGTCGGCGTAGACGATCTCGCCGGGCTTGGGGTTCTCCACGGTGCCGGGTTCGCCGAGCGGGGTGAACTCCTCGGTGCCGTCCGCGTACCGGATGTCGACGTCGCCGGTGACGTGGTCGAGGTCGAAGGCGCCGGCGGGCAGGCCGTGGCGGACGGAGACGGCGTTGTAGGAGTCGACGGCGGGGTTGATGCGCGGCAGCGAGCCCTTCTTGGCCATGCGGCGGCCGAGCGCGTCGACGCTGGGGCGGATGCGGCGGGGGTTGGTGCCGAAGGAGCGGTAGGCGGTGTGCCAGGCCTCGATGCGGGGGTCGGCCTCGTCGGCGGGCCGCCAGGAGCCGTCGGCGAGCTGCCGCTCCAGCCGTTCCAGGGCGGCGGTGGTGTGGGGCCAGGGCTCGTGGCCGCGCAGGCCGGTGGCGGTGACCAGGGCGATGAGGGTGCCGGGGAAGGCGTCGGCGACGGCGGGGCTGATGCGGAAGGCGGTCATGGCGGGGTTCTTCCGTTCCGGTGCGGGTGCAGGCAGGTGAAGACTGAGGCGGGTGGGGGAGGGGGGCAGGGGGTCAGGGCCGCCAGGGGCCGAGGCGGTCCAGGCGGCGGCGCTGCCGGTGTGCGGCGGGCACGTCGAGGGCCTGGCCCCGTGCGGTGAGGCGGTCGGCGACGGCGGCGCGGTGTTCGACGGGTTTGTGGTCGTCGTACTTGAACTTGGCCCGCACTTCGGTCACTTCCAGCCGCAGGCCACGGATGCCGGGCAGCATCCGGCCGTAGGGCGGCCGGCCGGCGGCGACGGGCGCGTGGTCGCCGTCGGGCTGGAAGTGGGCGAGCTGGCGGCGCAGCAGGTCGGCCTTGGCCTCGGGATCGTCGACGATGTGGGCGCGGCAGGTGAACTGGACGGCCGCGTAGTAGCTGGTGGGGACGCCTTCGGCGGGCGGGGTGCCGGGCCCGGCGCGCCAGGGGCCGGGGACGAAGGCGTAATCGCCGATGACGGTGAAGGTGACGGCGGGGTCGTGCTCGATCGCCTTCCAGACCGGGTTGGGGCGGGCGAGGTGGACCAGGAGGTGGTCGCCGTCGCACGTGAAGTGGGTGGGGACGACGGCGGGCGGGTGGCCGGGCAGGCCGTTGACGCTGAGCTGGCCGAAGTCGTGGCCCTCGGCGATCCAGGCCCGCCACTCGGTGTCGTCCAGGGCGGCGTCCCAGGGCTGGATGAACATGGGTGTCTCCTTGCGGGGCGGTGCGGTGGTTCAGGTGAGGGCGAGAAGACCGACCGCGACGGCGGCGGTGCCCAGGCCGGCGAGCTGGCCGCGGTGGATGCGTTCGGCCAGCACGCCGCGGGCGAGCAGGACCGTCCCGGCCGGGTACAGGGCGGTGATCACGGCGACGACGGTGAGGTCCCCGCCGCGGGCGGCGAGCAGGAACAGCAGGTTCGCCAGCGAGTCCAGCACACCGGCGGCGGCCGACAGGGCGTAGGCGGGCCTGTCGGGGCCGAGCCTGCGGTGCAGGATCCCGGCCGCGCCCAGGGTGACCGCCGAGGAGACCGCCCTGCCGATGATCAGCGGGGCCACGCCGCTGCCGGCGGGCGCCTGGTGCAGGAAGACCAGCTGGAGGGCGATGGCGGCGCCCGCGCCGAAGGCCAGCAGCAGCGCCGTCCGCGACGGCCGCGCGGCGCCCGCGCCGTGCCCGGCGCTGACCAGCACCACCGCGAGGAGCGCGAGCGGCAGGCCCAGCAGGCCGGCCATGCCCAGGCGCTCGCCCTGGAACAGGCCCACGCCGACGGGCAGCGCGGCGGACACCAGCGCGGTCACCGGCGACAGCACGTTCATCGGGCCGATGGCCAGGGTCTTGTAGAGCAGGGCGAACGCGGCGGCCGAGGCGACGCCGGAGGCGGCGCCCCAGCCCAGGGCGGCGGGGCCGAACGAGGCGCCGAGCACGGGCCACAGCAGCAGCTCCACCGCCAGGCTGGCCGGGGCGGCGACCATCACGGTGCGCAGCACGTGGGCCTTCCGGGCGCCGAGGCCGCCGAGGAAGTCGGCGCATCCGTAGGCGAGCGAGCTGCCCAGGGCCAGCAGCAGAGCGATCACGGTACATCCCTTACTATGTCAACGGAACGACTGAAACGTACATCCAAACGACCGCCTGGTGTCAACCAAACGACCGCGCGGTACATTCCAGTGGCCCAGGTGTGAGGGATGGTGACCGGATGGCCGAGACCGAGGCGGCTCTGCGCACGCTCGCGCACAACGTCAGGGCGGCCCGTACCCGCGCGGGCCTGTCCCTGGACGAACTGGGCCGCCGGGCCAGGGTCAGCAAGGGGGCCCTGGTGGGGCTGGAGAAAGCCCAGGGCAACCCGAACTTCGCCACCCTGGTCCGCCTCGCCGACACCCTCGGGATCTCGGTGTCCGCCCTGATGGAGGGGCCGGCCGAAGGCCGGGTCCGCGTCGTGTCCGCGGACGCCGTGATGCCGCTGTGGGCGGGGGAGCGGGGCAGCGAGGCCCGGCTCATGCTGACGACCTCGGGCCCCGCCCCGGTCGAGGTGTGGCGCTGGCGGCTGGAGCCCGGCGAGGAGTACCCGAGCCATCCCCACCAGGCCGGCGTCGTCGAGACCGTCAGCGTCACCGCCGGGCGGATGACCCTGGTCGTCGACGGCGCCGAGCACCTCGTGGCGGCCGGGCAGACCGCCACCTTCGACGGCGACGCCCCCCACACCTACCGCGGCTGCGGCGACGAGACCTGCCACCTGATCATGACCGTCCACCTGCCGCCCGGCCCCGTGCCCGCCAGCTGACCCGCGGCCGGCCGCGCGCACCCCCGGGCGGCCCGGTCCCCCGAGGGGGGATGGCGCTCTGCGCGCCGGGTGGCCCGGTCCCCCGAGGGGGGATGCCGCTCTGCGCGCCGGGCGGCCCGTTTCGCTCACCGGCCGCGCCCGCGGTCCGGGAGGAGCCCGCGGGTTCTGCGGGCCCGCGGCGGTGGTGCCGCGGCCCGCGCCCTGCGGCCGCCCGCGGGGCTCAGGCGTCCCTGCGCCTGAGCGACCACCATCCCGCCAGCACCGCGGCGGCCGTCCACAGCGCCGTCACCGCCAGACCCGCCAGCGGCGCCAGGTCGCCCGGCGGGTTCGCGTACAGGACCTGCTGCCCGGCGCGGTCGGGGAGGTAGGCGGCGACGGACCCCGACGTCTCGCCCAGGACCAGGGAGACGACGAGGATGAACGGGATCAGGATGCTGAGCACGGCGAGGCCGCTGCGCAGCACCGCCGTCAGGCCGGCCGCGAAGAGCGCCATCAGCGCGAGGTAGACCGCCCCGCCCAGGCAGGCGCGCAGCGCGTCCCCGTCGCCCGGGCTCAGCGCCGCGTCGCCCAGGAAGGCGCTGCCGCCCAGGAACGACACGAACGTCGTCACCAGTCCCGTCGCCAGTGCCAGGCCCGCCACGTTCGCGAGCTTCGCCGCGTAGAACAGGCCCCGCCGGGGCACCGCCGTCAGCGAGGCGCGGATGGCTCCGCCCTGGTACTCGGACGACACGGCCATCGTGCCGAAGGAGACCGCCGCGATCTGGCCCAGGTTGAGGCCGATGAAGACGGAGAAGAGCGCGTCGAAGCCGGGGCTGCCCACCTCGGAGTCGCCGGTCGCCGCGTTGCCCGCGACGGCGAAGCCGGCCGTCAGCAGGAAGACGGCCGCCAGCGACCACACGGTTCCGCGCAGGGTCCTGATCTTGATCCACTCGGAGCGGAGTACGGCTGCGGGGGACATGGTTCAGGCCTCCTGCCGGGTGCGTGCGGTGAATTCGGTGACGGCGGCGGTCAGGTCGAGGTACGCCTGCTCCAGCGTGGCCTCCTCGGCGGCGAGTTCGAGGAGGGCGATGCCCTCCCGGGCGGCCAGCGGGCCGATGGCGTCGGTCTCGGCGCCGTCGACCAGCAGGCACCCGCCGTCCGACTCGACGGGGGTGTGACCGTGCCGCAGCAGCACCTGGCGCAGCCGTGCGGGCTCCGTCGTACGGACGCGGGTCCGCGGCCTGACGCGGGCCGCGATGAAGTCCTTGGTCGGGGTGTCCGCCAGCAGCCGGCCCCGCCCCAGGATGATCAGGTGGTCGGCGAAGGAAGCCGTCTCGCCCATCAGATGGCTGGAGACCAGCACGGTGCGGCCCTCCCGCGCGAGACGGCGCAGCAGTTCGCGGATCCAGATGATGCCCTCGGGATCGAGGCCGTTGGACGGCTCGTCGAGCAGCAGCACCCGGGGATCGCCGAGCAGGGCCGCGGCGATGCCGAGGCGCTGGCGCATGCCGAGGGAGAACGTCTTCACCCGGCGGGAGGCCGCGCTCGCGATGCCCGCCAGTTCCAGGACCTCCTCCACCCGCCGGCCGGGGATGCGGTTGCTGGCGGCCAGTGCCAGAAGATGGCCGCGGGCGGTACGGGAACCGTGTGGCGCCTGGGCGTCGAGGAGGGCGCCCGCATGCCGCAGCGGCTCCTCCAGCCGCGTGAACGGGTGGCCGCCGACCGTCGCCGTGCCGGAACTGGGGCGGTCCAGGCCCAGGATGAGGCGCATGGTGGTGGACTTGCCCGCTCCGTTGGGGCCGAGGAACCCGGTGACCTGGCCGGGCCGGACGGAGAAGGTGAGGCGGTCGACCGCGCGCACCTGCCCGTAGACCTTGGTCAGGCCCTTCACGTCGATGGCTGTCATGGTGACGACGGTGCCGCCCGGGGACGGGTCCCCGCTTCCCCCGGCGAAGGGAACGCCCTCCCCCGCGCGGGGGAGAGGGCCGCCCCGCGCGAGGGAGGCGGCCGCCCCGCCCCCGCTGGGATCATGGTCCCCATGAAGCGTCTCCACCGGCTGCTGGAGCCGATGTCGCGCGCGGTCACCTACACCCGGTGGCTGCACCTGTTCCTGGGCGCGGTGGCCGCCGTGCTGGTCGGGGGGATCTTCCCGGGCCTCGAGGACCCCAGCGCGGGCATGTGGCTGCTGCTGCTCTTCCTGCCGCTCCCGCTCCTCGCGCTCGCCGCGCTCGTCCCCGGCACCCGGGTCGCCGAGACGGTGCAGGCACGGCTGCTGCTCTACCCCGGGCCGCGGGCACCAGGGGAGCATCCGGTGCCCACGATCGCCGGTTCGCCCTCGGCCTCGTGGACCGACCGGTGGCGCGTCTTCGTGTGGCTGACCCTGCGCCTGTGGCTCGGCTTCACGGTCACCGCCCTCACCTTCCACGGTGTCGTCCTGACGCTGGGCCTGGTGATGCCGTCGCTGTGGCCGCCGTTCGGGCCCGCTCCCATGCCGCTGCCCGGGCGATGGCAGTGGTGGTACCCGCTGCTGGCCCCGGTGACCGCCGCCGCGCTGGCCGCCCTCGTGCGGGGGTCCGGCGCCCTGATGGCCGGCCTCGCACCCCGGCTGCTGGGCCCCTCCCCGGCGGAACGGCTGGCGGAACTGGAAGAGCGCACCGAGCGGTTGCTGGAGCGCACCCGGCTCGCCCGCGAACTGCACGACACCATCGGGCACGCGCTCACCCTCGCCGTGGTGCAGGCGGGCGCGGCACGCGCGGCCGGGACACCGGAGTTCACCGAGCGGGCCCTGGCCGCCATCGAGGACACCGGGCGCGAGGCGCTGTCCGAACTGGACCGGGTGCTCCGGCTGTTGCGCGAGGACGCCGGCCCGGCGGCGCGGCGGCCCACGCTCGCGCACGCCGGGCGGCTGGTGGAATCGGCGCGCGGGGCCGGGGCCGAGGTGACCACCCGGATCACCGGGGACCTCGGCGCCGTACCCGGGCCGGTCTCCCGCGAGGGCTACCGCATGCTGCAGGAGTGCCTCACCAACGTGCTGCGGCACGCGGGCCCGGTGCCGGTCACCGTGCGCGTCGAAGCCCTCGGCGGCCGGCTGGAACTGGAGGTGCGCAACAAGCGGCCGGCCGGGTCCGGCGGCCACCGCGGCGGCGGCTCCGGGCTGCGCGGGCTGCGCGAGCGTGCCGTCCTGCTCGGCGGCGCGGCCGCCTACGGACCCCACGACGGGTTCTGGCGGGTGCACGTCACCCTGCCACTACAGTGACCGGCATGCCGATCACCGTCCTGCTCGTCGACGACGACGCGCTCGTACGCGCCGGGCTGCGCGCCATCCTGGAGGCACAGCCCGACATCGAGGTCGTCGGCGAGGCGGCGGACGGCGCGGCCGTCATCCCCCTGGTGGCGAAGACGAGGCCGGACGTCGTCGCCATGGACGTGCGCATGCCGCTGATGGACGGCATCGAGGCGACCCGGGCCGTGCTGCGGACGGTCCCCGACCCGCCGAGGATCCTCGTCATCACCACCTTCGAGGAGGACGAGTACGTCTACGGGGCGCTGCGCGCCGGCGCCGGCGGGTTCCTGCTCAAGCGCGCCCGGCCCGCCGAGATCGTGCACGCGGTGCGGATCGCCGCCGAGGGCGAGTCACTGCTCCTGCCGCCCGCCCTGCGCTCCCTGGCCGCCGCGCACGGCAACGAGCCGGCGCGGCGCGCACTGGCGAAGGCCGCGCTCACCGAACGCGAGGGCCAGGTGCTGCGGCTGGTCGCACGCGGCCTGACCAACGCGGAGATCGCCGCCGAACTGCACCTGGGCACCGAGACGGTGAAGACCCACGTGAGCGCGGTACTGGCCAAACTCGGCGCGCGCGACCGCGTCCAGGCCGTGATCACGGCGTACGAGTCGGGCTTCGTCACCGCGGGGGCGGACGAGCGGCGGTAGCGGCCCCACGGCCCCACCGGGCCCCCGGCCCCAACGGCCCCGCCGGGCCAGGGGACAGGCCCCCAGGGGCGCCCGGACGCCGGGGCGCCGGCGGTGCGGGATCCGGACACCTCCGGCGCGCCGCCCCCGCCCCGGCAGACCGGGGCGGGGGCGTCTGCGCGCGCCGGGAACACGGGCGACGGCCTCCGGCCCCGGCCCCGGGCGGCCGGCCGCGCCGCGGTGCGGTTCAGGTCAATTGATCAGCCTCCCCTTGACGATTGATTGACCATCTCTTTACCTTCGAGGGCGATGGGTGATCATCACAAACCCGTCCTTTCACGAGCAAACGCCCGGTCCCTTCCCTTTCAGGAGGTTTCGCCATGGAGCAGCTCATCAAACGCATGACGCAGGAGTCCGTGTGGCGCAAGTGGGTCGCCGCCAACTCCGCCCAGGCCGCGAAGGACGGGTGCATCAGCGCCACGCCCAAGAGCGGCTGTATCAGCGCCGCCCCCAAGAGCGGCTGCATCTCCTGACCCGCTGACATCCCCCTCGCGCGCCGGCGCGGCCGACGCCGCGCCGGCGCGCCCCGCCCGCTTCCTCGCCGCCGACCCCGCCCGGAGAGCCCGCGTGAGCCCCCAGCCCAGTGCCGACGTCCTGGACAAGGTGCGCGACATCCCGATCTACCGCCCCTCCCTCGAGCGCGGCCACTTCCCGATCCTGGAGAAACCCCAGATCGCCCAGGGCTTCCCCGACAACTGGATGACTCCCGCGCTGGCCCGCGCACTGGAGACGGGACAAGCCGAGTTCGTGCTGTCCACCGGCACCAACCACGCCCGTATGCAGCTCATCCGGCCGCCCTACTTCCTGCTCCGCTCCTACTACCGCCTGTGGAGCGAGCACCCCGACCTCGGCCCCTCGTGGCACGACGGCGCCCGGCGGGTCTCCCTGACCACCGCCCTGGCCACCGAGCACGTGACCCGGGTCAACGCCCGCAAGCCCGGCGCGACCCCCGGGGAACGCTGGCTCGACGACCGTACGCTGTACCTCAACCGCCGCCTGGACCCGGCCGGCTGGGACCGCGGCGAGGTCGAGCGCATGCTCGCCGAGATCCGCCGGGCGGCCGCGGCCCATCCCGGCGGCGCGTACCTGCTCGACTGCTCCGGCTACCACCTGGCGCACCTGGTCCGCAAAGTCTCCGCCTGGGACCTGTGGGACGGCTTCCCCCGCCCCGCCGGCATCGTCCACGCCTACGAATACACGCCGCTGAACGTCCGCGCCTACCTGCGCGCCCACTTCGACTGCCCCGTCATCGACCTCTTCGGCAGCACCGAACTCGGCTACCTCTTCTACAGCGACGCCGAAGGCCGCTACCGGCCCTACCTGGAGGACATGAGCGTGGAGCTGATCCCGGTGGAACCGGGCAGCGGCATCCACAGCCTCATCGTCACCAGCGTCCGCAACCCGTACATGCCGCTGGTCCGCTACCGGTCCGGCGACTGCGTCCGCACCCGCGACGGCAGCACCGACCCGGAGCGCATCGTCTCCTTCTGCGGACGGGAGAAGGAACTGCTGCCCACCCCCCGGGGCCCCGTCTCCCAGGCCGACCTCGACGCCCGAATCGCCGCCGTCTGCACCCGCGTCTTCCTCCACCAGCTGCGCCTGACCGGCGAAGACGCGTGCGAGCTGGCGTACACCACCTTCGACGACGTACCGCCGGCACCCGGCCTGGCGGCCGAACTGGCCGCGACCGTCAGCGCCCTGACCGGGCGCGCCTGCCAGGTGGAACACCGCACCGGCATCCCCATCGGCCGCTCCGGCAAATACGCCTGGCTGACCACCGCACCCGGCCCGTCCTGACCCCGCCCCGGCCGGCCCCGGGCACGACACCGGCCCGGCGCGCCCGGCGACGCCCCCCGACAGGAGCCCCATGCCCGCCTCCGCAGCCCACGCCCCCGCGGACACCGCCACCGGACCGGCGCCCACCGCCGAGGAACTGCTCGGCCCGGCCCTGTACGATGAAGTGGTACGGCACTTCACGGCCAAGCCCCACGCCCCGTCCGCGGCCGTCGTCCGCCACCAGGTCCGCGAGTGCCTGCGCTACCTCTACCTCGTCTCCCGCCACCCCGACCGGCTCGGCGGCCTCTTCCTCCCCGTCGAGCAGGACATCGACGAGATATGGCACTACCTCATCCTGCAGACCCGCCAGTACCGCGAACTGTGCGAACAGCGGCTGCCCGGCGGCCACTTCATCCACCACCGGAGCATCTCCTACGACACCTACCAGCAAGCCCCCGGCCGAAAGGCCGCCGCCGAACAGGCCCTGCGCTGGATCCCCCTCTACACGGCCGCGTTCGGGCCGTTCGACGCCGACGCCCTGCCGCACTGGACGATCGTGCGGTTCCTGCACGACGAACTCGGCCTGTCCCTGGGAGAGATAGCCGCCCTGGCCGGCGACGCGCAGACCCCCGGCGGCCCGGCGGCCACGGCGCGGGACCGCACATGACCCAGACGGCGCCGCCGGCCACGGCGGCGGACCTCCCCCCGGCACGGCGCCGCGCCCTGACGGTACTCGTCGTCTCCCAGGTGCTCGGCGGCGCCGGCATGGCGGCCGGCATCACGGTCGGCGCGCTGCTCGCCCAGGACCTGCTCGGCTCGACCGGCCTGGCCGGGCTGCCGGCCGCGCTGTTCACCATCGGCGCGGCCCTGGGAGCCGCCGTCCTCGGGCGCGTCTGCCAGCGCTTCGGGCGCCGCCCGGGTCTCGCGCTCGGCAACGGCATCGCCGCGCTGGGCAGCGCGGGCGTGGTCGCGGGAGCCGCCGCCCACCTGCCCCTCGTGGTGCTGGCCGCCCTCTTCGTCTACGGGGCGGGCACGGCCACGGGGCTGCTCGCGCGCTACGCGGGCGCCGAGCTCGCCCCGCCCGAGCGACGCGGCCGGGCCGCCGGAACCGTGCTGTTCGCCATGACACTGGGCGCGGTCGCGGGCCCCAACCTCGTCGGCCCCACCGGCACCCTCGCCCACACCTGGGGCATTCCACGCCTGGCGGGCCCCTTCCTGCTGGCGGCGGCCGCCTACACCGCCGCGGCCCTGGTGCTGCTGATGGGGCCGCGCCCCACCCCGCCGCCCCCGGCCCGGCCCGGACCACCCCGCGAGGCCGCCGCCGCGCCCGGCACCGGGCCCCGCGGCCCGCTGCGCGCCCGCCCCGGCCTCATCACCGGCGCCACCGTGATGATCACCGGGCAGCTGGTGATGATCGCCGTGATGACCATGACGCCCGTCCACATGAACGGCCACGGACACACCACGCAGGCGGTGGGCCTGGTCATCGCCCTGCACGTGGGCGCCATGTTCCTGCCGTCACCGCTGAGCGGCCTGCTCACCGACCGCCTCGGCGCGCGGCGGGTCGCCGCCGCGGCCGGCGCCGTCCTGCCGGGCGCCGGCCTGCTCGCGAGCCTCGCCCCGCCGGCCTCCGTCCCCCTGCTGGCCTGCGCGCTCGTCCTGCTCGGCATCGGCTGGAACCTGGCCCTGCTCAGCGGCACGGCCCTGATCACGGACGCCGCCCCCGCCGAGAACCGCGCCGCGGTACAGGGCCTGGCGGACGTGGGGATGTCCGTGGCGGGCGCGACAGGCGGCATGGCGTCGGGCCTGGTGGTGGGCAGCGGCGGCTACCCGGTCCTGGCGGCGGCCGCCGGGGCCCTCGCCCTCGCGGTGATCCCGGCGGTGGCGCTGCGCGGCGCACGCCGCTGACAGCCGGCCTCCCCGGCACCCCGCCGCGTCGTGTCAGGCCCACAGCTCGTCGCTGCCGCACACGCGCGCTCCCATGTTGCGTTCCATCATGCGCAGGGCGGCGTCCGCGAGGTCGGGGTGGATGTGGGCGACGGCGTCCCGGGGGACGACGACGTCGAAGTGGCGGATATGGGCGTCGAGGGACGAGTACAGCACGCACTGCTCGGTGACCTGACCGCACAGGACGAGCCGGTCGATCCCCTGCTGCCTGAGCAGGTACTCCAGCGGGGTGTCGAAGAAGATCGAGTGGCGGGCCTTGAGCACGAAGAGGGACGAGTCGTCCGGCCGCAGCGGCTCGACGAGGCCGGCGTGCGGCCCGGCGAGGGCCTTGTCGAGGAGTTCTCCGTGATGCGAGCGCCACTCACCGAAGTTGTCGTTGACGTAGATGACGGGGACATCCCGCTCCCGGGCCCGCCCGATGAGGCCGGTCAGGACGGGCACCACCCCGGCGGCCGAAGGAATCAGCAGCTCGGCGTCCTTGTGGTCGTACGTATTGATCATGTCGATGACGACGAGGGCGGTCTTGTTCATGCACCCCAGGGTTCCCCGCCCTCCGGGTTCCAGCGACCCGTGGCCCGGGCGCGGCCGCGCTGACCGGACGCGGCTCCCGGGACCGCCGGGGGCAGGCTCATGCGTCCTGGCGCCCCGGGGGCAGGAGCCCGCGGGCGGCGAGGGCGGGGGCGATGGCCGAGGCACTGCCCAGACGCAGCGGCGGGGCACCGGCGGCGCGGGCCCGGGCCAGGCGGGCCGCCCAGCGGCGCCGGTCCCGGTGATGGTGGGCCGGACCCGACCACAGGATCGAGTCCCGGGCCAGCAGGTGACGGAAGGTCTCACGGTTCCCCCCGAACAGCTCCTGCCCGGTGGCGGCCCGCCGCAATGAGCGGGCCACCAGGCGGGGCAGGCACACACGCAATGACAGGTCCAGCCATATCACCAGCTCGGCCCGCGCCAGCAGCGTCTCGGCGACCGCGCCGCCGAAGTTGCCGTCCGCGATCCACGCCTGGGCCGCCAGTGCCTCCCGCACCCGGATGTGGAACTCCGCGGCCGGGACCGGGGTCCAGGCCGGCCCCCAGAACAGGTCGTCCAGGCCGATGTGGGGCAGCCCGGTATGGGCCGCGACGGCGGCAGCCCAAGTGCTCTTGCCGGACGCGACCGGACCGACCAGGGCGATCCGCCGCGGCGGCGGGCTGGGTGACGTCACGGCACCCTCCAGGCGATGGCATGGGCGATTCGTGCGCGGCTGAGGTCATTATGCGGCCCGCCACGAGCCTCCACCCGGCCGCGACATGACTCGCGGTCACGGACCACGCGCGCCCGTTACGCCTGTGCCGCCCGCGACACCGATACGCCGCCGCCTTGGCCGCGCGCCGGGGCGGCCAAGGCGGCTCACGCGGCCGGGTCGACGAAGAACTCCTGGTCGGCCCGGCCCGCGCAGGCGGCCTGCACCGCTTCCGCGCCCGCCACCGTCTCACCGTTCACGATGCCCAGGCACAAGCTGCTGCCGGAGACCCGGAACCGGTAACCACCGAAGACGGGAGAATCGACTGGTTCCACGTGAAACTGCGTCGCCCTGGCGCAGTCGTCCCAGGGTTCGAGCATCCCGGGCACGGGCCCGCCGCTCATCACGGTGAGACAGCCGACACCGAACTCGGGGTGGTGCCACTGGATGCGGTACAGGCCGTTGCCCGCGGACTGGAGGTAGGTGCGCGGGGGCGTCGCCGTGGCGCAGGGGCGCTGCACGGCGACAGCGCTGCCGTACGCACCGCTGCGGGCACGCCCCTCGGTCAGGCACAGGCCCGGAGCGCCGACGGGGCGGATGGTCGACCAGCCCTCTGCCAGCCCCTTGAACTGGCCCTGGGCGAAGCCGGTACCGGGCTGCCGCTCGCAGTCCCACTGCCGCAGCGCCGCTCCGTCCGCGGTGGAGGAGTCCGTGACCTCCAGGCACTTGCGGGGGCTGGCGGTCAGCGGCTGGATGACGGCACCGCTGCCCGAACCCAGGTCCGCGAAGACGAAGCTCGCGCCGGTCTGGGTGCCGCAGGCGCCCTGCCGCACCGCCGCCCCGCTGGCCGGGCTGGAGTCCGCCACCTGGAGGCACTTGCCGCTGTACGCGCTGACGATGTTCACCGACCCGTTGCCCGCCGCGGACGGCCGGAGATACCACTGTGCCCCCGGCCGGCCCGCGCAGCGGTGCTGCCGTACGGCCTCGCCCTCCGCCAGCGTGCCGATCTCCAGGCACATGCCGCTGTGGGTGGAGATGATGTTGATCTCCTGGGCGACTGCCGCCCCGGCGGGGCGCGGCGCGGCGTGGGCGCCCGGCGCCGCGAAGAAGAGGGCGGCGGCGAAAGCGGCGGCGAACGCGTGGCGCAAAGGCAGACGGGATCTTCGCATGGACAGCTCCTTCAGGTGCGTACGGGCAGGACTGCGCACGGCACTGGTGCGCGGGAGGGCAGATGACCGCGGACCCGGTCCGCGGTGCGTGGCGCGTGGGTCAGCGTCGCGAGGCGGTCAGGGCTGGTGTCCGCGCCTGCTCGCCACCGTCGCCGGGGCTGCCGTGACCGATGGCCGTGCCGCTGCCGGGGCGCGGCCGCGGTGGCCGGTCACGGGTGCAACGCCTGCCAGGTGGCCGCGTCGACGATCCCGGTGACGGGCAGGCTGAACTGCTGCTGCACATGTTTGACGGAGGCCTCGGTGACCTCGTCGAAGACACCGTTCACCGAGACGTTGAGGTAACGGTAGACCTCGCTGAGGATGCACTGGAGGTGGCGTACCGCCTCTCCCGTGCTGCCCTTCAGCAGCGTCGGATGGCCGCCCAAGTACAGGCACAGCCGCCACTCGCCGGCGGCCGTGGCGACGGGTGCCTGAGACTGGGCCGCGGCGACGCCCGGGGCGGCACCGGCCAGAGCGACGGCAAGCAGGGCGGCGGCAGCGGCACGCCAAGACCCGGATCGGATGCGCATGGATGGTCTCCTCGTCAGTACCACGGACACCGGGGCAGATCCGCCGGGTAGGGATGGGCCGCGCCGGCGGGCACCTGCACCACCTCGGCGGGAACGGTCCCCCACCCTTTGATCCGGGGCATCTCGCCCACCTGATCGCCTTGGGTGTAGTACCAGACGGTGTTTCCCTGGGTGTCCTTCGGGCCGTTGGTGTAACAGGTGAACCAGGAGGGCGACAGGACGAGCCAGCCGGTGAGGGGAGCGTCGAACGCGGCCCTGGCGTAGACATCGGACGGCAGGTTGTCGCAGTACAGAGCCCTGCTGAAGACGTTGCCCACGGAGTCGCGCATGCTGAGCCCCTCGCGCATGCCGCACGTCGTGGCCGTCGCCGCGGCCTGGGCGGGCGAGGCGAGGACCGTGCCCGCCAGCAGCGCCCCGGCGGCCGCCGCGACGGCGGCCCTCCGGCGCCGCCCGGCGCCCGGTGTCGAGATGTGCATCTGTGGACCCTCTCCTCGTGTCGATGCCGGCGCCGCGGGGTGCGGCACCGCGCCTGGCCGCGTTGCCGACGGCTGCCACGGCTGCGCCATGGCGCCCCGCCCTCCTCCGCCTCGCGGCGCACGGCACCGGGCCACGCTCCCCGATCCGGCCTGATCCGAACGAAAGACCTCAGGACCAAGGGCACTTGGCGAGGCCCGTGGACTCCGGGGCGGGCGCCTTGACGGCGACGGCGGGCATGTAGCCCCATGCCTTCGTCACGGGCCGGGTCAGCACCTGGTCGCCCTGGGTGTAGTACCAGATATCGCTGCCGAGGTAGTCGCTGCCCCGCTTCCAGCACACGAACCAGCTCGGGGAGTACAGCATCCTGCCGACCACCGGACTGGTGGAACGCGACTGGATGCGCACGAAGCCCGGCTGGAGCTCGCACCACAGATCGCCGGTGAAGTCCATCCCGGTCCAGTCGCGGTGCTGCTCGGCGGGCCGCAGCCCGCACTCGGCCGTTTCGGCGGCGGAGGCGGCCGGTGCCACGGCGACCGCGCAGCACGCCAGAGCCGACGCCACCACCGACGCCGCGAGGCGGCGCGCCTCCCGCCGGAAGCCGTCGATCATCGTCCGTACTCCTCACTGCCGGGCCGGGACTGGACGGCCGTGCTGCCGCGATGGCAAGGGCCGGTGGAGCGGGCGCGGACCGTCAGGGCACCCGGCGGGCCGCCTTCGGCCGCCGGCGCGCTTCCGGGCCCGCGAGGGTACGGTGACAGGGAAAACTGACGCGGCGGTGACGTGGTACTGACGCCAGGCCGCAGCGGGACGGGACGCGGCGGCGGCCCAGCGCACCGCGCCGGCACCCCGCCCCGCAGACGCGGCGCGCCACCCCGGCGGCAGACCGCGGCGCCCCCGGCGGGCCCTGGACGGCGCCTTGCCGGACGGCTCCGCGGGCCGCCGGCTTCCGCACTATCGTGCCCATGTGACCCAAGCCGCTGTAGAGGAAGCCCAGGAGCCGCGTGCCGTCGTCGCCTTGACGGACGTGGCGGTCCATCGCCGCACCACGGGACAGGAGACCGTCCTCGACGGCGTCAACTGGACCGTCCGGCCCGGTGAGCACTGGGCGCTCCTCGGTCCCAACGGAGCCGGCAAGACCACCCTGCTCCGGCTCGTCGGAGCGGTCATGTACCCCACGGCCGGCACGGTCGAGGTTCTCGGCCACCGCCTCGGCCGGGTCGACATGCGCGAGCTGCGCGCACGCATCGGCCTGGTCTCCGCCGCCCAGGAAGTCCCGCTGGACGCCACCGCCCACACCGTCGTCCTCACCGGGGCGACCGGGACCGTGCAGCCGCTGTGGGGGAGGTACGACACCGCCACTCGCGAGCGCGCCCACGCCCTGCTCGGCGAGCTGGGGTGCAAGGAGCTCGCCGACCGCCGTTTCGGCGACTGCTCCGGCGGCCAGCGCGCCCGCGTCCTGATCAGCCGTGCTCTGATGGCCGATCCGTCGCTGCTCCTGCTCGACGAGCCGTTCAACGCCCTCGACCTGCCCTCGCGCGAGGACCTCGTGGACGCGCTGCACCGGCTGGCAGCCGGCCGGGGCGACCTCGCCACCGTCACGGTCACCCACCACCTGGAGGAGCTCCCGCCCAGCACCACGCACGCCTTCCT
This sequence comes from Streptomyces sp. NPDC052020, assembly GCF_040680575.1. NCBI lineage: Bacteria > Bacillati > Actinomycetota > Actinomycetes > Kitasatosporales > Streptomycetaceae > Streptomyces > Streptomyces sp. NPDC052020. Next base: position 45,118 of record NZ_JBFAWY010000044.1, read on the forward strand.
GCTCAAAGAAGGCCGCACGCTGGCATCCGGCCCGGTCGGCCACGTCCTCACACCGGACAACATGACGTCCTGCTTCGGGCGTCCCGTTCACGTCGCCCGCCACGACGGCCGTTGGTACGCCCGCTCGGGCCGCTAGTGCCGCGGCGGGCAGCGTTCGCCGCCGCGGCGCCCGGCACGCTCTCCCAGGCTCTTCGAGCAGGGGCCCCCGCTCGCCGCACCGGCCGAAAGCCCGAGTACGTCCGGTACGAGGGCTTCCGGCCGGCACTCCCCCCGGCCTTCGGCCGGGGGCCCCAGAGCACGCACCGGACGCCGCTCCTTGATGGGCAGACGTTGCCTGCCTGCGGCACTAGGTGTATCGCCCTGTGACCGGGCCGTTCAGTCGTCCGTGCCGTCGGTGCGGGAGCGCCGGGCGGCGCGGTGCCGCAGGCACAGCGGCAGCACGTACCAGCACAGGGCGAACCACAGCATGACCCCGCCGACGAGCACTTCGGCCAGGACGCCCGGAATCACCACACGCAGGATGAGCAGGAGTGTGCAGCCGATGGTCAGCGCGAGGAAGACCATGCCGCACATCATCAGGCGGCAGGCGGCCTCCACCACCTCGTCCTTCATGCGCTGACCGGACAGGAAGCGGTGGAGGGAGACGGGCGCTATGAGCGATCCCGTGGCCGCCGCGCCGAGCACCACGGTGGTGACGTAGACGACACGGTCGAACGTCTCCAACTCCCGGAACAGCGGGGTGAAAGCGACACTGAGCAGGAACCCGAAGAGGATCTGCACGCCCGTCTGGGTGACCCGTGTCTCTTGCAGGACCTCGTTCCAGCGGCGGTTGACCCGTTCACGCGCCGTCTCCGGCGCTTCGTCACCGGGTCCCCGGTCGTGGTCGTGGTGGTGCGTGCAGCAGGCGGTGTCTTCCTTCGTCAGCTCGGCCGGCCGCTCCGTCATGGTCATGGCTTCCTCCGAATCCCAGGGAGAGCACGTGCCCCGCTCGCGCCCTTTCCATGCGGGTACCGGCCCCGGGTACCCGGGGCCGGTCCGGGGCGGTGGTCCGGTACGCCGACGGCTCCCCCCTGCGAACCAGGGCGGGAGCCGTTCAGAGGCGTCCGGACGCGCACGGCGCCGGCGGGTTACGCGTGCCGGTGCGTGTGCCGGTGCGCGTGCCGGTTGCCGGCGATGAGGCGGTACAGGGCGAGCAGGATGAGGGAGCCGACGATGGCGGCGATCCAGGTGGAGAGTTCGAAGAACCCGTCCACGGAGTCGACGCCGAAGATCACCTTGCCGAGCCACCCGCCGAGCAGGCCGCCGGCGATGCCGATGAGCATGGTGATGATGATGCCGCCGGGGTCCTTGCCCGGCATGAGGGCCTTGGCGATGGCACCGGCGAGCAGGCCGATGATGATCCAGGCGATGATGCCCATGGTGCGTCTCCGTCTCGTCGTCCAACGGTTGTCTCAGCTCACCGTCTATACCGTCCAGGCCCGAACAAACGTCCCTTTTCAATCGCAATTCTTACGGGCCCGTCCCGGCCGCGTCGCGCCACCGGTCCGCCGCGGTTGTCTCGCCTACTTCGGGCCGCGGTTGAACAACGCCTGCGACCAGCGGTGGCCGAGCACGGTCAGGACCAGGCACCAGGCGATCTCGGTGCCCAGCAGCAGGCCGCGCAGGGTCTCGATGGCCGGGGTGAACGGCTGGTACTCGGCGATCGGCTGGAACCAGCCCGGCATCGTGCCGGCCGGGATGAAGGCGCTCGAGACGAGCGGGAGGAGGACCAGCGGCATGGCCAGGTTGCCGGCCGCCTCGGGGTTGGGGACGGCCATGCCCATCCCGACCGCGATCCAGGTGAGCGCCAGGGCGAACAGCGTGAGCAGCCCGACGGCCGCCATCCACTCCACGGCTGTGGCGTCGGCGGAGCGGAAGCCGATGGCCGCGGCGACGGCGCCGACCAGGGCCACGCCGGCGAGCACTCGCAGGACGCTGCCCACGACGTGCCCGACGAGCAGCGAACCCCGGTAGATCGCCATCGTCCGGAAGCGGGCGGTGAGGCCCTGGGTCATGTCCATGGAGACGGACACCGCGGCCCCGATCACGGTGCTGCCGATGGTCAGCACCAGCAGGCCCGGGACGAGGTAGGCGATGTAGCCGGAGCGGTCCGCGCCGCCGCCGATGCCCGCGCTCATCACGTCACCGAAGACGTAGACGAAGAGCAGCAGCATCATGATCGGCGTGAGCAGCAGATTCAGCGTCATCGACGGGTAGCGCCGCACATGCAGCAGGTTGCGCCGCACCATCGTGGACGAGTCGCGCACGGCCAGGGCGAGGGAGCTCATCGGACGGCCTCCTCGGCCTGGCCGGAGACGTTGGCGCCGCCGGTCAGGGCGAAGAACACGTCGTCCAGGTCGGGGGTGTGGACGGTCAGTTCGTCGGCCTCGATGCCGGCCAAGTCCAGCCGGTCGAGGAGGGAGCGCAGTTCGCGCTGGCTGCCGCCGCTGGGGATCCGCAACGTGAGGGATGCGTCGTCGCGCGTCACCTCGCGCAGCGCGGTGGCGGCGCTCTGGTAGGCGCCCGGGTCGGTGAAACGGAGCCGGACGTGTCCGCCGGGCACGAGCCGCTTGAGTTCCTCGGCGGTGCCCTCGGCGGCGATCTTGCCGTTGTCCAGCACCGCGATGCGGTCGGCGAGTTCGTCGGCCTCCTCCAGGTACTGGGTGGTGAGGAAGACGGTGACACCGTCGGAGACCAGCTCGCGGATGATCTGCCACATGGTGTGGCGCGAGCGCGGGTCGAGGCCGGTGGCCGGCTCGTCGAGGAAGATGATCCGCGGGTTGCCGACCAGGGTCATGGCGATGTCGAGGCGGCGCTTCATGCCGCCGGAGTAGGTGGTGGCGGGCTTCTTGGCGGCCTCCAGCAGGCCGAAGCGCTCCAGGAGTTCGGCGGTCACCCGGCTCCTCTCCTGCTTGGAGAGGTGGTGCAGGCCGGCCATGAGGAGCATGTTCTCCTCGCCGGTGATCAGGGCGTCGACGGCGGAGAACTGCCCGGTCACACCGATCGCGGCCCGCACCCCGCCGGGCGATGCCGCGATGTCGTGGCCCGCGACCCGGGCCTCGCCGCCGTCGGGGGGATGAGGGTGGACAGGATCTGCACGGCGGTGGTCTTCCCGGCGCCGTTGGGACCGAGCAGCGCGAAGACCGAACCGGCCGGGACGCGCAGATCGATGCCGTCGAGGACGGTCTTGCCGCCGTAGGACTTGCGCAGACCCGCGGCGCAGATGGCGGCGGGCGACTGCGGATCACCGTTCCGCCGTGATGCGGGCATGACAGATAAAGGCATGAGTCCTCCCATGCGGAGTCTGAACTGACGGGCGGGAAAGGCGAGTCGGGGAGCAGGAGAGGCAGGGGGGAGAGAGAGGAAGGAAGAAAGGGGGAGCGGGGCGGAGCCGGGCGGTGGTGCCGGCCCGCGGGTCACCCGGTGTGTGCCACCGGCCGCCTCGGTGCGGCCGGGGACCGCGCTGTGCCGGCCGGTGAACGGCCTGGGCGCGGTCCGCCCGGCCGGGGGCGTATGCGTCCGGGGTCCGTGGATTCTCCCCGTCCGCCGGAACGGGCCGAGAGCCCGTGGCCGCCGTCCTTCCGGCCGGCAGCCCGGCGCCGTGGCCCCGGAGGGCGTACGGCGCCGTGGCGGTGTCACTCGCAGTACACCCGCACCTTGGCTTCGGGGTCGTCGACGTCGACGGTGACCTCGTCGAGATGATCGACGAGGTCCTCCAGGTGCTGCGGCTTGAGCTCGCCGAGGTCGATGGGCACCCCCGACCTGTTCAGCTCCTCGTTGACCTTGGCCAGGGCCCGCGGCGGGAGGAGGCTCGCGAGCCGGACCCCGGCGCGCAGCAGCTGGAGCGGGATCCGGATGTTGACCCGGCTCGCCCCGTCCCCGCCGGCGCTGGAGCCGTCCGCCGCGTCCACCACCACGCGCAGGTACTTGGGGCGGGTCTTCGGGCGGGGCGCGGCTCCCGGCGGGGGCTCGGACTGCTCGCGGTCGAGAGCGTCGATCAGCCGCTCGGCCTCCTCGGCGGTGATCTTGCCTTCGGACAGCATCCGCAGGACCTGCCGGCGCTGCTCGTTCATGTCGCTCTTCCTCTCCGGGTCATCTGACGCTTATCTGGAAGACCGCGCGGTCGTCCTCGATCTCGAACCGGGTGCCGGGCAGCGCCCACAGCAGCCGCCCGGTGCCGCGCAGCGCGCCCATCGGGCTGATCCGGGCGGCCAGGCAGGCGACCACTCCGGCCGGCACGGCGAGCAGCAGCAGCGGTGACAGCACCAGCAGGACCGGCACGACAGGGACGGACAGGCGCCGCTTGCGGCCGCCGGCGCGGCGATAGCGCACCGTCACCAGTTGCGGGACCATCAGGAGCCCTCCAGCTCCGCCAGCGCCTCCTGAGCGCTGATCTCCCCGCGCCGCAGGCGGTCGACGACATCGGCGGCGCCGGTGGGCGCCGGGTCGGTGTCGACGAAGTCGACGTGCTCGGCGATGCGCTTCAGGCGGGACTTGACCGTCGGGTAGCTCACCCCGAAGATCCGCTCCATCTCCTTGATCGAACCGTGCGACCGGACGAACGCGGCGACGAACACCTGGTCGTCGAAGCTGAGTTGAGCCAGCTTCGGCGGAACGAACTGTCCCTCGATCGCGACCCCGCTGCCGACGAGACGGACTCGCTCGACCGTGAACGGCTGTCCCTGCGTCAGGTCCGTCAGCTCCTGCCAGTCCACCTTCGGCTCCCTCACTCTCGACAACGAGCCCGCCACTCATTTGTATCTTGAGTTTTTTAAGAACAGAACGTGTGCACCTTAACTTTTTCAATTTCGACTTTGAAGAGTGGCAAGGCGCACTACCGCCCGTGAGACCGGACGAGTCTCCACCCCGCCTGCGCCAGGCAGGGGCCCGGCCCTCCCCAGATCACCGCGATCACGATGTCGACGGACTCGGCCGCCGGTCGTACGACACCCCCCCTTTTGGCCGAGACACCCGCCCCGCGGCGTGTGCCGCGAAACCGGAGGTGCCGCATCAGGCCCTCACCGGAGCCTTAGGGTCACGGCAGAGAACGCAGCGGCGGATGCTGTGCCGTTATCCCCGGCGGCTGGAGCAGGGGAGGGGGTTCGGGGCCGGGGTCCTCGGCGTCGACGACGCCCAGGGACAAAGGGTCGAAACCGGCCGGCCAGCGCGTACGGTCACTGGCCAGGGCGCCGGCCAGGCGTGCCTGCGTGAGATCGGCCGTGCTGAAGTCGGCGCCCCGCAAGTCGGCCAGGCGCAGGTCGGCACGGCGGAACACGGCGCCCCTGGCGTCGCCCTTGCGCAGGTTCGCCTCACGCAGGTCGGCCTCCGTGAGATCGGCGTCACGCAGGTCGGCCGCCACCAGCCGCGCACCCCGCAGGTCGGCCAGGGCGCAGCGGGCCCGGCGCAGGACCGCGGTCTTGAAATCGGCGTACCGCAGGTTGACGGAGACGAGGGACGCCTGGGTCAGGTTGGCGTGATAGAAGCCCGCGGCCTCCATGCAGGCGCGGTCGAGGTTGACCTCGGGCAGCACCAGCCCGTCGCAGTCAGCGCGGCGCAGATCGGTGGCGCTGAGGTTGACCCAGCGCTGCTCGCGACGCTCGCAGAGCATGCCGAGGCCGGTCAGTGCCACTTGGGCATCGGGGACACGAACTTCCAACGGGGCGATGTCGTTGATGGGCACGTCCGCCGCCGGCGCATCCGGCCCGACAGGCGGCCATGGCAGATGCGTACGCAGGTACGCGGCCTGGAGGGAGATGACGGCCTCGCGGTCACGCGGCGAGTGCTCCGCGATGCGCAGCAGAGCGTGGAAGCCACCGATACGCACATCCGGCGTGTCACTGCCAAGTTGATCGACCGCCCGGCTGAAGCGGTCGGTGATGTGTCCCTCCTGGGTGAGCCGCAGGCCCTCCTGGCTGACCCGCAACTGCCGCCAGGTGGCGTACGCGCCGATGAGCACCACCAAACCGCCGATCACCTGGAGCAACGCGGTACGGACATCGTTCACCGCCTTCAACCGGTCCTGCGGAGCGACGCTCACCCCGGCCAGATCGCGGTCGACCACGACACCCGGCAGCACGACGAACACCACCCCCAGTACGGCCAGCCCCGCCACCCCGCCGACCAGCGCCCCGACCACACGACGCCCGACCAGCCGCTCCCGCCACGGCCACCTGCCCTGACCTGGTTCCCCCGTCCGCATGGACACGGGAGCCTAGGCCGTCTCCGCGAAAACGATCAAGCCACACCGAACAGGGCCGACGACTGCCCGCCAGCACCACCCGCCGCAGCCTCGCGGGTGAGATCCTGCCCGTCAGCCCCTGGCAGACCATGGCCTTCTTGAGGACCTGATACCTGGTCACCCCCCTCAGCATCAGGTTCTGTGCCGCCGAGAGCGACGACGGGACGGCCACGCCTGTCTGGCTCTCACAAGCAGTGGCCGCGATCCGGGACGCCGGTCCCGATGGTCTGAAGCTCAGCCAGACCGCTGAACTTGTCGGTCGTGATCGGAAGACCGTTCGGCTGGGCCTCCGCGATGCCGTGCACTCGACAACGAGGGCTGCGATGCCGGTGTCCGCGACGGTTGTTAATCGGCGGAAGAAGGAGCGGGAGCGGTCCGTGTAATTCGGAATGCCACAGGGCGGCCCCGGAACAGAATCCGTTCCGGGGCCGCCCTGTGTTTACAGCCGGGATCCGAAAGGCTGTCAGTGGGTTACAGAGCCCGCCGAGCCGCCCCGCACGGGAGTCGGCCACCCCGGCGCGGCGCCTCAAACGCCCCGCACTGACCCGATCTGATGCCCGGGCGGTGTCGTTCACGGCCAGGATCACGCCTGCGGCGGGTGCACTCGCAGGTCAGAGCGCTGCGCCCCCTCGTTCCTCCCTTTGCGCCCGCACGGCCTGGGGAGGGCCGCGAGTGCTGTGTGCCGCGCCCGTGTTCCGGGCGTTGACGGGCCCGTGAACGCCCGCAGGGGGGCTGTGGTTCCAGACTCTACACAGCGCTCAAAACGATGCACGGGATGTGGCCTCGATCCGCCATCGGTACATGTACATCACCTCTTGTAGCCGTCCCGGCAGTTGACCACCCACCCCGCCCCCCTCCCTCGTAACCAGCCAGACCCCGAAGGGGCCCCGGTCCGGGAGCGGAGCGGACGGACCGTCACCCGCCCCCGCAGCGCAGCGGAGGGGGCGGGCCCAAACCCCAGAACCCCAGACGCTACACAAGATGCCTGATGATGCACAGGGCGAGGAGAGGCCGGCGCCGCGCAGCGGCCCGGCCACTGGCCGCGCGACCCGCGGCCGCGCAGAAGGAGTCAGTGTTGAGCACCCGTTCCTCTCGCAGACCCGCCCCCCACTTCACGTCCCACCGCGG
>NZ_JBFAWY010000045.1:0-51859 GCF_040680575.1 Streptomyces sp. NPDC052020
CCGTGGAGGAGTCCATCAAGCGGTCCAGTGGCGGCGCCCCGTCGATGCTCCGGAAGCTGATGGGCAACATCGGCGCCAAGCAGGCCCAGGACGACGCCGCAGTGCGGCCACGGCGGCGGGACGGGGGATGGCGGTTCGGGGGGCGCGGGTGTCATGCCCGTAGGACGACCGGGCGCGACCGGATGGTTGCCCCGCGCCCTGCCGCCGAGGCGCAGCACTGAAGCTCTCGGTGCGGCACTGAAGGACGTACTGAAATAGATTGTGTGCTCCTGAAATCATTCGCACGGTCCGACATCCCCGACCACCTCTGCCGCCGCGTGGCCGAAGAGACACATGGTGCAGGAGTAGGACGGTCGCCAACGGCTGGCGTCCCTGCTGAACGTCTCGAAATCTCAGCTGGACAAGATCTCCACTGATCCCTGCCGGATGCCGAAAACGGCCCAGGTCGGCGCTCGCCGCCGGTGTCTCATGAGACATCGAAACGGTGGGGAACGCTGCCCCTTCTGGAGGCGGCAGCACGGGACTGTGCCATAGGCCCCGGCGAGCGACGCTGGAGGCGTGGCCCGCATCCGCTTCTGCGCCTCCCGCGGTGCCCGGCTGCCAAGGAGGGCGTCGGCCAGGCGCCGGTACTACGACGACGTGTGCCGGGCCCAGGCGTACCCGGGCCGGCCGCCAGGCCGTCCGCGATGTCCGCACCGCCCCGCTCCCGCCGCCCGCCGCCCGCCGCCCGCCGATCCGCCGGCGGGCCCGGCCGTCGCCGCGCTGCGCGCCGTCGCCGACGACCTCGCCGCCAGCACCCACGCGATCGGCGAGCCCCTCAACCACGGGCTCGCCGCCCGCCGCTCCGCGATGTCCGGGGGACCGCCGCGCCCTGCACGGGATCGTCCTGTGACCGCTGTTGCCCGGCCGCTGCTGTGAGGCTCACACTCCTTTTCCCAGATGGGCGGGGTGGGGTTGTGAGGCTGTGAGGTATGAGGCGAGGGCCTGCGGCGGCGGTACGGCGCTACTCCTGGCCGTGCCGCAAACGGCCGTTTGCAGCGGCTGCTGGTTCGGGGGAGCCCCGGGGGCGCTGCTCGTCGTCGCCGACGTGCTGCTCGTGGTCCTGGAGGTGGTCGTCGGAGGGCAGCACCGTGCTGTGGTGGGTGCAGCGCGGCATTTGCATGGGCCAGGCGGCACGCGGGTGCTGCAGGGGTGGCAGGCCGGCCCCGGCCGGAGCAGCACGGCCAGCTGCTGCACGCTGCTCGGACCCCGCTGCTACCCAGCCGACATCTGCTGGTCCAGGGACAGGCGGCAAGACCACGGGCCCGTCCCGGCGGCTGCGTGACAGCGCAGATCTGCCATGTCCGGCAGGAGATCCATGCACGTGATTGTGTCGGCGAGATGTAGCAACGCCTGACGGTGAGTTCCCATCGGCCGGAGCAAGCCTGCCTTGCCCCGACCGACCGGGTGGTGACTCCTTCGAACGCTCAATCCTGTGTCTTTGCGGCCAGGAAGGTGCTCAGGCTGTCGAGGAGCATGGTGCTGCCCTGCTCGGCCATGTCGCGTTCCTCGGCGGTGTCGCAGGTCTGGTGGAGCACAATCTGTGTGTGCTGGTCGTCCTGCTCGTCGAGTTCCATGACCATGGTGGCGGGCTCGGACTTGCCGGGTACGTCCATGCCGGTCACCAGGCGGCGATTCTCGGCGACTTCGAGGTAGGAGCCGGTCAGCGGGAACTGCCCGCCGTCGGGGGTGACCATCATGGCCTTCCACGCTCCGCCCGGCCGTACGTCCATCTCGACGGAGCCGGCAGCGGCTCCTGCCCACTGGGCGTACTGCTCGGCGTTGGTCCACGCCCGCCACACCATCGCCGCAGGAGCGTTGAGCGTTCGGGTCAGCGTGTAGGCGAAGCCATCGGCTGCGGCGGTCTGCTCTGTGCTCATGTCTCGTCTCCTCGTCTTGTCGTCTCGCCCGGCCGGGCTGTCGCATCTGTAGACGCCCGTGGGCACGGAAACTCATCGGTGTGGCATCAGGCGATGACGAGATCGCCGGTCTCTAGCGGCTCGGCGCTGAATTTCGGTGCCATCGACTCCTCCTTGGAGGTGGGGCACGCCCAGGCTCCTACCGTAAGCCCGATCGAGCGTTGCCAAGACTCTTCGACATCCGCCTACCGCAGTCCGAGGTGTTCTCAGCGCTGGCCGACACACGGTCGCGGAACTCACCGACATAGCCAATGCACGGCTACTGCGTACAGCGTCCGCGCTTCGAGAGGCCGCTGGTTGTTCTGCTCCTCCAGAACAAGCCGGTTCACCTGGTGCGCTCATCGCCGTCGACGACGTCCAGCAGCTCCACTACGGCACCCCCCGGGGTCGCGCTACGAGGAGGTCTCCGAGACCGCCCGCGGCCTCACGCACCTCGCCAGGGAACTCTGGAACCCCGTCGTCGCCGTCTCCGCCCTCAACCGCCCCCGAACAGCGCACCGACAGGCTGCCCAAGATCAAGGACCTGCGCGACTCCGACGCCCTGGAGGACAACGCCGACCTCGACATTGTCCTGCACCGCGAGGACGCCTACGAGAAGGACTCACCCCGCGTCGGCGAAGCCGACCTCATCGTCCCCAAACACCGCTACGACTCCACCGCCACGCTCACCACCGCCCATCAGGGGATGTACGGGCGTTTCGTCGACATGGCACGCGACTGACGCCCTCGCGGACTGCGCGCGGCGGTGAGGTCGCACGCACAACGACTATGCCGTTACCCTCGGCCCCTTCCCCGCTGAGGGTCTGCGCCGCTACGCATGGGTATGCGGGTTCCCAGTGCTCGCTCGCTTCCTGGTGAGGCGGGGAGAAATTAAGTTGGGTGTCATGACTGGGGACTCTGACGACAGCGCACCTGGCGCCTCCGCATCACCTCCTCCGCCTCCTTCATCACCACCCCTGCCTCCGCCCCCTTCTTCGTCACCGCCCCCGCATCCGCCGGCTCCCCCTCAGCCTCATCAGCCCCGGTGGGCATGGTGGGTTGTCGGAATCCTCATCCCTGTCATCGGCATCATCGCGACGTTGGTCGTCAACAACCAGGGATCTTCCTCCTCCGCAGACTCGAGCCCGTCAGTCGGCGTCACAAGGTCGGCGGATCCAGCGCGCTCAGTGAGCCCGAAGCCGTCAACTGGCACGCCCGAGGTGGCGAATTCGACGCCAACGGCCGAGGCGAGCCGTGAGGGTGCAGGAGAGAAGCCACCGCAGATTCGATTCGGGCCGAAAATCATCGAGTTCCCTTCGTTCAACTGGAGCGTCGACCTAGATTCCAAACCCCCGCTTGTCATAGAAACGTCAACCAGAGGCACCGACCTCGGAATTTCCTGCTGTTCACTCAGTCTCGGCACCATCAACGGTGAGGGCAGGCTTGCGCCGCTGCCTTCTTCCGGTCCTGATCCGAGCGAGGCCGAGTGTGCAGAGCAGATACAGACCAACGGCACGTACAACTTGCATCTGATCAAGGGTGCTCGTTACTGCGCGGTGACCCGCGAGGGACGCACGGTCTATGTGCGTGCTGTGGCAGCCCAGCCGGAGGGAGAGGGAGTCGTTCGGCTTGAAGTAACCGTGTGGGAGCTCCCAAGCTGATCTACGCACAGGCAGACCGCGTCCCAGGCCTGCGAGTCGGCGGATTGCCAGGGCGGTGGCCGGTGGGCGGCCGAAGGCCGTGGGGTGGGAAAAGGCGCAGCGGCAGCGGAGGGTGAGCCTTTCGGCTGATCTCGGTCTGCGGGTGGCTCTGGGGGCCGGTCGCGGGGCTGTGGGAGCGGCTGTTGGGCTGGCAGCTAAGCCAAGTGGGCGGCGCAGGCGGAGATGACCCGGCTGGCGGGAATGCCGGAGCGGCCGGAGATGGCGCCGCGGCTGCTGGCCGGCCGGCTCACCGACCGCCCGGCGGAGACCGGCGACGAGGCCCTGGTCAAGCGCTCCTTCCCGTGGCTGTTGCGGCGTGGCCTGGTGCAGCGTCAGCAGTGCTCGGGCCGCCGGTGCGATGACGGGATCGGCCTGGACACGGGCGGCGAGAGTGCGAGAACCACGGAAACGTGGTGCACATCCGGCAGGCCCCGGCGGGCGAAGATCGCGGCGGAGGCCGACCGGGAGCTGCCTGGCCTGACCGAGGGCGAGCGCCGCCGGGTCCTTGAGGAGCGGGTGCGGGAGCAGGCGGCCATCGAGGCGGAGGACTTCGTGTTGCGGCGGGAGCAGGCCCGCGCGGAGCAGGCCCGCCGTGATGCGGCCCATGCGGCTGCCGAAGAGCGGGCGGAGCACGAGCGTCAGGCCGCGGCCGCCGCCGACGCGGTGCGCCGGGCCCTGCCGTGCGAGGACTGCGGACTTCAGCGGTCGGCCGGCTGTGCGAGGCGTGCGGGTCCCGGCGCCGGACCGAGGCGACGATCGTGGAGGCCGGGCTCATCGTCGCGACCTGGTCGGCCGACCTGGACGACCCAGGCGCCTTCGCCGCCCACGTCCGGGCATTGCTGGAGGCCGACATCGAGCGGACCGGCGTGTGCTGCCCGGCGACCAGGAGGTCGTCGCGCGGCTGCGGCCGAAGCGCCAGGTCCTCGACGGCTGGCTGTACGAGGTGGGCCTCCCCGCGTACCGCAACGGGCCCGGGGACGCGATGGAGTCTGCCGAGTATCGGGTCTGGGTGCGGGCGCCGCAGCACGTACGGCCCGTGGAGGGCGTCTCGTACGACCAGGTGCCCACCGAGTACCTGCCGAAGCCGTCCGTCGTGGAGCAGGTCCTCGAGCCGCGCCGCCCGTCGGGCTGGGTGATGGCAAAGGCCGGGGGCCGCGGTCCCGGCCGGGGCGGTGTCGTGCACGCCGTCGACTGCGACGAGGCCCCGGCCGGGGCGCCGGTGCTGACGCTGGAGCGGGCCTTGGACCTGGCGCAGCAGCCGGGCGTCCGGCTGTGCTCGCTGTGCGGCGCGGCCGCCGAGCTGGACCCCGTTCTCAAGGGCTTCGACCACGGCTTTGAGGAGCCCTGAGCAGCGGATCAGGGGCGGGTGACGGTGTAGCCGGCGTCGTTGACGGCGCAGGTCCACACGTCACGGTCGAACCACTTGGTGATGTTCGGCTGCAGCTCGGTCATGGTGCGCATCCGGGCTTCCCAGTCGTATCCGGCCGGGCCGCGGCTGCCGTCGCATCCGGTGCAGCCATCCTCGCCGTGGATGTGGCCGGCCATGCAGGTGACCGCCGCGTTGATGATGACCGCGAACAGGTCGCCGCCGGTCTGCGTGCGTGTTTCTGATCTCCGATGGTTTTGATCTCGTACTTCATTGCTGCCAGGAGGTGCGTGGCGGCACATGTGACCGAACTGCTGCTGGACTGCATCGTTTCCTCGTGTCACGTTCGGAGCCGCAGGGGACCGGCTACGGGGATGGGGAATCCTGGTGACGGAGTTCAGCACGGAGGTCGTGTCAGCACCGGAGCGGTTCGCATTATGGGAGGAAGCGACGGAGCAGTCGCACATGCGTAATCGGCTGTACAGCAACGACCGCGACAACTTCCGTGCCAGGATGCGTGGTCTGGATTTAGGGGCGGTACAGGTGTCCGCGCTGGCCTACCCGCATCTGGAGGTCGTGCGGACAGCGAAACTCGTGCGGCAGTCCGACCCCGAGGCGTACCAGATCAACTACCTTCTCGGCGGACAGGGGCTTGTCTCCATGGGCGGGCGTGACACGACTCTGGGCACTGGTGACTTCGTGGTGGTGGACAGCAGCCGTCCCTTTCGAGGCGCTGTTCACGCCGATCCGGACAGTTGGTCACATATAACCGTGCAATTTCCGCGCCGGCTACTGCCGCTGCCGGAGAAGACGGTGCAGGGCCTGCTCGCGGCCCCGATCAGCGGGCGTCGTGGCATGGGCGGAGTATTCGCCCGCTGGCTGTCCGACCTCAACGCACGCGCTGACGAGTTGGCCCCTGCCGACATCCCCACGCTCGCCTCGGTGACCCTGGACCTCCTGGCGTCCGTCCTCGCTCGCTGTCTGGAGGCTGAGGAGGTGCTGAGTCCGGAGGCCCGCAGGAATGCCCTGCGGGCTCAGATCAGTGCGTTCGTCGAGCAGCACCTCGCCGACCCGGCCATGACTCCCCAGGTGATCGCGGACGCCCACCACATCTCCCTGCGCCACCTTCAGCAACTGCTCGCTGAGAACGACACGTCGCCGGCAGCCTGGATACGCCACCGCCGATTGGAACGCTGCCGCCTCGACCTGGCCAACCCCCGACTGAACGCCCGCCCGATCCAGGCCATCGCTGCCCGGTGGGGCTTCTCCAACCCCACACACTTCAGCCGCCTGTTCCGGACTGCTTACGGGGTACCGCCGCAGGACTACAGGAAACTGCCGTCCAAGGTGTGCGTGAATCGGCAACACCCCTGCGCGGAATGACAAGGCCCGATGCTGTTGCCCTCGGCATTCTGAATGTCACACGGGCACTCGGGCCCGCCGAAATCTACGAAGGGAAGGACGCATATGCGCGTTCGTATGTTGCTCACCGGCATAGCTCTGGGGGTCACCGTGCTGGCGGGGGGCGCCGCCACTGCACAGGCAGCTCCGGCGACCTCCGAGACCATCGCGACATCGACTGCCGTGGCTGCGGGCCGCTGGGTGTATGACGGCAGCTACTCCGAAGCGGCGTGCTACTCGCTGGCGGCCTCCTACGCCGGTCCCGCCTACTGCACCCCGAACGGTAGCAAGTGGGCGCTGTACATCTGGGTCGAGGACTAGAGCCGGAATTGCATTCGGCTGCCCAACGGCTGGCGGGAACCGCATGAGCATCCGCCCCCGTGGATATGCGAGCGAGCCTTCGGACCACATCGGTCCGGGGGCTCGCGGGCTGTTCGGGGCGCGGCTGCTACAGCTCGAACTCGAGGTGCTCAATGTCCGTGAGGCGGACCTCTTCCAGACTGCCGGCGCGACGGCCGCCGTCCTGGAAGTACACCTCCTTGAGCGCTTCGGCCGCGATCTCCTGCAGCCGGGCGTCGCTGGCACCCTGCTCCTGGGCCTCGAAGAGGCGGGCGGCGTACTGCGGGGGCAGGGCGACGGTCAGGTGCCGGATGCGGTCCTCATCGGTCGACCCGACCGGTGCGACATAGCCCATGCGGGCCCGGGTGTCGATGACGATACCGCCGGTCGTGGCCGCCTTCTGCCGGGCCTTGGCCCGGATCTGCGGCTGCCAACGCTTCTTCACCTCGCGCTCCAGGCGCGCGGCGAGCTCGGGCCGGGGCTTCTTGATCTGGTCCTTCACGTACCGCTCGACGGTGCACTGGGAGACCCGCAGCATCTGGGCGACCGCCTTCGTGCCCTTGAGCTGCTTGACCAGGTACCGCATCTACGCACCCGCGCTCTTGGGTGCCGGGCGGGTGAACGCCTTCTGCACCGCGGCCTCCAGGCCGTCCCCGAACAGGCTCATCATGGCCTACTCCTACTCTCTGTTGTCGACGTCGGTGACGGTGCCGTCCTTGATGTACCGGGCGAGGTCGAGCTCCGGGGCGTTGAACCGCTCGCGGACCTCCTCACCCCACAGGACGGTCTGGGTGCCCTCGTGCTTGACCAGGCCGGGGTTGACGCCGAGCTTGAAGCCGCCGGGCAGCGGCTTGCCCTCCCGGTGGGACAGGAATTCCAGCGGGTTGGTGCCGTCGGCCGCGTAGACGACGCAGTCCGACAGGATCGCGACGGGGTACTGCCCGGGGAACGCCCGCGTGCTAGGGGCAGCGGAGGCGGGCCGCGCCGTGCCCCGCGTCGTCACCGTCGTGCACGCCGCCGTCGATCGCCCCGGCCGCAACGCCTACCGGCTTGCCCACGCGGCAGCCCACGTCCACCTCGCCGGGCCGCACTACGCCGACATGCTGCGCCGTGCCGGGTTGCGCGTCCACCACAGCCGCCCAAACCATGGCGCCCGCGCTCTGGTAGACGCCGGCGTCTTCCTCCACGGCCCGCCCGGGGACATCGCCGCGCGGCTGGCCGATTACGGTCGGGCAGGGGTGGGCGAGGTTGTCGTCAACGTCGCGGGCGTGTATGCCGAGCATGGCCAACCGGACGCCGTGCGGGACCTGCGCGAGATCCTCGGGGCTTGCCGGGAGGCGACGACCTGACCCACGACCGGGTGCGACGGCCCGGGCGCGCCGACGCGCCGCCCGTCCGCGCTCAGGGAGGAGAGGCACTGCGGTGCCCGACGACATCGTCCGCTGGCTGACCGAGCACGCCCACCCCCTGAGCACGCTGACACCCGGCGCGCCCACGCAGGACCTGAAGCCGCTGGGCGAGGCCCTGCGCGGGACGCGGATCGTCGGCCTGGGCGAATCCACCCACGGCACCAGCGAGTTCTTCCGGCTCAAGCACCGCATCGTGGAGTTCCTGGTGCGCGAGGAGGGGTTCACGACCCTCGCTGTGGAGGCCAGCCAGTCCGCCGGCCATGCACTCGACGCCTACGTGCGGCACGGCACCGGCGACCCCGAACGACTCGTCGCCCGGCTGGGCTTCTGGACCTGGCGCACCCAGGAGATGCTCGTCCTCGTCGAGTGGCTGCGCGCCCACAACCGCGACCTGCCCGAGGAGCGCCGTATCCGTTTCGTCGGCACGGACCCCCAGCGCTGCGCCGACTCCGTCGAGACCGTCACCGACTTCCTGCGCCGGATGGTGCCCGAACGGGCCGCGGACGCCCGCGTCCTTGAGGTGCTCGCCCACGCCCGCCCGTCCTCGCTGCCCGACCCGGGCCGGGCGCTGATGCGGCACGCCGAGGAGATCGCCCGCCTCGTCGCGGAGCGCCGCGAGCGGTCGGGACCGGGCGACGGCGCGGACCAGGCCCTGGAGCACGCGCGGATCCTCGTCCGCGCCGCCGACCTGGTGACCCGCCCCTTCGACCCCCCGGCCGGCGAGGACAACGTGTTCGCCGCACGCGACCGCTACATGGCCGAGGCCGTCACACGTCTCCTGGACGACGACCCGGGGGCGCGCGTAGTGGTCTGGGCTCACAACGGCCACATCACCAAAGGCGCATACGGGCAACGGGTCCCCGCGCTCGGCAGCAAACTCCGCGAACGGTACGGCGAGGCCTACTACGCGCTGGCCCTCTTCTTCGGTAAAGGATCCTTCCTCGCCCGCCGCGACGACGACCTCCAAGGCCCTCCAGTACGGCACCGCATCGGCACCGGCATCCGTTCCCTGGAGGCACGGCTCGCGGACGCCGTACGCGGCGACTACTACGCCGACCTGCGGACCGGTACCTCGCCCTGGCTGAACGCCCCTCAGGTACAGCGCAGTTTCGGCGCCAACGTGCCGCGGTTCGTCTACCGCTTCCACACGGCCCCGCTCGTTCCGGCCCAGGACTACGACGGCCTCGCGTTCGTCGCGCGCTCGACCTGCTCCCACCCGCTGCCCGGGGCAGCGGGCTGAGGTCCTCGCATCAGGGCCAAAGTTCAAGGGCGGCGTTCAGGGTGAGCTTCCACATCGGCTCGGCGCCGGTCCCGAAGGCGGCGGACAGCGCGTATCCCACAGACGCGTCGTACGGCTCCGGAATCCGGCCGAAGTCGCTCTCCGTCTCCCACTCAACGGTCACATTCCCGTCACCGGACGACGCGAACACACCGAGCAGCCGACCGTCGCACAGCAGTCGGCTGGTACCGAGGGAATCCGGCACCAGCACGTACCCGCGCCCCCGCGTCACGGAGACCACCTCCACCCGGTAACCGCCGGGCGGCAGGAAGGTCAGCGGCCGCGTCGGCGGTGGCTCGGGCCGATCGGGCCGGTGAAAATCTGGGCGTGGTGGACCAGGAGGTTGACCGCCTCGTAGGAGCGTTCCAGGTGGCCGTCGAGGAGAACGGCGGGGGCTTGAAGGACGGTGCGGTGGTAGGACTCCCAGACCGGTGGGGAGAAGACGAGGTTGATCATGGCGGTTTCCTCTTTGAGTGCGCCGAGGGCCACGCCGTGGGCGGTGGGCGGGCGTTGCAGGTATTTCGCCAGTCCGCCGACACGCATGCGGGTGTGGTCGGCCTGGTCGCGGGCGGCCGCAGCAGTCATGGCGCCGCGCGGACCGGTACTGCAAACCCTCCGGAACATGCACTTGCCGTACACCGGGCGAAAACGCCCCAAGAATGCAGGGCTCCGTCTACCTGACCGGTGGGGTGGGCCCCAGTCGATCATACGGAGACACGCTATTCGGCCTCAATTGGTTCCCACTTCACGTAGTCGGGCTTAAGCCCTCCTCCGAGAGAGTGCCAAAACATCACCCCTCTGGCCTTTACCGTCCGGTCGAGTTTCAGGTCCACCCGAATCCCTGCCATCATCGGGATCGTGAGATACCGCAGCACATGCGGGTCGCCCGTTACGTCAAGACGGTACCCGTTGACTTCAAGCTTGAAATGATGACCCAGTTCCAGGATCTCGGCATAGGCCATGAGGAGGCCATTCGCCGTCCCAATCCTGAATGACGCTTTGGCGCGCATGTGCTCGGTAGGGTAATCCCCGAAGGTGTATAGAATACGCGGATTACCGATGAGCTTTGCGGGCCCCTCCATGGCATCGATACCCCCGGGGATGGGCGTGATCTTGCCGTATACTCTGATATCTCCTCGGACCTTTAGTTCCCCATCATCTCCAATCTCTCCTTTAGAATTGATGAAAATTCTCCCCATGGGCTCCTTGTGCGTTGCAGAAAATACGTCTCCGGGTGCATCCTCCACGCTGATCCCGCCGCCTTTGACTGTGATTCCCGTGTACTGCGGGTCCTTGACCGTGACGGTTGTGGTGAGATAGTGCGTGACTTCCTCGACGACGTAGCTGACGCGGAATGTACTGTTCCGGTACACCTTCGCTTTGTATTCTTTTTCCGTCTCCTGGCGGTTCTTGTTTACTTTCTCGGCGCCGGTCCCGTGCTCGACTGTGTAGGCGACGTCGGGGCCTCGCCAGGTCAGGTGTACCTGCCCTCCGCATTCGACTTCGGGAGGATCGGCCTGGAAGTCGTAGGCGAGTTGCCTCACGCCCGTAAGGCGCGGGTGCTTGGTGATCTGAATTTTTCCGTCCCGGTGGAGTGCGGGCCAAGTCTCGGTGTCGTGGGTGGACATTTCTCGGATTTCGATGCGAGCGACACCGGGGACGGTGTTGATCTGGAGGTTTTTGATGGTGATGGTGAGGCTCGTGGCCGACAGTTCCGCGTGCTGGGTCTCGCTGTCGCCGGGTGCTGTTTTGAAGTGGGCGTAGTCTCCCTGGGGGAGGAAATCGAGTACGCCTTTTTGGACGTTTGTGACGGTCCATGCGGTTCCGTTGCTGTCGACGGCGCTGCCGTCTCCGTCGGTGGCGCCACTTTTGAGGAGACACTGGGCGATGTTGTCGCCGTGGGGGAGGGAGAGGAAGATGTTCTTGCAATAGACGGGTTGTTTTCCACCGTTGGAGACAATGATGCGCAGTGTTGCCCGCTGGGTATCGGAATTCGTCGATGCGGCCTGGAGAGGGTGGGGGTCGCTGATGATGTCGTAGTCCAGCAGGCAGGAACTGTCGGTGGCGGCGGGCTGGGCGGCCATGATGTGTCTCCCTTCCCGGAGTGGCCGGTGCATAGTTGTCAGCCGTTGCTGGGCTTGCCGGTGTGCGGTGTGGGGCTGATTGCGTGGCTGAGACGGAGGAACCCGCTTCTAGCGGTGGGGCTGTCTTCGTCCAGGCGTGCGGTGGTGTCGGCGGGGACGACCGGGAAGGTCTGCCACTTTGCTGCCTTGGTGCTGCCGGTCAGTTGGGCCCAGTCCCAGGTGCCGTGCGTGGCAGTGGGGTGGGGCAGGACCAGGGAGTCGGTGAGGTCTGGCGGGCTGTCACCGGGCGCGGTCGCTGTCGTAGGGATTCTTCTGGTGGTGGTCAGCAGGGGGCTCAGGCGCAGGGAGATGGCCAGCTCGGCCAGGGCGGGGCGGATGAAGGCCTGGGGTAGTCGGCAGGTGGTGACGGGGAGGATGTCGGTGGTGGCGTGGAGGTCGGCCAGTGGGTCGGCGAGTGCGGTGAGGGTGAAGGTGGTGTGGGAGTCGGCGGGCAGGCGGGGCCAGTTGTCGGGTCCGATGGCGGTGAGGTAGCCCTGGTCTGTGGTCAGGCCGGTGGGTGCCAGGACGCAGTGGAAGCGGCTGTAGTCGGTCGGGGGGTCCTGCAAGGACGCGGCGGTGGTGGCCTGTGGCGGGAAGTAGCCGATCAGGCCGTCTGCCTGGTGGCCGGAGTTGCCCAGGCGCACGGGCCAGCGGTGGCCGAGTTGCGGCATGGGTCCGCCGGTTCGTGCGGGGGTGGCGCGTGTGTCGTAGCGGGCCTGGGTCTGCCAGTCGAGGGCGTACTGCCACCCGGGGTCGGTGAGGGGCGGGCCTGCCAGTTCGAAACAGCACTGCAGACGGAGCAGTGCCAGAGGCCGGCCCAGGAGCAGGCCGAGGGCGTCGTCGCCGTAGGGGTTGCCCGGGTCGATGGCGGCCAGGGCCTGGTGGATGCCGGCCATCAGGGCCGCGTGGGCGGCGGTGCCCTGGGCGATGAGGCTGGTGACCATGCCGTGCAGGTGGGGGTGGTCGGCTGCCAGCGCGTCGGGTTCGGTGATCGCCGAGCCGGGTAGGGCGGTCCAGGCCAGGGTGTGCCGGGCCAAGGTGGTACGGGTCAGGGCGAGCCGCACCTCGCCGAGGGCGGCTCCCTCGGACCCGAAGAACATCAGGGCGTTGTCGACGTAGTTGGGGATGACCCAGCCGGCCACGGGGTTGGTGCCGGCGTTCAGGTCGACGGGGGCGTCGCCGTTGTGGTGGAGGAGGTCCATGCGCAGGCGGGCGGGCTGCAGCAGACGTGGGGGCAGCTGGATGCAGCGGTCGGGATGCTGCGGGTCGGCGTAGCGGGTTCCGGGAGTCAGGGCGGGGCTGCGGTGGGGCTTGTGGAAGCGCTCGTCACCGGTGAGATAGATCTCGCAGGTCTGTCCGAAGCGGTCGATGACGGTCAGGCGGACGAAGGCGAACTGACCGCCGCGGAAATCCTGGAACCCTGAGGGCTGCCAGGTGCCGAAGGGGTCGGGCAGGGGGCCGGGGTCGGGCAGGTGGTCGGTGGCGGACTGGACCAGGTCGCGCCACGGCTGGGGAGGGGCGGTGCCCGGGGCGGGGTTGCGGCTGGCCAGGGCGTCAGTGAATCCGTCCGCGCGCTGGGAGAGCACGTCCCAGCCTTTGACGGCTTCGGCGGTGGCCAGGAAGTTGTCGTGCAGGGCGCCGGTGGCGGCGTGGGCGTGCTCGATCAGCTGCGAGGCCAGCTGGTGCTGGGGCAGGGGAACGAGGAAGCGCCGGCCGCGGTAGGTGATGCTGTCCTTGGCATCCCCGTCGGCCCAGGTGTAGGTGGTGCCGTCGAACGACCAGTTCTCGGTGGCGTCGGCCGCAGCGGGCTGGGGGACGGGCCAGTAGCGGATCTCCCACTGGTACAGCAGCGGGTTCCAGGGCTGCTGCCAGGCCGGCAGCAGAGGGTCGAGCGCCGGGGTGGTGAGCAGGCGGGCGTATTCGTTGACCAGGCCGATCACGTCGTCGGGCAGGCCGCTGGTTTTGAGGGTGTCGAAGGGCGGGCGGACTTGCGGGGGCGGGTAGTCGGGATCGGTGATGTCGATGGCAAGACGGAAGTGGAGCGGGCCGGGGTCGGTCAGCGGGTCGTGGGAGCGGGCGTTGCGGGTACCGCTGACGACGATGGTGGGGTCGGCAGGGCGCCAGAACGGTGGCCGATCGGCCCGGCGCAGGCCGACACCTGCCGGCATGTTGTGGCGCAGGCGGTAGGCCTCGATGGAAGCAGCCAGCTCCTCGGGCGTGGCGCCGTGCGGAATGGCGTCGCGCAGCTCGGCCAGACGTGCCTGGCGCCGTTTGACCTCAGCGGCCAGGCTTGCGCTGTTGCCCGCATCCAGTTCGGCCCTGAACTGCTGGCGGGTGTACTGCTGAGGGAGCACGGGTAGGCCGTGCATCCACCACATGCCGTACAGGCGTGCCTGGAGCACGGTCAGGGTCCGGGCGGCTTCGTCGTGGGCGAGCTGGTTCCGGTTGAGGACGGCCAGCCGTTCCTCGGCACTCTCCCCCGCATCGGTCGGGCCAGGGCTGGAGGCGGCGTGGGTGGCGGTGTCTGGGTGTTCGGTCAGGTGCCACCGGTATCCGCCGTGGACCGGTTCGAACCAGGTGCGGTGCAGCTCCTGGTCGACGCTGATGTCACCGTCGGGTTCGTCGAGTGCGTCGAGCAGTCCGCAGCTGAGGGCATGGGTCAGGGCCGGGGCGTTGGGCGGGAAGGCGCGGTGCTTGCTTGTCGGCGTGGTCAGCGCCGCCAAGGCGTCGTCGGCGCTGTTGCCCACGGCGACCTTCAGGCCGCTGCCCTTGTGTTCAGGGCGGGCCGGGCAGTCGGGGGCCTCACCGGTGCGATCCCAGGCGAGTCCGGTGAACCGCCCGCAGTAAAAGGTGCGTTCCAGCCGTGCATCGTCCGGGAGGCCGGTGCCCTCAGGGTCGGCGGCCCACTTCCAGGCGGCCAGCAAATCCTTCAGGCCCGAGCCGGCGTCCTGGGCGGTACGCAGGGGTTCTTGGGCGGGATCGGAGTACCAGCCGGCGACCTGGTAGCTGACGGTGGCGTCATCGATTCCTGTGAGGGGGTCGTGGAAGGAGAAGACGCCCTCGTGGTAGGGCTGGAAGGCGGCGAAGGTGACCAGGCCCGGTCCCAGCGCGGTCAGGAAAAGCGTCTTGCGGTGGCCTTCGGAGGGCTCCTGCCAGGCGGTGTCGCCGATGCCGACGTGCTTGCCGGCGCGGGTGAGGGTGAGGGTGGAGCGGTACGGCGTGGTGCGGTGGTCGTCCGGCGCGATGCCGGCCCGGTAGGGGTGGATGAACGGCGTGGTGCCGTCGCGTCCGGACAGGTAGTCGCTTTCGACGACCCAGCCCGCCACGGCGCCGGAAGCGTTCTCGGCAGTGCTTTCGATGTGGCGCAGGATGAGCCACCGGTTGGGCACCAGGGGGAATTCAAGGCGGCTCCCTGGTTCGGCGGGGGCGCCCGTACACAGTGCCGTCGGCAGGTCCCAGCGCAGGTGGACGCCTTCGCGGTGGGCGTGCTTGGTCGGGTCGTTGGCGTCGAACCAGGTGTCCTCCCCCTGGAAGGGGGCGGGCTCGCAGCTGCGGTGGTAGCGCAGTTCGTTGAAGACCGGCTGCCAGCGCCGGAACCCTTTTTGCCGCACGGCCTTGTTGACCGCCAGGCCGTGGAGGGTGACGGGGACGACCAGGGTGTGGGCGGTCGCGTCATGCGTCATCGGGACTCCCCGTGTCGGTAGGCGCTGCTGTGGCGGCGGTGAGCTCTGCTGGTGCGTGGAAGGTGCGGCGCCGTGCTCCGTTGATCATCTGGACGGCGAAGTCTGCCGGACTCAGGTCCTGGTCCAGGTCCGTGTCGGCCAGGGCGGAGGTGAGTGCGCCGATGTCGGCCACCCGGTCGGGCAGTGCGGGTGAAGACAGGGATCGGCGCAGCACGTGCTGCAGGCCCGGCGTGTCGGGGTACCAGGAGTCGAGTGGGGCGCCGATGTCGTCGCCGCTTACGGCTCGCAGAGCGATTGCCCCGTACCGCAGCGGGTCCGCCTCGTTGGGGTCGCTGTCGGGGTGGCGGTCGACACCGAAGTGCACGCCCTGGGTGGGTTCGGTGAGCATCACCTGGTCGGGGACGGCGTCGAAGAGCACCAGCAGGACGTCACCGGCGAGCACGTCGCGCCGTCTGACGGTCACCTGCTCCATGACCGGGGGGTCGCCGTGCGTACGTGTGGCGGTGATTTCCAGGCCGGGCCATCCCGACACCAGTTCCGAGCGCAGGAGCATGCCGGCCGCGGCCGCACGCGTATCCGGCTGGGTGGCGGCCTGTGGGGTGAACAGCAGGTCGTCGATGGCCGCGTCGAAGTCGTGGGCGCGCCCGATGCTGAGAGCTCCGTCGACCAGTGCGGTGATCCAGTAGGGGTCGACGTGGAAGAAGCGCAGGCTTTCCGGTGGGAGCATGCGTGAGTCGGGGACCAGGTGGGAGAAGGGCAGGCCCTTCAGGTCGGTAAGGCCGGCCAGCCATGCGTCGGCCACGCCGGTGTCGTCCCCGGCCTGCCCGGTGGCGGTGGTGGGGCGCGGTGGTCGCAGCAGGGTGCGCAACTGCCCGCGCAGGGTGGTGTTGCGGCGCAGCAGATCGGGTGTGAGGTCCGTGACGGCCGCGCGGGCGGCGGCGCGGGCCCGGGCGGGGGCGGGCGGGCGTCCTTGCCGGGGCTGGGCAGCGTTGCTGAGGAGGCGGGACAGCAGGCTGTCGCTTCCTTTGTCGACCAGCTTTTCCAGGGTGGTGCGTGCCTGCCCGGGACGCAGGGTCGGATCGTCGGCCTTGACGGCGGAGGGGAGTTTGCTCTTGGCGTCCAGGCGGGTCAGGCCGCCGCCTCGCAGGGCGTCGGCGATGGCCCGGCGCGCCTGGGTGCGCGTCCGCAGCAGCGCGGCGCAGAAGTGCGGGGCGGCGAGTGCGGCCGCCCGCCCGGCGGTGAACGCCGCGGACAGACTGACGTCGTAGACCCCGTAGGATTCCAGCAGCACCAGGGCTTCACCTGCGCAGCGCCGGCGCTCCGCGGGATCGAAAGGCACGGCAAGGGGGTGGGCGGCCAGCGGCCCGCGGTACCAGCCGAAGGTGTCCAGCCCGGTCTCGGACCGGCAGGTGATCGGGACGTAGCCGGCGTTCAGGCGGACGGCGACTTCCTTCTGGTCGGTGCCCAGCGGTTGGGTGGCGACGGGGATCCGCAGCAGAAGGTTCCCGCCCTCGGATCCGGCGCTGTCCACGAAGCGCTGAGTGAGGGTGGTGAAGCTGGCCGCCCGGCTGGGCAGGCACTCGAATGTCCAGGACCACAAGGACACCATCCGCAGTTGTTCGGGGTCCGCGGCCGGCCCCTTCGCGCTGCCGTCAGTGTCGGGAAGGTGGTTGCGCCACCCTTCCAGGGACACCAGGTGGGCGACGTACCGTCCGCCGGCCGGGCGCGGGAAGCGGTTGGCGACGGTGACGGCGTAGTCGCCCAGGCGGATCTCGTCGGACCGTGTGTGCTGGTCCTCCTCGTTGACGGTGCGCAGGTGGCACAGATAGGGCAGTTCGTCCTCACCTGGCGCCAGGTCCTTCAGCAGCGTGTCCGTCAACGAGATCGTGCGTACGGGCGCCGTTTCGGGGACGGCCAGCCCCTCGGTACGGTCGAAGTCCGGCAAAGTGACGCCGGTGTCGTCCGGGTGACGGTCCTCGGGTTTCGCGGCCCACATCTGGGCGACGGTCCGCGGTTGTGTCGTGCCCATGCAGTGGGGATCGCCGGGCAGTTCGCCCTCGCCGAACAGCAACAGCGCCAGCCACGGCAGGGCGCACGTCTTCGTCGCCGAGGACGAGGCAAGCAGCCGTTCCCAGGGCAGGGTCGCCCGGGTCAGGGTCACGTGTGGCAGCGTGTCGGCGAATCCGCCGATGGCGTTGGCCGGCGGGTAGCAGCCGTGGATCCACTCCGGGTCCACGGTGAACCGGGGAGCGCGTACCTCGAACTGCTGACTGGTTGGCGCCGACTCGGTCGGCAGGTATCCCTCGTCGACCGCGTCGCCTGCGGTATTGGTCAGGTTCTGGTGGACGGTGATGGTGTAGGTGCCAGTGACTAGGGCGGGGGTGAGGGAATCGGCGATGCGCAGACGCAAAGCCGGTTCCGCGACGGTGCGATGCGCGCTCATGACGAGTCCTTCCCGGAGCCAGGTGAAACCGAAAGGGTGTGCTCGACCACTGGTGGTGGCGGAGCGACGGCCAAGACCACAGGAGCGTGCGTGAGCGGCATGCACACGGGCAGCAGAGCAGGGGTGTTACCGCTGACGTCGAGGACACGTACGTGCGCGGCATCCTGGCCCGGCGAGACGTCACCGGTGGAGTGGGCGATGAAGACCAGTGCGCCGTCCGGTGACACCGCCAGGGCCAGGGGCCGGTATCCCACCCAGACCTGGCGGGCCGGCCACTTCTTCGGATCAGCGTCGGTGATGTCGATGACCGAGACGGTGCCGGAGCCCTCGTTGGCGACGCACAGCCGCTTCCCGCCTGCGGCCACCACGACAGCAACGGGGTCCAGCCCGGTGCGGACCTCCGCTGCGATGCGCAGAGGAGTGCCTGTGCGGATGACGGTGACCGTGTTGAGTTCTTTGCAGAGCGCGAACAGCCATTCATTGTCCGGGGTGACAGCCAGCCGTGATGGGGGTTGTACTGTCAGCGGCTGGCCCGGGTGAGGGGCTTTGGTGTTCACGTTGAGCGTGCCCATGTACAGCACCTGGCTCTGCGCGGGCGCTGTGAGATAGACCCCCACCGCACTGCTGTTTTTGGGTGGGGTAATCATTGCGACATCGCTGACCGAGGTGATTGTCTTTCCGGCGCCGGCGATCCACAGCACCTTGGGCGGGTCTTGGGCGATGTTGATGAAGTACACCTGATTGGATCCGGCGAACGTCATGACAGCAAGCGAGCTGTCCGGGGTGATCGCCACGCCCACCGGGCGCTGCGGCACCCACAAGTTGTCATGGTCCCTGTCGCCCTGGACCGAGCCTGTCGGGTGCCCTGAGATGTCCCAGACCTGGATGTGCTCATTGGTTCGCACCAGGCAGGCCCGTCGTCCGTCCGGGCTGATCGCGAACCGGGGCCGGTCGGCCGCCGACGAGGAGCCGTCGAGTCTGGCCTTGCGTGCCCAGATGGCGCCGGTGTGGGCGTCCAGGGTCGTCAGGCCGCCCTTGTCAGCGGTGTCCAGGGCGAACAGGCGGTGCCCGGTGGACGCCTCCCTGGTGGACTTGCGCCGGATCCAGGGAAGGGCCGACAGGTCACCGGCTGCGATCACCTGGGCCTCTGCACGGTGTGGCTTGTTGTGGCCGGGGCAGACGCCCAATGCCTGCATCGCCGCGAACAACCGGGCCCTCCCCCAGATGTGGGACGGTGTGCGGACCTGGCCAGCGAGCTGCCCCACGCTCTGAGCGGCCCGTTGATGACGCAGGTCCCTGGAAGGCTCGAAGGAGCGAAGCGGCAGCGGTCCGTCGGGTACGCAGTCCTCCACCGCCAGAGTGCCGGCTTTGATGTCGCCCGGTGAAGCCCCTTCGGTCGGCGGCGGGACGGTCAGGGTAGCTCCGGTGAGCTGCTGGGCGACACGGGGCGGGTCGTTGGGGCGGAGCGGGCCGCTGTAGGCGCTCCACAGGCCCGCCGGCAGGTCGCCTGTGACGGCGGCAGGGGCCCAGTCATCCAACGGCTGGATGGTCTTGCCGTGCGTGAGGAGGAGGCGGGCCTTGGAGGTCAGGTTCGTCCCGGTATCCCGCAGCGGGCGCAGCTGGACCGCCTGGCCGTCCAGGGTCAGTGGCTTGTCCGGTGGTGGGGGGTCCTGGCCGAAGGTGAAGGTGGTGACCGGGACCGCGGTGCGTACGGTGAAGGCGAAGGCGTCCGGACGCACCACCCACGTCGATGTCCCGCCGGCCTGGGGGGTTTCCTCGGCGGGCTCCAGGCCGCCGGTGCACACCAGGCGGACCGCGGCGTCGGCGGCGGGCAGCTGGCGCTGTACGTCCTGCCATGCGGCTGGTTCGTCCTGGGGCGGTGTGCCGGCACCGAAGGCAACGGTGAAGTCGACGAACCACAGGTGCACGGTGACCTTGCCGCAGGTCGGTGGTCCCCACAGGTTCAAGGTGGCACCGACTTCGGTGCGGATAGTGCCGGAGTAGAACCACAGGTCCAGCAGGTAGCTGACCCCGATGGTCACCTCGACACCGGCGGTGAAGTGAAAGGGTGCCCATTCGATCAGGACGTCCGTGCGGGCGGTCAGCCAGGCGTGCAGGTCGCCCGAACGGTAGTTGATCTCCAGCGCACCGCCAGCCATGACCGCCGCCGGGGTGAGGGCAGCGTAGGCGGTCCCGCCGATGGACAGATTGTCGTTGATCGTCCAGGACACTCCCAGTGGGGGCACCGCCGGATAGTGCGATGGGCGCTGGTACTTGCTGTGGTAGCCGCCCAGGGTGAGCACGAAGTCCCCGGCATGGTCCTTGTCCGCCCACAGGTACAGGGCGAAACCGCCGGTCAGTGCGCAGTTCTCGTCCAGCAGGAACGAGCCGGGCAGCAATTGTGCGGTCACCTTGACCACCGGCTGCGAAGCGCGGAAGGAGGCGGCCAGTCCCAGCCCGGCCCGGGCGTAGGCGGGCAGCTGGATGTCCTGGGGAAAGCGGGCGGTCGCGGTGCCCAGCAGAGCCAGGGCCAGGTCTGGGCCCAGTTCGAGCACCAGCAGGGCCTGGCAGGACAGGAACTCGAACAGGCTGAACGACATGCCGGCGGCAAGCCACAGCTGGTCGGCACTGGCCCGCACCCAGGGAGCCGTACCGGTCATCAGGTCTCCCAGCACCTCCAAAGGATCGTCCCCCATGTCCGCGGGGTCCTTCAGGAAGGGGAAACTGTCCAGTTCTGCGGCGGCTGGCAGCCGCAGGCTGGTGTTGTAACCGAAGCCGGCCATGATGCCGGTGATGTTCAGCGGCGGTGGCCCCCCGAAGCGGCCTGAGACCTTGCCGAACAGGAAGAACACCGGGTAGCCGTCGGTGGTGCGCGCGTAGGCGGCCAGCGCCGTCACCCCCCACTCCCGCATCTGGATCACCACGGCGCCCTCGATCAGCAGCACGTAAGTGTCGTTGGCGGGCCGGTTCAGCAGGGCCCCCAGGATCACCAGGGGTGGTTTGCTGTAGCCGGCCGTCAGCCCGTCCAAGCGGACCGAGATCTGGTGCGGTGGCTGCAGTCCGGCTCCCAAGCCCAGGCCCTGGACACCGAAGACCAGTCCGGCCATGCCCAGGGAGGCGTCGAACAGGACCCACACGGCGTCGTCGATGTAGCCCACCCCGATCCGGCGCAGCGACAGCGGACCTGCTGAGCACTGCACCGGCAGCCACGCCACCAAAGGCGGCTGCCCCGCTGCGGCCTGGCCCGTGCCCGCGGAAACCGGAGCCTGTGCGGTGGGGGTGGGGGCTGCGCGGGTGCTGATGGTGACCGACTGCGGGCTCGTGCCGCCAGGCAGGGCGATCTCCGCGGTGAAGGCCAGGCCGCTGGCCAGGGGGCCCGTGGGGAGCGCGGGCAGGGATGAGCCGCTTGCTGCCACCGCGGCGTTCAGTTCACCGATGCGCTCCGCGGACAGCTCGCCGGCTGCGTACAAGACGCTGACCCCGCGCAGGCCTGCGTCCATGCCCTGTGGCAGCACGCCGCGCAGCAGTTCCACGTCGGACAGGCCGGCGTTGATGCCCAGGCCGACCCGCGCCACCCAGTCACGGGCGGCACGTGGTGCGTCCTTGCGCCAGGTCGAGGCCAGCAGCAGTCCGCCGCCGTTCGCGTCGGCCATGGTCAACACGAAGGTGCGGCGCTGGCCGGCGGCTTGGGAGTACGACAGGGTCGCCTCGTTCACCGTGCCCAGGCTTTTCAGTACCTGCTCGGTGGCCGGATCCTGCACGCCGCACAGCTTCGCCAGGTCGGCCAGGGACACTCCTGTGCTGTCCTCCCACGCGGCGGTGAAGACCTGCTGGTGGCTGCTTTCGACGACGAAGGACATCACGCGGCGGGTTCCGTCGTCCTGCGGGATCTCCAGCCCCAGTGAGGCGCTGTAGTTCCGGTCGTAGCCCCCGCCCGTGCGCCGGCTCAAGTCCGCTGCGAGAGTGATCCGGGCCTGGGCGGCGCCCACCGGGAGAGTGCCCAGCACATCCACCGTGAACTTGTCGCCCTTGCTGTCGAAGGCCACGGCGAGACGCTCGATCGTCAGGTCCTCCAGGACCGGCGGCGCCTCGATCCCGAAGGCAGTGAACAACGTCGCCGGCTTGGCATCGGTGACCACCGCGGAGAAGCCGACCTTCTTGCTGTCGAAGTGGTAACTCAGTGACAGCTCGTCCACACTGCAGGTCAGGTTGTCCGGCACATCGATGCCGAGCTTGCCGGCGACCGTGTGCAGCGACCGGTCCTTGTCGTCGGCTGCCGGCTCCCATGTGGCGGTGACGGACCGTTCCTGCTGGCCCGACGCCAGATCCAAGGTGAACTCCAGCTCAGCGTCACCGACTTCGACCGTGAAGGCGGTGAACCGCGGACGCAGGTCAAAGCCATTGGCATGGCCGACGCCGAACCCAAGCTCCTCTGAGCTGATGGTGAAGTCGCCCAGTGTGAGCCGGGCGCGCAGCAGAAGCCAGCATGCCTCGCCGTCGAAACGCAGCCGCACACCTGTGATTCTGAAGGGTTCCAGCCCCCAGTCGCACGGGGTCCACGCGGTCTCCACCTGGTCACCCTGCAGCGTCAGCGCATACGGGGTAGCACCCAGGTGCAGGGTGAGCGTGATGCCGAAACCGGCCGCTAGGCTGCCTGGGCTGCCGGGCAGGTGGGGCCCGTCCTTCCCTACCGCCGCGTTGAACGCCGATACCTGATCGGCGGGCATGGGCGCGCGCAGCTGCCATACGCGGAAGCCGGTCACCTTGGCGACTTCCTCGTCCTTGCCTCCGCCGATCAACTCTCCCACCAGCGGCAGGTCTTTCAGGCCGAAGTCATCGACGGCCCATGCGCCTACGGTGTTGGCCGAGCCGGGCAAACAGGCGTACGCCATGCGCAGCAGCGCATCCGCGGCGTGCAGTGCCGTCAGGCAGCCGCCGCTTGACCGGTCGGCACGGAAAATACCGCTGACCGGCACCTTCTTGCTGGTCCAGGGCAGCTGCAGCTCGCACGACCAGGACTGGGACAGTCCCCATAGCCCAGCCGGGTTCCCGGTGAGCCGCACACCATTACGGTCGGGCATGAACGCGTAGTCAGCGGTGACACTGGCTACCAGGCGCGGCTGAACGTCGATGATATTCGATTCGGTGGCGTGGGCCGGTGCCGGCCATTCCAGCCGCACCACGGGAAGCTCGCAGTCCATCTCAAGCATTCCGCTGAGGTTCCACGCATCTTTCGTTGCGCCGACCGTGCCGTCCAGCGCGCACAGCTCCACCCGCACATAAAGATTACTCTTATGCTCGCCGAAGAAGATCACCGAGGGGGACTGGCCTGCCATCCCTTTCACCCATGCGGTGCGGGTGTTGTCCGGCACTGTGACGGTGGCTTCCGTGACGGTCAGCTTGTCCTGCGGGAAAGACTGCAGGAGTTCCGTGCACTCGGGCACCCAGTCGTCATCGAGTACGAACGTGGGTTCGGTGTAGGCCTTCAGCTTCTCCCTGATTTCTTCGATCCGGCCCATCGGGAACCTCACGCCCAGACCGCAGTGGGACCTTCGGGAACCCGGTCAAGAATCGTCTTTTTCCCGCGCTTTTTGTCCTCGCTCCTGCGGTACTCTGTGAGGGTTTCGTAGTCTTTCGACGGCCATTCCATATGCCTCGCGACCGAGTACAGGACCAGGCTCTTCGCAAGGTCGCGTCGGCGGCAGAACAACTGCTGTTCGCACATGGTCTTCAGCGACTGGTCGTGCCAGTCGTCCAGCCCAAGCCATTTCGTGCCGACCTTGACCTCCCGCGGAAAAAGGTCGAAGATGTCGCGCGTCGTCGTAGTGGTACTGCCTTTTTCCATGAGGTCAACGATCGACTGCTGCGACAACTGAGCGGCGCGGCGCGCGATCACCATTCCCTGCCCACTCTTGATTAGGGTGTCGTCGCCCCAGACAACAAAATCCTCTTGCTTCTTGTTACGCACATGCAGCGATGTCCTGTTCAGGTGGTCGTGAACAACGTTGCTCGACAGTTGGACGACGCTGTTGTTCAAAAACTCAAGGAAACAGGCGTACGCATATTTCTCGTCCAACTCGGCCGCAGTGGTGCGCACCCCGCAGCGCTGCATCCGCAAGGCGAGAGTCTGTTCCTCCTCGGCGGTCTGCGGGTCGGTCACCCAACTATTTCCTGTCTCTCCCTTGGGGCGCATCTCGCGAATACTGTCCACGTACTTGGGGTCATACAGATCCGGAGCGTGCAGCAGCTTCTGCTCCGTACTGGACATCGTTCTCACCGACGCCCATTCACCCACCCCTCGGCTGAACTGCGACGTCGAAAGCCAGTCGATGTACCACTGCATGATGCGGGTCTTGTTGATGAGGTGACCGGCGGCGAACGAATCCTGCAAGAAGTGGTCGGCGAACCCGAGGTTGACCCAGATTTTCCTCTCATCCTTGGCGTCCCGGGATGTGTGATAGGTCTCCGCGCAGGTTCGGGCGCGTAGATAGAAGATCTGCCACCGGTACCAGGAGTACGGAGCGAAATGGCAGGCGTTACGGCACAGAACACTGTTGTAGCGGTCGCTGACCTTGTTATCCGCGAGAAATTTCTTGGTCGCGTTGTTGAAGCTTCTGGTCTCCCTAGCATTTCGAAGCGTGTTATCAAAGTACGACAAACCCAGGCTGTGCTTAAAGGCTTTGCGGGACCACTGCAGAATGCTGTCCCTTCCCAAAGCGCTCTTGTACTGCCGTGAGCTCTGCTCGCGCACCGTTTGCAGGATTGCAACCAGAAGGTCGTACGGGCAATCTTCGATGGCATCAGCATCGGGTAGATAGTCTGCCAAAGTGTTCAGCTCTCCGAGACTGACCAGCAGGCTGCCTTTCTTCCCCTGTTCCGGTTCCAGTACGACCGTTTTCACTTCCGGGAACACGGATCTATAATGTTTTTTCCAGCGGTCGGCGTCAACGGCCGTCGGATCCTGATACCACAACTCCATCAGCGCACGCTCTTTGGCAAGGAGTTCGCGGCGAGCCGCCACCTGATGCGGCTCGGCCCCGGCCAGCGCACCGTCTGCAATGTCCTGCATCAACGAGACGGGGATATCCCCCAGCAGCCGGTGTTCCCACGACGAGTGCCGCTGCACGACCGGGCGCGCCGGCCCCGTCGGCGCACCCCACACGAACCGCCGCCCGGCCAGCACGGCATCGGCCGCCGCGTCCGCCTCCCTCTCATACCGGACACCCGGCCGGTCCAACCCGATCGACTGGCGCACCGTATGGGCGACCTCGTGCGCCAGCAACCACAGCCCCCCTTCCGAACCCGGAGCGTACGCGTCCCTTCGGAAAAGCACATGCCGCCCGAAGGCCAAAGCGTGCGCCCCCCAAGCCCGGCAGTGCCGGTCGGCCTGTTCACTGTGGTGCACCCGAACGGCCCCCAGATCATGTCCGAAGGCATCCTCCAGAAGACGGCGCAAACCCGCATCCAACGGCCCGCCCTCGAACCGACCAGCCACTTGGCAGAACACAGTCATACCGAACTCCACACATGAGAGGCGACGCACTACGTCGAGGGATGCCCCGCTTGGGATGAAGCCTTAAGGCCTCGACGTCCATATCCACTCTTCGAGCCCCCGAGCATCCCCCGCATGGCTCCGACAGCCCCAGAGGGCCGCCCGCCCATCGCTGGTCCGGGCTGCTCAGCGCTGCCGCCTTGCCAGCCGTCCGGTTCCCGGCGGCGCGGCATCATCGTGATGACGAGGCAGTGTGCCGACCACAGGTAGTCGTCCCTCAGGTTCCTCTCTCGCTGTGAGGGAGACGTCCATCAACAAACGGAACTTGACAGGGAACCGGCCGTTTTTCCGATGGATCGACATACAACGCCTGCCCGGAGGCCGAGGGCCTGCGCGAAGCTCTGCTACGCCAGGGTGGGTACCTATCGGTGGCCGGTCGTCTTGGCGGCGCACGGGCGCAACATGTGGGTGACGATGCATGCCCTGGACGAGTGGGAAGCCCAGATGGTCGAGGAACTCCGACACAGGCGGTACCGGGGCTGCTGGGCCAGGTCGCGGCGGTGGGTGAGGGGTTCGTCCTGCGGCTCACCGCCTTCTTCCAGACCGGTGAGGTAGGGCGGCAACTGCGCGGTGGGAAAGACCAGGTGGACGGTTTCGGCGGGAAGACGTCCAGCGGCCTGCCGGGCGTAGGCCGCATCCTCACGCGCGGGATCGCGGGCCTCCAGGGTCAGGGCGACGAGGTCCGCGCCGGCTTCGGCGGCCAGGAAGCACAGGGAGATGAAGTCCATGCCGCCGGAAAAGTCCGCCCCCACCGCTCGCCGGGCCGTACGCGGGCGGCCACCGCGTCCCGCAACGCCCGCCGCAGCCCTGCGGCGCCCTCTGGCAGCGGAAGTTCCGCCTCCGGCGCCCGCCACCACTGCCGCACAGCGGCGCGGGCACCAGGCTCGATGTGCAGGGCCTGGCCCGGCGGTACGGCATCGACGCCGTGGAACATCGAGGCATGGTCCAGCGGGTGCGGGACGGTGATCAGCGAGGCCAGCCGGACCGCGACCTGCGACATTCCGCCTGCGCCGCGGCCAGCCAGGCCAGCGTGCGGGCACGGTCAGCAGCAACGGACACTCCGCGCACCGTCGTATGGAACAGGCGCCGGTCCCCTGACGCCGTCCCGCGCGCGTAGACGCGTCCGGCCACCGAGCCCACTAGACGAGTAGTTCCGATGTGGCATGTGGCTCAGTGGTCGTAGGCGATCAGTGAGCGGGTGACGGGTGCGCCGATGGTGCGGTTGTGCCAGATCGCGCAGGTCATCGCCAGGATCCGCTGAGCCACGCGGAGAGGCCCCGCAAGGAGCTGGTCCAGCTTCGCGAGTCGGGTGCGGTCCGCGGTGAGCCGGACCTGCTCGTAGGAGCCGAGCTTGACCAGACCGCGGCGGCCAGGCTGGAGACGGAGGAGAGCCGGGCCTGGTCGAAATCCCGGCGGGACGAGGCAGCGGCCTGCCCGTCACCGAAGAGGCTGGGCAGAACAGCGCCCAGACGCCCGTGCACAGTTGTGTCGTACAGTTCGCGGGCGGTGGCCCTACGTGTCCAGGACGGGGCCGCCAGCCCGTTGCCATATCCAACGAGCCCGAGCCCCCCCCCCCCCGCCACCCGGCGCTGTCCGCGCCGTCCCGCTCGAGGTTCCGCCGGTCGGACCACTCGGCCGGCCGGGCCGACGGGTCGGTGAGCCGCGCCGGCGGCATCGTCCAGGGCAGCGGCGAGCAACAGCCGGGCCCCGTGGATCACCACCGGGCCCAGCGACGCCGGGATCGAGTCGAGCGGCTCGACGTCCCCGCTGCTGGGATACCTGCGTGCCGCTCACGTCTGCTCGGCGACCGCTGTGCCCGCCTCGTCGACGCAGGGAAGGAACTTCCCTGCCTTCTCGGCGAGCATGGTGTCGAAGAAGAGGGGTGCCTCGTCACCGAGCATCCGGTACAACGTGACCAGGCTGGTGATGGCGGTGTCGACCACCTCCTCTCGAACGTGCTGCCACGTGTGGCTTTGTCCCTTCCTGGGGTTGGTACCCCAGGCGCCGATCACGGCCTGCGCCGATTCGCCGGCCTCCTCGGTCAGCTTGAGGATCTGCAGCGTCCACTGCTGTTCCGGTGGGATGCCGCGTGCGGTGTCCAGCGCGGTGAAGCGGCTGGCGAGGCGGCTGATGGTGTCCGACGTCGGGTTCGTGTTCACCACGTGCTCCTTGTTGCGTCAGCCGTCGTTGCAGGCCCGGTCGGGGAGCCGTAGGGCTGGAACCAGGCGGCTGGGTGATCGAGCGGGAGAGCCGGGTCCCACGCCGTCAGACACTGGGCGCTGGGCACGAACAGCGGGCTGGGCAACCTGTCCGCGGGCCAGAATCTCCAGGCCCGCAGGTCCTCCTCGCGCTGCTGCGGGGTGCCGGACCAGCGGGTGACCAGTACGGGTACCGTCACCCGCACCACATCGCCGGCCCGGTCGAGGAGAGTGCCCAGCACCCGCACATGGCTGGGGTCCGCCATGAGACCGGACTCCTCGGCGAGCTCGCGTACGGAGGCCTCGGGGAACGTCTCGCCGGGCTCCACCTTCCGCCGGGCAGTTCGTACGTGCCGTGCCGGTGGCGGTCCAGCAGCACGCCGTGCGGGCCGTGCACGATCACGCCGACCCACGGCCGCGTTCGGCGGAGGCGGTGGGGGCGTACGGGGGCGGCTGGGGACCCGTCCCGGCCGGCGGGCCGCGTACAGGCGGTAGGAGGCGGCGTCGTCCGGCTGCGGGGCGTCGATCGCCGTGACCGAGCCGAGGATGAGTCCGTACTCGACCAGGAGGTCCTCCCACAGTGCCGTGCCCGCGCCGCCGTCCGCCGCAGCGCCCCGCCGCCCGCGCCGGCGTCCTCCGGTGCCCCGCTGCCCGGCGTCCACCGTGTCCTCCGCCTCGGCCCCTCCGGCCCACGTCCCGCCCCCGGCCGTGTGCCGCTTCCGCTCCTGGTCGTCCGGGTCCGGTGCCGCGCCATGCCCCGTGACCGCCGTCGCCCCGCCAGCCGGTCTCCGTCCCTGCGCCCGGCCACATTGCGCCGCCGGAGCCCGGCCCTCTCCCATCCCGCCGCTCCCGTCTCCGCCCGGCCCGGGACACCACCGCCCGTGGCCGACGGCGCGGTCGATGTCGCGGGCGTCGGCGAGGAGCGCGGTTCGGCGGGGAGCTTGCCCGGCTCGGCCCGGGCGGTGCGCGCACTGGGATGCCTGCTGGGGTATGCCGCCGCCCGGGCCCGCACGGGCGCCGCACTGCCCGGCGGGATCCTTCATCTGGTTGCCGACGTGCTGGCCGCGTGCCAGCGACGAGGCGAACGTCACCGCGATCGGCGTGCACCTGCCGCTCTTGCACCGCCGCGCCGGCGAGTTCACCGCCGCGTCCCCAGGTGTACGCCCTCACCCCGGCCGGACGATGCCAGCCGCCGTGTGGCTGCGCTGGGGCGGGCAATGACCCGCTGCTGACCGCCCTCGGCCCCGGCCGGCTCCTCGACGCGATGCGTGGGCATCTGCCCGGCGCCGACCGGCACCTTGCCCACGCCCTGCTGGCCGGCACCGGTGACGCCGACGACGGCCTGGGTGATGCGGCGGCCGCCTGGATGCTGACCGTCCTGTTCCACTGGTGGGGCGAACTCGCCTGCGATCTCGCGGCCGTCCGCGTCTGCGGCCGGTCCGCAGTGGCCGACATGTGGCGCGAGGACCGCGACCGCGACCGCGACCGCGCCCGCTCCCTCCCGCCCCGGACCTGGGCGATGGCCCGCAGCCTGCGCACCCAACCACCGACGCGCCTTCGAATCTTCTTCGCCGAACACGCTCCGATGCCCAGCCAACCCGCCGCCGTGCCCCAGCACCCTCTGCATGGGCCGGCAACCAGCTGACCGTCGCAACCACCTGTCGCGCATGCCGGCCAGGCCATCCGCTCGGGGGCAGGCCCTCTGCCGGAGGGTCGTGTTCTGTCAGGTCACGGGGAGAGCGGACTGCTCCACCTTCAGACGCGCGCTCTGCTCGTGCTGCAGAGCACGACGGAGGTGATGGCAGACGATGAGGGGCAGCAGCCCGCCCAGGCGGGCCACCGCTCTCAGACGCTCGACAGCCGTCCCAAGGTGGGATGCTGCCGCAGCGCGCCCGTCACGATCGGCCTGAAGCCGGTCGACGGCTTGCGCCAGTCCGTCGGCGAGCTCGGTGACGCCGGGGTCGTCGGACACCTCGTAGCCCCGCTTCGCCGCGGCATCCGCCAGTTCCTCGATGAGGCGGGCGCGGGCGAATGCGTGACGGGTGATCAGGCTCATGAAGCCGTCTTCTCCCCGAGCAAGTCCACACGGTGCGGAGTTGGCCGAAAGCCGAGCCCGGGAGTGAAGAGACCTAAGAGGAAGCCGGAGTGGCCGAGGGCAGGGCGAGGAAGGCACGGACGGGCGGGGGAAGGAAGCCCGGAGTCTGGGCGAGGTCCCATTGCAAGCCCTCCTGTACCCGGTCGAGCTCGGCGAACGTTTCGCGCTGCAGCAGCAGGAGCAGAGCCGACAGAGCGGTCGTGGTGGCCTTTTCGTGCCGGGTGCGTAGCTCCTCCAGGAGGTAGAGCCCGGCCGGCAGCTGCCTGCTGATCCACCACTCCGTGGTGGCCTCGCCGGGCGCCCGGGCGGCAAGTTCTGCTTCCGTCCGCACACACAGGTCCATCGCCCAGGAGCGCACACCCTGGGCGGCGTGCCAGGCGGCGGCGAGGTCCTCCGGCGAGGCTGTCTCCGCCAGCGTGCGGAGGACGCTGCGAACGTCGCCGGCCGGTATCGTCAGGCTGTCGTCAGGGCCCAGGACGGGGGAGTGCGGAACGTCGCGCACCGTGGTCTCCACCAGGGACGCGATCGGATTCGCGTCCCGGCCGGGTGCCATCCCACGCAGCAGCGCGCCGACGAGCGGCAGGGGTGCACTGCCCGTGAGCAAGGCGTCGGCGGCGAACAACGTGGCGCCCTGCGGTGTCAGTCGCTCGTCGTTCAGATGCTCGTCGAACGGGACGAGTTCCTTAGGTGGCCAGGGGACACCGGCTGACTCGAAGAACGCGGCGATTTGCTCGTCAACCCGGCGTGCGCGCGCGGGCACCATGACCGCGGCCTGGCCGCCGCGGCCGATGTACGAGTCGACGGCGTCCAGTTTCTCATCGACGTCCTGCCCCGGGACGGTGCCCGGAAGGCGGATGGCGTCCACGGCGGCCCGGAAGGCGGCCCGGACCGTCGGCTCCGGCACCGGCAGGCCCTCTCCGAACAGGGCCAGCGCCACGTCCGCCGGCCGCTTCCCTCTCCCGGCCAACCGGGCGAGAGCGAGCACCAGAGCGAAGCTGGCGGCCACCGGCTGCGAAGTACTGCCCCGGCCGCGACCGAGCCCTCCACCATGCGCGTTCGCCGGGAGCAGCCCGTGGCGCCTCCATCCGGACAACCGCTTGCCCGTCACCGTGAAGCCGTGCTCACGGGCATGCTCGATGAGCTGCTGGTCCGCCCGGCTGGGCACCTTCGTGGTGTTCACCCCGCGACCGTACCGGCGCCGATTCACAGCGGTCGGCGGTTCTTGGAGACCCCCCACCTTCGCCCGGTCGCCGTGCTACCGGTCCGCTGCAATGGGCGAAGAGCCGGCCCACCCGAACCAGGCTGGGCCGCGACCCGAGACGAAGGAGACGGATCCACCCATGACCAGGAACGCCGAACACCGTGAGCTGCGAACCCTTGTGCTCCTGCTGGCCACGGCGGTGGGCCTGCTCACCACCGCAGGGGTCGTCTGCTTGACGTTCGCCTATCCGAGACTGGCCGAACCCCTTGCCGTGGGCGCCGCTGTCCTGACGTGTCTGGCGGGCCTCGTGCGGTTGGTGGCCAAAGAGGCCGGGCGGCATCGCTGACTGCGCCCGCTGTCGTCCGCCGTTGCCGCTGCCTCGCCTCGTGCTCACGCCCGAGAGCCACATCGCCGTTGGACGTGGGTTCCGCGTGCTGATAGGAAACGGACCAGCTGGACTACGACGGCACCGCGGAGTGGAAGCATCGGTCGGTGTACGAGCTCCCCGCTGCGTACGGCCGCTGGTTCGCCCCTGCCGCCCTCCCGGCCGGGGTCCGGGCGCTCCCGAGCGGCAATGCTTCGTCAACGCGGCGGAGACCGGGCTGGAGCACCCGGACCTGGCCTATATCGAGGGCCTCGCGCTCGGGGCGGCAGCCCCCTGCCGACGCTCTATGCCTGGTGCGCGGACAGGAACGGCCAGGTGATCGATCCGACGTTGTCGGAACTCGGAGGAAGTGCGTACCTGGGAATAGCCCTGCCGCCCGGGCGCCGCTGCGCCGTGTCGCCCCGTGGGGCCCCGGTCCGCGCCCGCCTTATGCCTGCGCTGTCCGCCGCCCGGTCCGCGACCGCCGCGTCACCCCGGCCGCGGCGCCGGGCGGTCGGCTGGTGGGGAACGCGTGGTGATCAGCCGTCACGGCGCCACCGTTCTGAACCCGCAGAAGACCGAGCAGGGCCGAAGGCAGCGTCCCACCGAGCACACGCTCGGCTTCTCGCACCATCTCGTCCGTCAGCGGCTGCTGGACGCCGTCATCGCCCTCACCCCAGAACGTCGCCATGACCTCATCAAATCGCGCCATGGCACGCAGCCTACGGTTCAACCACGCTGGCCTCAGCCACAAGGTCATTCCCGTCGGTCAACTCGTCTGACCGGCGAGGCGGGGGTGCCCTGGTCGAGCCGGGACCCGCCCGGCTCGGCCACCGGCACCCGGAGGGGCCGGAAATGGGGTCAACTGTCGGACGGGGGAGGGGAGTCGCTCTCCGCACCGTCCGCCGCCGCGGTGGCGAGCCTCGTGAGCCATTCGCCCAGCAGCGTGTACTCCCCCGCCGTGAAGGGGTGCTCTCCGTCATCGAGCAGGGCCTTGAGGGCGACCGCGTGCCGGGCGCAGCGTGCGGCGCGCGTGCCCTGGGGCGAGGTGTCGTCCAAGTCCGTGACGAGTGCCGCGAACACGGCCTCGCGGGTGCGTTCCGAGAGGCCCTCGTGGTCGGCGAGTCGGCCGGCGGCGTCGGCCTTGATGAGCGTGAGCGTGACGCCGACGCCCGCGGCGTGGATCATCGCCGCCGCCTCTTCGACGCCGACGCGCAGTCGGCCGGCCTCGGCGACCCGGGTGACGAGCTGCAGGAGCAGGCTGCCGGCCTCACCGTTCGCCGCGAACCCCGCGCCGGGACGCGCGTCGGTGTTGAGCAGCCGGTAGAGGGCCGGGTTGGCGAGCCCGAAGGCCACATGCAGGGACCAGCCGCGCCGCAGCTGGTCGACGGGGTCACCGGCGATGAGGTTCTCCCGCTTGGCGGCCAGGTAGGACGCGTAGCCCTGGCGGGCCACTTCGTCGAGCAGACCCTGCATGTCTCCGAAGTGCCGGTAGATCGTCTGTGCCTGCACGCTCGCGGCGGCGCTGACCGAGCGGGTGGAGACCGCCTCGCGTCCGCCACGCGCGAGCAGGTCCGCCGCTGCCCGGAGGATGCGCTCGCGCGGCTGGGCTTGGGTGTCGGGGAGCGTCATAGATCGATGATAACGCTTGACCGACATCACCGATGTGTTATCGTCGATGCAGCGAACTCGTCATCAGTGATGCTTCGCGGGGACACCTGGTGGTTAGCGCGAAGTTCGGCTCCCGGCGTGCCCCGGACGGCGCCTTCCCGTCCCCGGTCCCCGGCGCGCCACGTCCCCGGTCCCCCGACGCGCCACCGCACCCCCTCTCCCGCCCGTCACCTTCCCGCTAGGAGACACAGACGCATGTCCGACACTGACGAGCACGACCACTCAGCCGACGAACACAGCCGCCGCAGCGTGCTCAAGGTCGGCGCGGTAGGCGCGGTCGCCGTGGCCGCCTCGGGCGGCATGACCGCGATCGCCGTCGGCGCGGAGACCACGTTGCCCCCCGCCTCGACGGCCGACGTGACTCTCCGTGTCAACGGCGTGGAGCGCCACGTCACGGTCGAGTCCCGCGTCACCCTGCTGGACGCGCTGCGTGAGCGGGTCGGGCTGACGGGGACGAAGAAGGGCTGCGACCGCGGTGAGTGCGGCGCCTGCACCGTCCTCGTCGACGGGGAGCGGGTCAAGTCGTGCATGACACTCGCCGTCATGGAGGACGGGCGGGAGATCACCACGATCGAGGGCCTGGCCCGAGGAGACGAACTGCACCCGGTGCAGGCGGCGTTCATCCGACGCGACGCCTTCCAGTGCGGCTTCTGCACATCCGGGCAGGTCATGTCAGCCGTCGCCTGCATCCGGGAGGGCCACGCCGGATCGGACGCCGAAATCCGCGAGTGGATGAGCGGCAACCTGTGCCGGTGCGGCTGTTACCCGAACATCGTCGACGCCGTACGGGACGCCGCGAAGGGACAAGCGGAGTGAAGCTCTTCGAGTACGCGCGTGCGTCGCGCCCCGCCGACGCCGTCGGCCTGGTCGCGGGCCATCCCGGTGCCGCGTTCATCGGAGGCGGGACCGAACTGACGAACCTGATGAAGGACGGTGTCCTCACCCCGGACCTCGTCGTGGACGTGAGCGGTCTGGACCTGACGGGCATCGGCGTCAGCCAGGGCCGACTGCGGATCGGTGCCACGGCCCGCATGGGGGACGTCGCCGAGCACCCGGTGGTCCGGGAACGCTTCCCCGTGCTCTCCGAAGCCCTGCTCGCCTCCGCGTCCCCGCAGATCCGCAACAGGGCCACCATCGGCGGCAATCTGATGCAGCGCACCCGCTGCTGGTACTTCCGCGACGTCGGCAGCGCCTGCAACAAGCGCGAACCCGGCAGCGGCTGCCCCGCCATCACCGGGCAGAACCGCTGGCACGCCATCCACGGCGGCAGCGAGCACTGCATCGCCGTCCACCCGTCCGACCTGGCCGTGGCCCTGAGCGCCCTGGACGCCACCGTTGTCACCCTCGGTCCGGACGGCCGCCGGTCCCTCGCCCTCCGGGACTTCTACCGCCTGCCCGGCTCCACCCCGCACCGGGAGTCCGCGCTGCGGCACGGCGAACTCATCACCGGCGTCGAGATACCCGAGAGCCGCCTGGCGGCCGGCTCCCGCTACCTCAAACTGCGCGACCGGGCCTCGTTCGAGTTCGCCGTGGTCTCCGTGGCCGCCGCCCTCACCCGGGAGCGGGGCAGGGTTCGTGACGTCCGGCTCGCCTTCGGCGGCATCGCCACCAGGCCGTGGCGTTCACCCGAGGCCGAGGACGCCCTGCGCGGCCGACCTCTGAACCGGGCCACCATCGCGGCGGCCGGGCGGGCCCTGGTCCAGGGCGCTCATCCTCGCGAGCACAACGCGTTGAAGGTCGAGCTGGTGCAGCGTGCCCTGGCCGACGTTCTCGAAGATCTCGGAGGACTGGAATGAGCCCGATCGTCGGCAGCCCTCTCACTCGGGTCGACGGCCGCGCCAAGGTCACCGGCGCGGCCACCTACACCGCGGACATCGAAGTCCGCGGGGCCCTGCACGGCTTTCTCGTGCTGAGCACTGTCGCCAACGCCCGCGTCACCGGCGTCGACGTGCGGGACGCCGAGCGCTCACCCGGCGTGGTCGCCGTCTTCACCCACCAGAACATGCCCGAGCTGACCGTGCCCACAGCGCAGGGAACGGCGTACTGGAAGCGGGTCATCCCCCTCCAGAACGCGGACATCCACCACAGCGGCCAGCCGGTGGCCTACGTCGTGGCCGAGACTCCCGAGCAGGCCCGGCACGCCGCGTCACTCGTCGAGGTCTCCTACGACACCCGCGCACCGCAGGCCGACCTGGCCGCGGCCATGGACGAGGCCTTCGTGCCCACGTCGGGTCTGAAGGGCCCCAACGACATCACCCGCGGCGACCCCGCGGCGGGCCTGGCGCAGGCCGACGTACGCGTCGACGTCAGCTACACGACGCCCATGCACCACCACAACGCCCTGGAGCCGTCCGCCACGACCGCTGTCTGGGACGGCGAGAAACTGACCATCTACGAAACGGCCCAGGGCATCAACGCCACCAAGGCCACCGTGGCCGAGGCGCTGAAAGTGCCTCCCGCCAACGTGCGGGTGCTGTCCCGGTTCCTGGGCGGAGGCTTCGGGGCCAAGGGCCCGGTGTGGCCGCACACCCTGATCACCGCCGCCATCGCCCGCGAGCTGAGGCGCCCGGTCAAACTGGTGCTCTCCCGCGCCCACGCCTACACCTCCAACGGCCACCGCCCGGAGACCCACCAGCGGCTGCGGATCGGAGCGAAGCGGGACGGCACGCTCACCGCCATCGAGCACGTCACCACCTCCCAGGTCAGCCGTACCGAAGAGTTGCTGTTCAACACCAGTGAGCCCACCCGCATGCTGTACGCCTGCCCCCATGTGCGGGTGACACAGCGGGCGGTGGCGCTTCACCTGCCCGCGCCGAGCATGATGCGGTCACCGGAGGCCGTCGCCTCCCACGGCCTGGAAACGGCACTCGACGAGCTGAGCTGTGAACTGGGCATGGACCCCATCGAACTGCGGATGCGCAATTACGCCGCGGACAACCCCGACGAGGACGGTGCCCCCTTCGGCAGCAAGCACCTGGAGGAGTGCTACCGCCGTGGTGCGGACGCGTTCGGCTGGCACCGGCGCGATCCGCGCCCGCGGTCGATGCGCGACGGGGACACCCTGATCGGCTGGGGCATGGCGACCGCCGGGCACACGGCCGGCGGACGGCCGGGGGCCGGCGCCCGCGTCGTGATCTCCGCCAGCGGGCAAGCGGTGGTCCAGGTCGCCACCCACGACATCGGTACCGGCACGTACACCGTCATGTCCCAAGTGGCCGCGGAGAGCCTGGGCCTGGACATCGACGACGTGGACTTCCAAATCGGGGACACCGCCTACCCGTTCGCCTTCGTCTCCGCCGCCTCCGCCACCGTTCCCGGGGTCGGCGCCGCCGTCAACCGGGCCTGCACCACGGCCCGCCGGGCACTGATCGACATCGCCGTCTCGGACACCCGCTCCTCCCTGCATGGCGTCCCGGCCGACCGGATCACCGTCGAGGGCGGGGTCCTCTGCGACACCGACCGGCGCACACGCCGCGACACCGTCCGCGCGGTCGTCACCCGGCACGGCGAACCCGTCGAGGCCACCGCCAACCCCCTCTTCATTCCCCCCGGTTACTCCACCGGCGCCTGCTTCGCGGAAGTACGCGTCAACCCCCGGCTCGGACAGGTCCGCGTCACCCGCATGCACGGGTACTTCGACGCCGGCCGGGTGCTGAACCGCAGGACGCTGCGCAGCCAGGGGATCGGCGGCGCGGTCTGGGCCGTCGGTTTCACCCTGTCCGAGCACACCGTGGTCGA
Source organism: Streptomyces sp. NPDC052020 (assembly GCF_040680575.1). NCBI lineage: Bacteria > Bacillati > Actinomycetota > Actinomycetes > Kitasatosporales > Streptomycetaceae > Streptomyces > Streptomyces sp. NPDC052020. The sequence continues at coordinate 36,500 of NZ_JBFAWY010000045.1, forward strand.
CCAGCGCCTGGGGCGGATCGTCAACCCCAACCTGTCGGGCTACCTGGTGCCGGTCAACGCCGATATCGAGGAGATCCGCATGGGCTTCGTGGACAAGCCCGACCCGGCCAACCTCGACGCCCTCGGCGCACGCGGGTTCGGGGAGACCCCGATGACCGGGATGACCGCCGCCATCGGCAACGCCGTCTACCACGCCACCGGACGTCGTATCCGCGACCTGCCCATCACCCAGGACAAGCTCATCGAAGAGGAGGGAGGAGCCCGGTGAACGACATGTGGGAGCGGCTCCACCGCTTGTGGGAGGCGGGCACACCGTGCGGCCTCGCCACCGTTGTCTCGGCGTACGGCTCGGCCCCGCGCCAACCCGGAGCCCTCATGATCTGCGCCCCGGACGGCACCGTCACCGGCAGTGTGTCGGGCGGCTGCGTGGAAGGCGCCGTGTACGACCTGGCACAGCAGGCCATACGGGACGGCGTACCGGTGCTCGAACGCTACGCGGTGAGCGACGACGACGCCGGAGCGAGCGGCGTGACCTGCGGCGGAACCATCGAGGTGCTCGTCGAACGCGTCGACCGGCGGTCCTTCCCGGAACTGGGCCTTGTCATGGAGCGCTTGCGGGCGGGGGACGCCGTCGCCGTGGCCACGGTCGTGGAGCCGCACGGGTCCGCGCCCGCCGGAGCACACCTGGTGTACTGCTCCGACGGCACCACCGGAAGCACCGGTGACGCCACCATCGACGCCGAAGTAGCCGAAGCGGCCCGGCACCTGCTCACGCAGAGGCGCTGACACACGCTGAGCATCGGGACCGCCCCACGGGTGTTCGTCAACTTCCTGGCTCCCCCGCCCCGCATGCTGGTCTACGGTGCCACCGAGTTCGCCTCGGCCCTCACCCGCCAGGGCGCGCTGCTCGGTTTCCGGGTGACGGTGTGCGACGCGCGGCCGGTGTTCACCACCCCCGAGCGCTTCCCGGACTCCGATGAGGTCGTGGTGGACTGGCCCCACCGGCACCTGGCCGCCGAGGCGGCGGCGGGACGGGTCGTCCCCAGCACCGTGGTCGTCTCGCTCACCCACGACCCCAAGTTCGACGTGCCCTTGCTGTGGGCCGCGTTGCAGATGGACCTTGCCTACGTCGGCGCCCTGGGCTCCCGCCGGACCGCCGGGCAGCGCGAGGCGTCGCTACGGGCCGCAGGCGTACGGGACGACCCTGGCCCGGCTCTGTTCTCCCGCGGGTCTCGACCTGGGCGGTGCCGACCCGGCGGAGACGGCCCTGTCGATCGCCGCCGAGATCCTCCTTCACCGCCACGTCGGCACCGGCGCCCGGCTCACGGAGACCGAGGGCGCCCCCGGCTGGCACCAGCGCCGGTGGTGTCCCAGGTGGCGGCGGGCTGAGCCGGGTGACGGCTCCTCTCTCCCCTCAGTCAAGCCAGTCCGCCACCCCCGTTGACCAACTCGATCAGCGCGTCGACGCCTCGAGACAGGGCCGCCCCTGCGGCGACCGGGACGGCCCACCAGCTCCGGCATCCCCGAATACGCCCAGCCCCGTCGTCATCGGGGCAGATGTCGTCGCCGGGCCACCTGCCGATGATGCTCGTCCTCGATCCGCTGACGGAGGCGGTTGAACTCCCGTGGGCTGTACCACCAGTCGACACCGGGGTGCGGCGTCGAGATCCCGACGGGTACCCCTTCGGGGTCGTACTCCCTGGCGCCGTAGGCGTAGTAACCGGCCACGGCGAGATCCCAGGCGTCACCGGAACGCGCGTTGTGGTACCGAACGTTGTGCCGGAGGTTGTCGAAGACCGCCGTGTCGGGCGTGCTGCACGAGACGCTGACCAGGCGCCGGTTCCCCGAGTCGGATTCTGGTCGATCGCTTCGCATGGACGTGCGGTCGAGGATCGTGTCCAGTGACGGCGACGGCAGCATGTGACCTCCGGGATACGGACACTTCGCCGCCATCATGACGCGTGGTGCCGCCCACTTCGACGGGAATGGCGGAATTCAGGGCATCCCTGGACGACCTCGGCAACGGCCGCTTCGTGCGCCTCTGCGGCCGGTCACCGAGCCGGTGGTCGGCCGGTCAGGCGCTGAAGACGGCCTCGGAGTGGTCGCGGTTCTCGTGGAGGTCCCCGTACAGGGGGGCGATCTCCTCGGGCTGCCTTCCGGGCCGCCCTCGCCGATCCAGACGCTGATCGACGGTGTCGCCGGGTGCGGCCTGGATGATGCGCGGGGCTGTGGCATCGCGCGTGGCTGCCTCCGCTGTGGTCGGCGGCGTCTGGTCGGCCTTCATCGCTTTGGCCTCGCTCTCGAGGATGCGGCCGACTTGCCCGTGGACCGGGCGAGTTCGGGGAGTTTCTTGGCGCCGAAGATCAATATGACGACGATGAGGATGATGGCGAGTTCGCTTATGCCGAACGTGGGTGTCCGTCTTCTCCCCGGTGGCGGGCGGCAGGATGGCTAGAGGTGGCTGGCGATGGCGGGCATCAGGTCCTGGAAGGTGCGGCCGTTGGCCGGTTCCCCGATGGCGGACATGTGCCATCCGCCGCTGGAGCGGTGGACCTTGGCCATGATCTGGGCGGTGTAGGAGCCGCCGCCGGAGAGGGTGTAGCGGGCCAGTTCCTGGCCGGTGTTCTCGTCGATGAGGCGGCAGAAGGCGTTCTGCACCTCGGCGAAGGTCTGCCCGGTGAAGGAGTTGACGGTGAAGACGATCTGATCGACGTGGGCGGGCAGGCGCAGCAGGTCGACGAGGATCGATTCGTCGTCGCCGCCCTGCCCGGCGCCGCCGACGAGGTTGTCGCCGGTGTGGCGGACCGAGCCGTCGTCGCTGACCAGGTGCTGGAAGAAGACGACGTCGACCGGCTCGTTGCCGGCGAAGAGCACCGCGGAGGCGTCGAGGTCGATCTCGCGGGCGGTCAGCTTGGCCAGGAAGCCCTTACGGGGCGCCGCCTGCCATCCCAGTCCCATCCGTACGACGCTGAGCGGTTGCCCGCCGGTCTTCTCCAGGCTGATCTGCTGGCCCTTGGTCAGCGTGATTCCCACCGGTTACCTCCTGGCGCTTGGGGATCGGACTTCGCTGCCCGGGCTGTGCATGGGGCAGCACGCCTGAATCTACAGCACTGTAGAAGCTTCGGGCAGGGGCGCGCCTGACCTTGGCGAGTATGGCGTGGCGGCACCTGTTCGTGCCCCCCGTCGGGGGGCGTCAGTCCCGCGATGGGAGGGAGGGGCCGGTGAAGTCCGGACTGCTGTAGCCGGGGCTCGTGGTGCGCTGCTCGAAAGGCGGGGCGGGGCTACGGCGCGGGGGTGCGGGCGGTTGGTGCAGTTCACGGCGCAGGAACGGGAGCAGTCCGTGCTCCAGCAGGGCTTGGCGCCACGCCGCGTGGGCCTGGGCGAGGGAGGCGGTGTCGGGCTGCGGGCGGCGGGATGTGGCGCGGTGCCGGGCTGCGGTGACCATGAGCGCGGTGATCGCTGCTGTGGCGGCGAGCAGCGCCACGGCTCCGGCGACCCAGCCGGCCCGGACCAGCGCGGTGGCGAGGGGCTGCTGGGCGTCGGCCAGTTGGAGCCCGTAACCGAGGAGAAGGAATATGGCCGCTGCCGCGGCGGACAGAACGGGAGTGAGTACGGCCAGTGCCGCCGCTAGTCCCTTCCCGACGGTGGCGGGCGCGAGTTGGCGGGGCTGGCCGGCGGGTTCCGGGCCGGCCACCCGCAGTCGCCGTAGGGCGGTGTACTCGGTGGCGGCTTCGGCGGCGATGGTGTCGGCCGCCGCAAGCGCCCGGGCGCGCAGCTGCTCGGCGGTGACCTGCGCGGTCGGCTGTTGCAGGGCCTCGCGGATGTCAGGGTCGTCCAGCGCGGCGTGCAGCGCGTGTTCGAAGTCTGCTTGGTCGACGGCTTCGAGGCGGCCGGGCTCGTTCATGAAGGTCCCCCCGATCGTGTAGTGCGGGTCGGTGCCGGTGTTCTGGCGGCGCGGCCGCTGGCGGGCACGGGCAGCGGACGTGCTCGTCGCGGGCGGGGCGGACACACGGTCCACCCCGCCCGCAGACGCGTGGTGGGTCAGACGTTGACGCCGAAGTCGGCGGCGATGCCCGCAAGTCCGGAGGCGTAGCCCTGGCCGACCGCGCGGAACTTCCACTCCGCGCCGTTGCGGTACAGCTCACCGAAGACCATCGCGGTCTCGGTCGCGGCGTCCTCGGACAGGTCGTAGCGGGCCAGCTCGGCGCCGCCCGCCTGGTTGACGACGCGAATGTAGGCGTTGCGGACCTGGCCGAAGCTCTGGCCGCGGTTGGCGGCGTCGTGGATGGAGACGGGGAAGACGATCCGGGCGACGTCGGCGGGGACGGTGGTCAGGTTGACCTTGATGACCTCGTCATCACCCTCGCCTTCGCCGGTCAGGTTGTCGCCGGTGTGCTCCACCGAGCCGTCCGGGCTCTTGAGGTTGTTGAAGAAGACGAAGTGCTGGTCGGAAAGCACCTTGCCGGACTCGTTGACCAGCAGCGCGGAGGCGTCGAGGTCGTAGTCGGTGCCCGTGGTGGTGCGGACGTCCCACCCGAGGCCGACCAGGACAGCCGTCAGGCCCGGCGCCTCCTTGCTCAGCGAGACATTGCCGCCCTTGGAGAGGCTCACACCCATGTCGCATTCCTTTTCGTGTCCGAGGGCCGGGCGCAGGGGCCCGGCCGATGAGTGACTGAACTCGAAATCTACAGCACTGTAGAAGTTGCTGAGGGGTGTCAGGGCCGTCCATGCCGCAATCGGGCATGGAGCGCGGTGATGCAGGCAGCCGGTCAGCCGCGCAGTCCGGAGTAGTCGGGGCCGACGGTAAGGGTCACCGCACCAGGTGCAGCCTGCGGGTCCTGCCCGAGGGTGGCGGGGATCCGCACGCGGACGGCCAGGGCACTCGCCTGCTCTTCGAGGCCGGACGGATGGGTCACGGTGGTTTCCTTCGCCGGCGTGGGCGCGGTGCCGGTGACGGTGTAGCCGGCCGCGCGCAGCTCCTGGGCGGTGGTGGCGGCCTGGCCGGGTGTGCCGGTGCCGTTGAGGACCTGGCCGGCGATCGTGCGGGCGGGGACCGCTGACGGCGGTCAGTTCCCCCTTGCCGACCTCCTGGTCCTTGGCGAGGGCGTGAAGAGGGTCTGTGCCTGGGGGTACTGCCAGGAGATGTTGGCCTTGTCGGTGGGGACGTCCAGTTCGCGCGGGTAGCTGGGGACGGTCAGGAACGTGAGCCGGTCCTCGGGTCTGCCCTTGAGGCTGGAGGCGAGGCTGGTCAGGGGTTCGATCCCGGCGAGGTCATCGTAGGCGGTCAGCGACTTGGTCGCCGAGTCCAGGAAGGAGTACGGGTCGCCGGGGCTGGCCAGTTTGTCCTGGGCTCTGGCGGCCAGGGCCTGCACGAGTTCCTGCTGGCGCCCGATGCGTCCGATGCCGGAGCCGTCGCCGACGCTGTAGCGGGTCCGGACAGAGCCAAGGGCCTGCTCGCCCTTGACCGTCTGGCAGCCGGCCTCCAGGTCCAGGTGAGCCTTGGTGTCGTGGATCGCCTGCTTCGGGCAGACCTCGATGCCGTCCAGCGCGTCGCCCCGCGGCCGCGGACGTTCGACGGCATCCGTGCCGCGGTGTCCGCGGAGAGTATGTTCCTGAGATGGCCCGGGACCCCGCATGCCTGCCCAGGCAGGTGGCCGGTTGCCCAGTCGCCATCATGTGCGCGGATCATGGACGACAGTGTCCAACGGATCACTGACACCCACGGCACCGGCTGAACGCCACCGGCACCCACGGCCCCCCCGCGCGATGCTCTGCGCGTAGGAGGGGCGGGAGGGGCCCCTCAGCGGGTCACCGCGCCGCGCCGAGGGCACAGGCTCCCGCGTTTACGGCCCCGGTCCCGCCAAGTCGAATGCCCAGCACGGCACGTGGCGGGTGGCGCAGGGGCCGCGCTGGTCGCCGGAGAACAGGCTCGCGGACTCGCCGGGCTGCGGTGGAGTGCGAACTGGACGATTTGCCGGTCGGCGGGATCGAGGACGTCTTCACGGCGGCCGTCGGCCCGAACAGAGGCTGGATCAATCGGGAGATGCCGCGTGGGCCGGACACGCCCGAGGTGGGCTTTCACGGTGAGTCCAAGCACGCCGAGGTGACTCTCCTCTTCAACACTCCCACCCGCGATCTCGACGAACCCGCCGACGACCACACGATCCCCGCCACGTCCGTGGTGTCTGCGCCGGCGGCCGCCAGGTGCGGGAGCCTACGCGCCCCGGCTTGCCGAGCAGGTGGGACTCACGGTCATCGGGCCCGGGCAGCGGTGACGCAGCCGGCCGGCCCACACCGATGCGGTTCGGTGCTGGGCCGCGCCCAGGTCCCGCCGGCGCACCCGAGTCCGCGAAGACCGCCGCGAGCGGCGGGGAACCAGCCCCGGAACGGGTATCGGCGGTGTCCGCGCACGTGATCTGCTCAGACGTCGGCCCCCCGGGTTTGACGTGCTGCCGACCTTAGCCGCGCGCTTTCCGCTACGTCAACCGACGTTCTGGGAAGGGTCGTTCGGGGTACACCGCCATCACTGATGTTCCTGGCCCGGCCGCACGGGGAGAACGCAGGTGTCACGGGGGGAGAACGCAGGTGCCCGCGAACAGGCCCACCACCGCGGAGCCGCGGTTAACCGTCACCAGGCCCCCGCGCCGCCGCCTGCGCGGAGCGCTGGCAGCGGCGCTGCCCGTCCCGGTCATCGGGCTGGTCCTGCTCATAACCTCCGGGAACCTGCTGCTGCCGGTGCGGCCGGTGATCACCATCGAGGCCAAGATGGCCTCTAAGAGGGACTTCTTCCAGGACCCCGAAGTCGAGCGGCTGCTCATGAAGCACGGCTTCCGCGTGCACATCACGAGCATGGGCTCGCGTGAGATCGCCAAGCAGGACTACGGCGGATACGACGTCGTCTTCCCCTCCGGCCAGCCGGCCGCCGACCTGATCAGCCGGGAGCGTGCCCGGGCGAACCGTCCGGTGCTGCTGTACCGCCCGTTCGTCAGCCCTATCGTGCTGGCCACCTACCGGGACTACGCCGAGGTGCTCGCGGCGGAAGGCGTCGCCCAGCGCCTGCCGGGCTCGGGCGGCCCGCCGATGTACTACACCCTCGACATGCGCAAGTTCCTCGACCTGGCGCGCGGCAAGAGGAAGGGCGTCCAGCGTGATCCAGAGGACGGCTACCGCTGGGACGAGATCGACGACAAGAACCACGTCCGCAACGGCAACAAGATCCTCGCCCAGACCTCGGACATCTGCGAGGCGAACTCTGCCGGTACCTACCTCGGACTCGTGGCCTTCGTCGAGCACGGGAACGACGCACCGGACAGCGAGGCCGAGGCCGAGCGACTCGCCCGGAAGATAAAGCCGCTCCTCGTCGAACAGGGCTTGCCGTCCTCCGAACGGGCCGACACGTATCTGTCCCCCGACGGGCAGGGCATCGCCCCGATCTCGGTGATCTACGAGCACCAGTTCCTCGCCCACCAGCTACGGCACGAGGCACGGAAGGGCGAGACCGACGACGAGCGCGTCCTGCTCTACCCGTCCACGCGCTTCGTCACCGAACCCCAACTCGTCGCGCTGACCGGCGACGGCGCGCGGCTCGGCGAACTGGTCAGCGAAGACCCCGAACTCCAGCACCGCGCCATGGAGCTGGGCTTCCGGGCCCGCGGCGCCGGCACCGGCGCGAGCAGCGACGAGCTCACCCGGTTCCTCACCGAGCGGCAGATCCCGGTGCCCACCACCTCCTCCGACGACACCCGCGCGGTCCTGCCCAGCCTGCCCCTGCTGGAGAAGATGATCGAGATCGTGGGCGACTGCCCGGACCGGACGGGCAGCCCGTGAGGCGCGGCGCGGACCTGCTGGCGCTCTGCCTGGCGCTCGTCGCCACCTTCCTGACCGCCTGCTCGGGCGACGCTGACGACGACACGGTCCGGCTGCGCGTCCTCGCCAGCCCCGATCTCGCCGTACTGGGCCCGCTACTGGGCGAATTGAAGGACGAGACCGGTGTCGACCTGCGCCTGGACCACCGGGCTGACGCCGAGACGAAGACCCCGGACCGCGACCGGTACGACCTCGCGTGGCTGTCCTCCGACCGCTATCTGCGCCTCACCGACAGATACGCGATCCGGGGGCTGCAGCGCACGGTCACCATGACGTCCCCCGTCGTCATCGGCCTGAAACCGGATGTGGCGCGCGAGCTTCGCGCCCGGGTGCCCGGCTCCCGGCTCACCTGGGCGGACATCGCGGACGCTGCCGCCACCGGCACCGTCCGCTTCGGCATGGCCGACCCCCGGCACGCCGGCAGCGGCCTCGCCGCCCTCGTCGGCGTCGCCACCGCCGCGGCCGGCACCGGAGCCGCGCTGCGCCCCGAGGACGTCTCCTGCGACCGGCTGCGCGGCTTCCGCTCCGGCCAGGCCCTCACCGCCGACACCGGCCCCGCCCTCGTCGACACCTACGTCGACCACCAGGACGAGGCCAACGCCCTCATCACGTACGAGTCCGATCTGCTCGCCCTCAACGCCTCCGGCCGCCTCGACGACCGCCTGGAGGTCATTCGCCCCCAGGACGGCACGGTCCTGGCGGACTTTCCGCTGCTCCTGCTGAACCCGGCCCACCGCACCGCGTACGACAAGGTCACGCGGTGGCTGCGGCGCGACTCGGCGCAGCGGCAGATCATGCGGCACACACTGCGCCGCCCCGTCAATACGACGGTCACCCGGGACCCGCGGCTGCGCGAACCGGTCGGCAACGCGCTCTTCTACCCCGACCAGCCGGCCGTCGTCGAAACGCTGCTGGCGGACTACGGCGACCCCGACCGCCGCACCACGAGCCAGGTGGTCTTCCTGCTCGACTTCTCCGGCTCGATGCGCGGCGCCCGGATGGCCGCCCTGCGCGAGGCCTTCGCCGGACTCAGCGGCGCGGACCCCTCCGCCTCCGGCAAGTTCACCCGCTTCTACCGGGGCGAGCGACTGACCGTCGTCCGGTTCGGTGGCCGGGTGCTGGAGCAGACGACCGTCACCGTCACCGGCCCGAAGGATCTGACGGCCCTCGCCGGCACCGTCGCCCGGGGCGGCTACGGCGACGCCACCGCCGTATGGTCCGCCCTCGACCACGGCTACCGCACCGCCGCCCTTGACCTGGCCGCCGACCCCGACCGCTCCGTCTCACTCGTCCTGATGACGGACGGCGAGAACAACACGGGCCTATCCTACGCCGAGTTCGTACGCCGCCACAAGGCGCTGCCCGCCGCCGTGCGCGCCACCGTCCCCACCTACCCCGTCCACTTCGGCGAGGCCGACGCAGGCGAACTGCGGCGCGCGGCGGCGAGGACGGGCGGACGGATGGTGGAGACCGCCGACTCGTCCCTTTCCGAGGCTTTCAAGGAGATCCGTGGCTGTCACTGACGCACTGTGGTGGAGCCTTTGGTGGCCGTGGATGACGGTCTGGCTGGTGACGGCCGCCGGCACGGCGGTGCTCGCGGTGATCCTGGTGCGCCATGCCCGGGAGCGGCGCAGGCACCTGCGGCGCTGGCAGTCGGCGTACAGCATCTGCCTGTACCTCGACGAGCAGGCCGTGATGGACCTGTACGAGCTCGGCAACTACCGGTCCGCGCTGGAGGAGGCCGTCGAGCTGCGGACGAAGGTCGACACGAGCGTCGGCTTCTGGAACCGGGTGCTGACGTGGCTGTTCCGGTTCCGGCTGAAGCGGGACGTCAGCCAGGAGACGTTCCGCAAGTTCGTGCGTAAGGACAAGCCGATCAACGTGATCGGCGTGGTCATGGAGGCCTTCGACCGGGCCGACGCCATCGTCCACGCCGACCTGACCACACTGACCGTCGTCCCGAACCGGAACCTCGCCGACAACCTGGCCGACAGCCGTGCGGTGACCCTGAGCCGCATCGGCGAATTCGTCTCAGTCAAAGGCGTGTTCTCACGCGTGCCGGACGTGACGGAGGGATTCGTCCTGCGGGCCGAGTACGGTGACGAGCAGCCCCCCGTCTACATGCGCGTCGTAGCCCCCGGGAACGCGCGCCGCTCCATCCCGGACGGCACGTTCACGGCCCGCTGCCTTGGCAAGATGACCGGCTGGCGCGAGGACACCCGCGAGGTGACGCTGGAGGCGATCGCCATCTTCTGGTGACCGCCGCCCACCGGGGATTCAGTTCGGCGAGGACGCGCAGGGCGTGCGGATCGGGCGCGAAGGCCAGCAGGCCGGTCACCGGCCCCTTCGGTGACCTCCCGAACGGGCGGCCGTACCAGCCCTCGATGGCGCTCATGGCCGGCGGGCGGACACCAGGACCCCAAGGAGACCGGTCCCGTCATCCCCTCCGCCCGCTCCCAGGGCGGATACCGCGGACGCGGCCCCTCGGCTCCACCCTCCAGCCGGGTGAACACGCGGGCCAGGGCCGCCAAGGTCAGGGCCCGGACCACTCGGCGCGCGCCGTCTCGACGGCCCCGCTCCGCCTGACCTCGCTTGCCGGTCGCAGGCCTCGGTCTCCTCCCTGACCAGGAACAGGCTGTCGGGCAGGCCATAGGCGGCGGTCCCGCTACTGCGCCCGTGCGCGCCGTGCGCGGGCTTTCCTCTCCTGCGCCAGCTGGCCCTCCTCGCAGGCGCGGGCGCGGGCCCGCTGCTCGGCGAACGGCGACCGCGCATTGCGCGCGGACGGTTTCCGCCTGCACCACGGCCCTGGTCAGCTCGTGAGGGAACTGGTCGGCGAGCCCATCCTGCGGGCGGTCTCCATCCGTTCGCAGATGATCAGGCTCTCGGGCTGGCCGACCAGCATGTAGCGGCCGTGCGATGCTGGTGTGCTGCCCGGCCCGTACGCGCGCTCGGGAAGCCACCAGCACCCGCCGCGCGCCCACCCGGGGTGAACCCACGGATGAGTCACCCTGCCAGACGCCAGCGGATCTGTGCACATGATGAAGGACCAAAAGCAACCGCCATAGCATCCCCGGCCCCGCGGGCCGCCAAGACCAGGTGGTACTTCGAGCCGGCCCCCGCCGTCGACCGGCGACGGACCCGTCTGGCCCCCTTTTAGCGGTCTGACCTGCGAGGAGCCGACCACGCAGCGGGACCAGACCGGCCGGGAGACCGCGTTGACCTGAGGCGCGTGTGTCGTCGACACCGCCCGTTCTCCCCGGATCGCGTGTACGCTCAGTAGTCGATGTAGCGCACAGTACCCGCTCGGTCTCGATCCATGGGAGCCGCCATGGCCATGTTGCTGATCAAAGGCTCGTTCCGGGTGAACGGCGGTTCCGAGCCCGACGGAGACACTCTTCCCTTCATTCCCGACGACGTGGCGGACTGGAAGCTCGTCGGCGGCCGCGCCAGGATCGTCCCCAAGGCCGACGGTCGCGCGAACGTGCGCCTGGAAGGCGTCGACGCGTTGGAGAGCCACTACGACGGCACCTACGGCCCCGAGCGTCGCCAGCCGCGGAAATTCGCCGACAAGGCCGGTGACGAGCTCCTGACCTGGCTCGGGTTCACCAGCGTCGAGCGCCAGGAGAACCACACCGTCAAGACCGTCCCCGACACGGTGCCCGGCTTCATCCTCACCAGCGGCGCCGACGCCTACGGCCGCTGTATCGCCCTGGTCTGCAAAGGCACCGCGCCCGTCTACAGCGGCTACGAGTTCACACCGAACGAGGAGTTCCTGAGGAAGAAGACCGCCAACCACCACCTGGTCGAGAAGGGGCTGGCGTACCCGATGTTCTACCCCGGGCTGCCCGGCTACCTGCGCGACGTCCTCAAGACGGCGGCAGTGGAGGCGCGCGTGGCGAAGAAGGGGGTATGGGGCGTCGACAGGACCTACGACGGGGTAGTGGTCGACGACATCGACTCGATCACGGACACCGCGACCGGCCAGGTGGTCCTGCCCAAACTGTTCCGCCGGCTCACGGACTACCTGGACTCCAAGACCGGCTCCTCACTCGACGGGTTCGAGGCGTACCTGGCCGGTGCCGCCGACCAGTACCGCGTCCTGCCCGACGGCAAGACCGTCACCGGGCTGCACAACCTGATCACCGTGTCCGAAGGCGGCTCTCTGAAGATGATCGAGCGCACGGAGGACCTGCTCTTCCTGGACAAGTGACGCCGCGCCGCCTTCCGCCGCAGTCTGGTCGTGGTGGTCCTGGGAAGGCTGGAGACGGTCGCACGGTTTTATGCCGAGTTTTGTCTCCGCTGTCTCGTCTTGTTCTCTTGTCTGTCGCGTTTGCGGGTGGGACAGCACAGGTGAGGTGTTCTTTTCCGTGTCCGTGAGGGCGGGGTCGTGGGCGTGTCGCTGCATGGCGTTCTGCGCCCGTTGTTCTTCCTCGTGTGTGGCTATCACACGGCCCCTTGCGCGGTCCCTTCCGTGGCTGCCCAGTCGAGTCCGAGGCGGGCCAGCGTGGCGAGCTTGTCAGTGGTCAGTCTGGCCCTGCGGGCCTTCTGGTTCATGACCCACACCCCGAGCTTGACCTCCGTGCCGTCCTCCAGCTGCTCTGCGTGATTTCTGGGGACGGTCACGGAGTTCGTGCGGGCTTTGTACTGGGCCAGGGCCGCGACGCCCCGCTCGAAGGCGCCTGTGGTCGCCTTGGGGGCCTTGGTGGGTGTCTCCTGCTTCGGGGGCAGCGGTGTGACGCCGATGGCCTCGAGGAGTTCGCGCTGCCGCTCCATCAGCCCCGCCCACACCTCGGGCTTGCGCTGCCGGGCCAGCCACCGTCCGATGTCCATACCGTGGACGGTGACGCCGGGGGTGACGACCGTGGGGTCGTTCTCCTCGCGTACCAGCTCGCGCAGGGCGGCGTAGTGCCGCTGCCAGTCGGCCGGCCACGCCGGGTTCCAGTACGGGTCCACGGCCTCCAGCGCCGTCTTCCATTCCGGGTGCCCGTCCAGCGCACCCGGGCGGCGGAGGTTGGACAGCCATTGCCCCACCGGCCGGTCCAGCATCGTCGCGGTGCGGGGCGCGCACAGCGTCCAGTGCTTCTGGTAGTACACGCGGGCCGCCGCCAGGTTCTCCTGGAACCGCGCGTCGGCCGCCGTCCAGGCCATGCCCAGCTTCTCCAGGCGCCGGGCGCGCAGGCCGCTCATCTGCCCCGCCCCGTACGCGCGCCGCTGCTCGGCGACCCACTGTCCCAGCGGGTAGGGACCTTCCTTGTGCCCGTACGGCACCCGGGCGTGCCCCTCACGCTCCGCGAACGCCTTCAACTTCGCCCAGCCGCGGGCCCAGTCCTGCTTCTCGGTGTCGATCACGTTGAACGACACCCAGTCCGCGACCATGACCGGGTCACGCGGAGCGGCAAAGCGAAGCAGTAGGCGGGATTCTTCCTCGCCTTCCTCGGGCGGCGGACCGATGTACTCGGACGGCTGCGCCACGTCCTTCTGCGGCTCTTGCGGGATAGCCAGCAATTCGATGGCCTCTTCATCGTGAGCGCGCAGTCCTTCAAGGACCTTCACCAAAGGCCGATACGATCCCGAGGTGAACATGTCCTCCGGCTTTTCCCTGGGCTGGAGAAATACCGGCACGATCAAAGAAGCCAGTTTTCCCTCACCGGGCTTCTGGCGCAGCGCCCGGCCGATGGCCTGGACGATGTCGTGCGGCGCGCCCTTGGGATCCAGGAGCGCCACGGAATCCACGGCCCGGATGTCGACGCCCTCGCCCAGGACACGGCAGTTGGACAGCACGGCCCGCCGCGCAGTGGTCCCGAACCCGGCCAGGACCTCCCGCCGGCGCTCGGGCAAGTGCTCGCCGCACAGCCAGTCCGCCCAGATCCGGGCGGGGTACTTCTCGGGCTGGTCCGCGTGCAGCTTCGCCGCCACGCGCTGAAGGCCCTCCGCGTACGCCTGTGCCTCTATCGTCCGGTGGTGGAAGGTGATGCAGGTCTGGAGGTTGTGCTGCGCCATCGTGTGCAGCAGCGCGGCCTGGAGCGCCCCGAGGCGCTCCCCACGGACCTTCTCGCTGTGCCGCTCCTCGCCCATCAGCCGCTCGGGCGTGACGACCGGGTCCTGGAGCTCCAGCACGATGATCTGGTACCGCGCCAGCAAACCGCGCGAGACGGCCGACGCCAGGCTGAGCTTGTAGAGGACGGGCCCGAAGATCTTCTCGTCGTCCATGGAGGCCGCCATCTCGCGCGGCAGCGGGTCGCGCACCCCCTCGGCGACCTCACGGCTCAGTCGCTCCCCCCAGATCCGCGGCGTAGCGGTGAGGTACAGCCGCCGGTAGGCGGGGATCACGGCCTGGTCGTGGATGTCCGCCCACGCCTTGCCCATCGAGCCACTTGTCCGGTGGGCCTCATCGACCACCGCGAGGTCCACCGGGGCCAGCCTCTGCCCGTAGACGCCCTCGAACGCCTCCGCCAGCACACCCAGCGAGGCGTACGTCGCGTAGATGGTCACCGGCCCCTGCCCATGCCACAGTGCCAACTGCACCGGGTTGGTGGTGGAGCGCACCCCCAAACTCCACAGCTCCGGGTCGTCCTGGAGCGAACACACGGCAACCGCCGGCCCCGTGTGCCCGACCTCGTGCCACGCCTTCACCGTCTGCGCCAGCAGGTCCAGCGTCGGCACCAGCACCAGAATGCGCCCCTTGGGCACAAGGCGCTTTGCCGAGACGGCGGCAATAATCGTCTTCCCCGTGCCGCACGCGGCGTGCACCTGCCCACGAAGACCATCCCAGGGAACCCCACCCGGAGGGATATCGAAGCCTCGCACAACGGCATCAACAGCCTCGATCTGGTGGTCACGCAGTTTCACGGCCATACCCCGTCTACTCCTTCGAGGAATGCAGTACGTCAACAGAAAGGGAATCCGGGCGCGAGGTACGCGGCGCGCTGGAGATGTGGTGCCTCATCCCAGACTCTACACAGCACTGAACCGCGATGCATCACTCGCGATCAGCTTCGCTCCCAGGTGATACGTGACTCAAACGTCACCCACAGACGGCCGGTTACACTACACACCAGCAAGATATACCGGTAAGTGTGCCGGGAGGGTTCGAGAATGGGGGAGGGGTTCGGGTGGAGCGCAGCGGAGCCCGTCGCTGCAAAGAGGCCGACACCCGCCAAATCCGACGGACCGTCACATCTACTGCTGAAATAACAGCTGAGATCCCCAAACCCTACACAGGCCCGCGCGTGACACACCTCCCCTCGCCGCCAGCCCTCGGCATCCGCGCAAGCGCGGATGCCCCCAATTCGCGCTTGCGCGAATTTCCCCGCTTTTAGAATTCCGCTTGCGGAATTCTGATTCCCCCGCTTGCGGGGGAATCAGGCGGAGCGCAGCGGAGCCGTCACTACCGCGCGGCTTGCCGCGCGGTATCCCGCGGAGCGGGACCGACGCCCGTCTGAAGATTCTGCGCTGTGTCGACCCCGACCCAAAGTCCGCCACCACGCGTGACGA